>NZ_JBVJMV010000024.1:0-126894 GCF_055584025.1 Streptomyces sp. NPDC104309 | reverse complement strand
TTCCGACTCTATCAGACTCTTTCGTGTCCGATTCCCGGTCGAAGCGGGGCCGCTTTCCAGTTCCACGCTTTCGCGTTTCCCTTTCCGGCGAGTCCAACCTTACCAGACTCTTTTCTCACCGTTTCCGGTTCGAATTTGAATTCCGGTGGCCTTTGGAGTGGCCTTGCCTTTCGGCGTGTCCACTACATTAGCCGATTTCCTTGGCGACTCATAATCGAGTCGATGGAGTCGAATTACGGCATGCCGAATTCGCACCCGCCAGGGTGAATCGTAGGTAGTGGTTGGCCACTTCGGGATGCTCGGGCGATCCATTGGACCGTACCGACAGCAGTGCCCGTTTCAAGCGGCTCGGACTACATTAGGTGGCTCCCATGGGCGAGTCAAGTTGCGCGGCGGCGTGGCACATGGGCTCGGTAGGGGCTCACCGTGGGGTCTCCGTCGATCCAGAAGCGCCAGGGATGTGTGGCTCCGTCACCGCCCACTCCCGTGCGCGGGCCGTTGCGTACCTGGTCGCGGGGTGGAGGGGTGCCGTGCAGTACGGACAGTGGGGCCTCGGGGTGGGCGATGGCGTCGGTGCCGTTCAGGGCGCGGTCGACGTCGAGCGCGGTGGCCAGTCGAGCCGGGCCTTTGGCCAGTTCCTTGTCATTGCGGGCCGAGAGTCGACGTTTGCGGGTGAGGTCGGCCCCGACCTGAATGTCGCCGGCCCGCAGCAGGACCCCGGAGGCCTTGCCTTCCGGGCCGCACACCAGGTTCAGGCAGTGCCACATCCCGTAGGTGAAGTACACGTACGCGTGACCGGGCGGCCCGTACATGACGCTGTTGCGCGGGGTGCGGCCTCTGAACGCATGCGATCCCGGGTCGATCTCGCCCGCGTAGGCCTCCACCTCGGTCAGGCGCAGTTCGATGGGGCCTTCGGGGGTGCTGCGTACCAGGGTGCGGCCCAGGAGGTCGGGTGCCACATCCAGTACGGGGCGGTCGAAGAAGTCGCGTGTCAGCGGGGTGCGGTCCAGGCCCTCGATCATGGCGTTCGAGGCTACCGGGAACCGACCACGGTCGTGACGCGTATCTAGGGGTCAGGACCAAGGAGGAGTAAACATGGGCTTCAAGCGGCTGCTCGCGAGCATGGGTGCCGGTGGTGCCTCGGTGGAGACCGAGCTGACCGAGCTCAATGTCGTGCCGGGTGGGGTCGTCCAGGGTGAGGTCCGGATCCAGGGCGGATCCGTGGATCAGCGGATCGAGGGGCTCTCCGTCGGTCTGCAGGCCCGGGTCGAGGTCGAGGGCCAGGACACCGAGACCAAGCAGGACATCGAGTTCACCACGCTGCGGCTCGGCGGCGCGTTCGAGGTGCAGGCCGGCGCCGTGCACGTCGTGCCGTTCGGGCTCGAAATTCCCTGGGAGACGCCGATCACGATGTTCGCCGGTCACCAGCTGCACGGCATGAACATCGGTGTGACCACGCAGCTGGAGATCGCGCGGGCGCTGGACTCGGGCGACCTGGACCCGATCAATGTGCACCCGCTGCCGGCACAGCAGGCCATTCTCGACGCCTTCGGTCAGCTCGGTTTCGGCTTCCGCAGTGCGGACATGGAGCGCGGCCACATTCGCGGTACGCGCCAGCGGCTGCCGTTCTACCAGGAGATCGAGTTCTTCCCGCCGCAGCAGTACCACGGGCTGAACCAGGTCGAGCTGACGTTCGTCGCGGACGACCGCGAGATGGACGTCGTACTGGAGATGGACAAGAAGTCCGGGCTCTTCAGCGAGGGCAGCGACTCGTACCGCACGTTCAAGGTCGGGCTGAACGACTTCCACGGGACCGACTGGGCGGCGTACCTCAATCAGTGGCTCGCCGAGGTCGGCGGGCGGCGCAACTGGCTCTAGGGTCGGTGGGAGACCTGCTGACAGCAGTAGAGCGATCAGGAGAGGTGCTGACGTGACCGAGCCGAAGAGGGCGCCGCTGCCGCACGACTTCCATCCCGAGGTGCCGTCCTTCACCGTGGTGAGCGAGGACCTCGCCCCCGGTGCCGTTCTGGCGGACGCCCAGGTGTTCGCGGCCGGGAACACCTCACCGCAGCTGCGGTGGGAGGGCTTCCCGGCCGGGACCAAGAGCTTCGCCGTGACCTGCTTCGATCCCGACGCGCCGACGGGCAGCGGATTCTGGCACTGGGTGGTCTTCGACATCCCGGCCTCGGTCACGGAGCTGCCGGCAGGCGCGGGCAGCGGGAAGTTCGAGGGGCTGCCCTCCGGTGCCGTACAGGTCCGTAACGACTACGGGTCGAAGGAGTTCGGCGGCGCGGCGCCGCCGGCCGGGGAGAACCACCGCTATGTCTTCACCGTGTACGCGGTGGACAGCGAGAAGCTGGGTGTCGACAGCGCTGTGTCGCCCGCGGTCGTCGGATTCAATCTGCGGTTCCGCACGCTGGGACGTGCCCAGTTGATCGGTGAGTACACAGGTCCCGCCTGATACCCGGTGAGCCGAGAATTCTCCCGCTGTTTGCCCTGCCCTGGTCCTGGAGAGATCAGGGCAGGGCATTTTTTTATTGCGTTGTCCATCACGGCCTGCCCGGCCAGAGTTGATCCGGGCCTGCCAGGGGGCGGGCGGCACACGGAAAGTGGGCGAGATGCGGGACACACTGGTACTGAACGCGAGCTTCGAGCCGCTGTCGACGGTGACGCTGAAGCGTGCGGTGGTGCTGATTCTGCAGGACAAGGCCGTCGTCGAGCAGTCGCATCCCGATCTCCGCATGCGTGGCGCCGCCGTGGACATCCCGGTGCCCCGGGTGATCAGGCTCTGCCGGTACGTACGGGTGCCGTTTCGAAGACAGGCCCCTTGGTCCAGAAGGGGTGTGCTGATACGGGACCAGCACCGGTGCGCGTACTGCGGGCGGCGGGCGAGCACCGTCGACCACGTGGTGCCGCGCGCCCAGGGTGGTCAGGACACCTGGCTCAACACGGTGGCGTCCTGCGCGGAGGACAATCACCGCAAGGCGGCCCGGACTCCGGAGCAGGCGGGAATGCCGCTGCTGAGGCAGCCCTTCGTGCCGTCTCCGGCGGAGGCGATGCTGCTGGCGATGGGAGCCGGTGAGCGGTCGGCGCTGCCTGAGTGGCTGGACCGTACCGCGGCGTAGTCGGCGTACGCATCCTGTCGTACCGGAGCCCGTCTCTTTGCGGAGGCGGGCTTCCGTGGGTCAGCGGAGCAGCAACTGGACGATGGCGACCGTGCCGACCGCGACGATGAGGACGCGCAGGAGGACCGGGCTGAGGCGGCGGCCGACCTTGGCGCCGATCTGACCGCCGAGCGCGGAGCCGACCGCGATCAGTACGACGGCCGTCCAGTCGAAGTCCGCGACGAAGAGGAAGAAGAGCGCGGCGATGCTGTTGACGACGGCCGCCAGGACGTTCTTGACGGCGTTGAGGCGCTGCATCGTGTCGTCGAGCAGCATGCCCATCAGCGAGAGATAGATGATCCCCTGGGCGGCGGTGAAGTAGCCGCCGTAGACGCTGGCGAGCATCAGTCCGACGACGAGGAGCGGGCCGCCGTCGGCGCGGGCGGTGGTGCCGGTGTGTTCGCGTCGGCGCTGGACGGCTTTGCTGATGCGAGGTTGCAGGATGACCAGGACGAGGGCCAGGGCAACCAGGATCGGCACGATCGTCTCGAAGGCCGTGGAGGGCAGGGCCAGCAGGAGGGTGGCGCCGGTGAGGCCGCCGATCAGCGCACCGGCGGCGAACTTGAGGACGCGGCGGCCCTGCCCTGCGAGTTCCTTGCGGTAGCCGATGGCGCCGCTGATCGAACCGGGGATCAGGCCGAGGGCGTTGGAGACGGTGGCGGTGACCGGGGGCAGGCCGGTGGCGAGCAGCACGGGAAACGTGATCAGCGTTCCCGATCCGACGATCGTGTTGATCGTGCCCGCGCTGATGCCCGCGGCGAAAACGGCGAGCATCTCCCAGGTGGTCATGGCGAATCCCCCGTGCATGATCGGTGCTTGGTGCATTGATCATGCACGAGGGCGTGTACGCGTCAGTCGACCGGGGGTTGTTCCCGGCGTTCCTTGCCGATGTCGAATCCGGGGGCGCCGGAGCCGAGGTTGCCGAAGGCCCCGCTGAGACCCTTGAGCGCGTCGCCGATCTCGCTGGGCACGATCCAGAGCTTGTTGGCATCGCCCTCGGCGATCTTCGGGAGCATCTGGAGGTACTGGTACGAGAGGAGCTTCTGGTCGGGGTCGCCGGCGTGGATGGACTCGAAGACCGTACGGATGGCCTGGGCCTCGCCCTCCGCGCGCAGGGCCGAGGCCTTGGCCTCGCCTTCGGCGCGCAGGATCGCGGACTGCTTCTCGCCCTCGGCGGTGAGGATCGCGGACTGCCGGGTTCCTTCGGCCTGGAGGATCGCGGCGCGCTTGTCGCGGTCGGCGCGCATCTGCTTCTCCATCGAGTCCTGGATGGAGGTGGGCGGTTCGATCGCCTTGAGTTCGACGCGGTTGACCCGGATGCCCCACTTGCCGGTCGCCTCGTCGAGGACTCCGCGGAGGGCGGCGTTGATCTCCTCGCGGGAGGTCAGGGTCCGCTCCAGGTCCATGCCGCCGATGATGTTGCGGAGGGTGGTGACGGTGAGCTGCTCGATCGCCTGGATGTAGCTGGCGACTTCGTAGGTCGCGGCCCTCGCGTCGGTCACCTGGTAATAGATGACGGTGTCGATGTTGACGACCAGGTTGTCCTGGGTGATCACCGGCTGGGGCGGGAACGGGACGACCTGTTCACGGAGGTCGATGCGGTTCCTGATGGTGTCGATGAATGGAACGACGATGTTCAGGCCCGCGTTGAGCGTGCGGGTGTAGCGGCCGAAACGCTCCACGATGGCGGCGCTGGCCTGTGGGATGACCTGGATCGTCTTGATCAGGGCGATGAAGACGAGCACCACCAGAATGATCAGAACGATGATGATCGGTTGCATCGTGTTCCTCGTTGCCCTTCGGTTGCCGACGGATCGCGATGATCGAGGTCGAGTTCGCGGGAGGGGCCGTATGTCTCGACGGCCCCGATCTCATGATGATCGACTTCGAGTCTGACAGAACGTGCGCTGCCATGTGGGTGGTTCGGTCACATGACGACTGCTGTGGCTCCGTCGATGTCGACGACATCGACCTGTTGGCCCGGATCGAAGCTCTGGTCCCCGTCGAGTGCGCGGGCGGACCAGATCTCTCCGGCCAGCTTGATCCGGCCGCCGCTGCCGTCGACGCGTTCCAGGACGACTGCCTGACGGCCCTTCAACGCATCTATGCCGGTGGCGAGTTGAGGCCGGTCCGCGCGATGTCTGGTCGCGATCGGGCGGACCACGGCGATGAGCGCCACGGAGACCACGACGAAGACCAGTACTTGGGCCACGATGCCGCCGCCGAGTGCCGCGACGACCGCTGCGGCGACCGCCCCGACGGCGAACATGCCGAATTCGGGCATCGCGGTCAGGACGAGCGGGATGCCCAGTCCCACCGCACCGATCAGCCACCACACCCACGCTTCGATGTCCACGTGGTCATGGTAGGACCGCGGGTGCCCTCGCGGACAGGGCGCAGCCGGGCGGGCACGACGTCGCCCGTGGAGACCGTCGGCCGGCCGTGCCGGGCCGCGCCGTCCTAGGAGAGCGGAAGTCCGTGGGCCGTGTAGCGGTCGCCGGTGTGCTCGACGACGAGCGGCAGGCCGAAGCAGAGGGAGAGGTTGCGGGAGGTGAGCTCGGTCTCCATGGGGCCGGCGGCGAGCACCTTGCCCTGGCGGATCATCAGGACGTGGGTGAAGCCGGGGGCGATCTCCTCGACATGGTGGGTGACCATGATCATGGAGGGGGCGTACGGGTCACGGGCCAGTCGGCCGAGACGGCGGACCAGGTCCTCGCGGCCACCGAGGTCGAGTCCCGCCGCGGGCTCGTCCAGGAGCAGCAGTTCGGGGTCGGTCATCATGGCGCGGGCGATCAGGGTGCGCTTGCGCTCACCCTCGGAAAGAGTGCCGAACTTCCGGTCGAGGTACTCGGTCATGCCGAGCCGGTCGAGGAAGGCGCGGGCGCGCTCCTCGTCGACGGCTTCGTAGTTCTCGTGCCAGGTGGCGGTCATGCCGTACGCGGCGGTGAGCACCGTCTGCAGGACGGTCTGGCGCCTGGGCAGCTTCTCGGCCATGGCGATGCCCGCGATGCCGATGCGGGGGCGGAGCTCGAAGACGTCGGTGCCGACGCCACCGAGTTGTTCGCCGAGGATCTTGGCGGTGCCGGTGCTCGGGAAGAGGTAGCTGGACGCGATGTTGAGGAGGGTGGTCTTGCCGGCGCCGTTCGGGCCGAGGATGACCCAGCGCTCCCCCTCCTTGACCTGCCAGGAGACGTCGTCCACCAGAGCGCGTCCGTCGCGGACCACGGATACGTCCACCAGCTCCAGTACATCGCTCATGGCGCGTTGTCTCCCCATGCAGTGTCGAGATCGTCGCGTGCCTGTGGGCACAGCTCCCAGGGAAATCTACGCCACCACGGGAGTACTCCAGGAGCTGGGCCCGTGTGACGACAGGCCCCCGCTCCGTTCCCTAGGCTGTTGCCATGCTTTCGGAACCACGCTCAGGGCTGCTGGCCGCTTGGGGAAACGCACTTCTCGCCGGACTCGTGTCCCCGGACGACGCGGCGCTCGCCATCGTCGCGGAGGACGCGGTGCACCGGGTGGAGGGCCTGCCGGGTGAGGCGGGGCCGGTGGGGCTCACGCTGGCGCTCGGACGGTTGCGGGGTCTGGGGGTGACCGGCTTCCGGGTCGCGCTGCCGGCTCCCGGGCATCCGCTGGGGCTGAGCGGTCCGCCGGACTTCAACGCGCGGGCGTTGGAGGCCGAGGAGGCGGTGGTCGCCGTCGGTGCCCCGTACGGGCTGGTCCCCGAGGTGCGTGAGGTGGGCCCGGAGGAGGATCTGCACGTCGAGGTGGTGTGGTGTTGTCTGCCGGTGCGGGAGGCGCCGCCGGCCGATGTGCCGTCGCTGGGTGAGGCGGAACGGGAGCTGGCCGAGGCGCTGCGGGACGCGACGGCGGTGTTGTCGCGGTTGGACGTGGCCGGTTCCGGGCCGGTGGCGGAGGCGGCAGTGGACGCGTACCGGGCGCGGGTGGAGCGGGGGCGCGAGGTGCTGGCTCCGGGCTATCCGCCGCGGGCGGTGCGGGTGCTGGAACTGGCGCAGCGCGTCGGGCTGCTGATCTCGGTGGCGTACGAGAACGGGCACGGCGGGGCGGTGAGCGCGTCGGAGATCGCGGCCCGGGGGGAGGCGCTTCGGCCGGTGGAGCGGGTCGCCCGGCGGGCGCAGGTTGCCGCGTACAACGCTTATGTGGAGGAGCGGGAGCGCGAGCGGTAGGGCTCGGAGGCGCGGCCGGGCGTCTCGTTGTCCGGGGCTCGGGGCCGGAGCCCGGGGCTCGGGGCCAGCAGGAGCGCTGGGCGCTCGAACGCCGGACAGGCTGGGCGGGCCCCTCTGCCCGAGCGGGCTTCTTGTGCCGGAGCGGGCTTCCGAGGTCGCCGGGGATGCCGCCGGACGGGCTCGATGCGCCCGTCCGACGGCACAGGGCGGTGAGGCCGGTCAGCCGTTCAGGCCGAGGTTGCCGAAGGCCGGGTTGAGCAGGCCGATCACGTTGACGGTGTTGCCGACCACGTTCACCGGGACGTGTACCGGGACCTGGACGACGTTGCCGCTGACCACGCCCGGGGAGTGGGTCGCGGTGCCGTGGGCGCCCGCGCCGTGGCCGGTGGCGGAGGCCGCGCCGGCACCGGCGGCGATGAGTCCACCGGCGATCGCGGTGACGGCAGCGGCCTTCTTCAGGTTCTTCACTTCAGGATCCTCCTAGCGTGGCTGCGGCCAGCCGCCGCAGCACCCTGGAGAACGCCTCGGAGTCGAACGGGTTGCGCCGTCCGGGTGACATACACCCGACAGTATGAATCTCGGACCAGAGGAAGACGGTCCGTTCCGGTGCCGATCAGCCCGCCGCCCCGTGCCGGACGGCCCAGAGGGCGGCCTGCGTCCGGTCCGCGAGATCCAGCTTCATCAGGATGTTCGAGACGTGTGTCTTGACGGTCTTCTCTGAGAGGACCAGCGCTCGCGCGATCTCCCGGTTGGAACGGCCGTCGGCGATCAGGCCCAGTACTTCCCGCTCCCGTTCGGTGAGGGAGCTCCCCCGGCCCGTACCGCCGCCCGCGTCGTCCTGGGCGAGGAGGGCTCCCGCGACCTCCGGCTGGAGCAGGACGTGGCCCGCGTGCACCGAGCGGATGGCGCCGGCCAGGGCGTCCGGGTCGACGTCCTTGTACACGTAACCGGAGGCTCCGGCGCGCAGGGCGGGGACCACCGTGCGCTGCTCGGTGAAGCTGGTGACGATGAGGACCTTGGCGGGATTCTCCAGCTCGCGGAGCTTGCGCAGGGCCTCGATCCCGTCGGTGCCGGGCATCTTGATGTCCATCAGGACGACGTCGGGGCGGAGCTCCTCCGTCCTGGCCACTCCCTCGGCGCCGTCGGAAGCCTCGCCGACCACTTCGATGTCGTCCTGGACCTCCAGGAACGTACGCAGACCGCGGCGGACCACCTGGTGGTCGTCGACCAGCAGCACCCTGATGATCCGGTCAGCCACCGGGCACCTCCATCTCGATCATGGTGCCCTTGCCGGGCGCCGATTCAACGGTGAGTCTTCCGCCGACCCCGCTCGCGCGGTCCCGCATGGACACCAGGCCCAGGTGCCGGCCTGCCTGCCGGGTCGCCGTGGGTTCGAATCCGCTGCCGTCGTCGGTGATCCGGAGCAGCGTGCCGCCGCCGTGCCGGGCCAGCGTGACGTCGACGTGCTCGGCGCCCGAGTGGCGCAGTGCGTTGTGCAGGGCCTCCTGGGAGACCCTGAGCAGCGCTTCCTCCTGGGCGGCGGGCAGGGCCCGTACGCCCAGGCTCTCGAAGGTGACCCGGGCCGTGTGGGCCCGGTCCAGGACCTGGATCTGGGTACGGAGTGTGGCGATGAGGCCGTCCTCGTCGAGCGCGGCGGGGCGCAGTTCGACGACGGCGGCGCGCAGCTCGTCCACGGCTTCCGCGGCGAGCGCGGCGACCTGGTGCAGCTCCCCCTTGGCGCGGGCCGGATCGCGGTCGATCAGGGCGGTGGCGGCCTGTGCGGTGAGCCGCAGCGAGAACAGCTTCTGGCTGACCGCGTCGTGCAGCTCATGGGCGAGCCGGGACCGCTCCTCGGCGATGGTGAGCTCGCGGCTCCGCTCGTACAGCCGGGCGTTGGTGAGGGCGATCGCCGCGTGCTGGGCGAGGATCGCCAGCAGTTCCTCGTCCTCGACGGTGAACCCGCAGCTGCCTTCCGGCTTGGGGCAGCGCTTGTTGGCGAGGAAGAGCGCGCCGATGATCTCGTCGCCGTCCCGGATGGGGAGGCCGAGGAAGTCGGACATGTCGGGGTGCACGGCGGGCCAGCCCTCGAAGCGGGGATCCTTTCGGACGTCGGCGAGACGCTCGGGCCTCGCCTCGTGGAGCATCGCGGCGAGGATGCCGTGCTGCCGGGGCAGGGGGCCGATGGCCTTCCACTGTTCGTCGCTGACGCCGTCGACGACGAACTGGGCGAAGCCGCCGTGGTCGTCGGGGACGCCCAGGGCCGCGTACTCGGCGTCCAGCAGCTCGCGGGCCGAGGCGACGATCGTCTTGAGGACGTCGCGCACTTCGAGGTGCCGGCTCATGGCGAGCAGCGCGGCACTCACCGCTGCGAGGCCCGACGGTGGGCGATGACTCATGACCTCACGGTACCGGCGGGGTGGGCGCGTCGTATCAGCCTGTGGAAGGCCGCTGATATAGGACGCAGGGACTAGGTCCATCGACGAAAGCCGATCTCGTTCACGGAAGATCACGCGTCGTGGAGCGTGGCGATCCCTCCCCAGGGGCCGGTGGGCCCTGCTGGAGCCGTGGTCGCCGCAGAGCATCACGCCCGGCCGCCCCTTGTCCGAGCGCCCCGCTATGCCGTCTCTTGTCCGGGCGCCCCTTTATATGGGCGTGACGGCAGCTGACGAGCGGCATGACGGTGGCGGACTCGAACCGGCGCTCCGGGCTCCGCGCTCCGGCCGGCGCGAAGGGGCTGCCAGGAGGCGATCGGGGCGTCCGGGCGGGACGCGGACGCCCCCAGGAGCCCGGACCGGGTGCGGGCCGGCCAGGCCTACGGCTCCCCCGTGGCCGGGCCTGCTTGCGTGGACGCGGGATCGGATGAGTCCGGAAACGCCCAACTACCGTTCCCCGATACGGAACCTAACACTCCGAATTGCTTGAGCAACGGTTGGTGAGTTTGTTACCCGGCCCGTGTGAGGCCGGGCATAGGACCCACATCACTTACGAAGCTCGCTAGTGGAGATGTAAGTGCCACATCAGTAGGCATGAGCGCGGGCCACCACGTTCGAGCGGGACACCGATCCACTACCCGGGATCGTACGTCACACCTTTGCCACCAGATTTTGCTGACGCTAAGAATTGCACTCGTCCCCGACGGAGATGCGAAAACACCGCTTCCCGTCTTCGTCCTCCGTGAGGACTCCCGCGATTCGAAGAGGTACGTCTGTATGTCCATGTCCAGCATCCCCGGCAGTCGTCGTCGCCTGAACAAGACCCAGAAGCTCTCCGTCGCGGGCATCTCCGCCGTTGCCGTCGCCTCGCTCTCGTTCTCGCTCGTCCCCGCCAACGCGGAATCCAAGTCCGAGGCGCAGGCCCCCGCGTCCGCCGCCCCCGTGGTTCTCGCGTCGGCCGCCGGTACTCCGCAGGCCAAGGCACTGCAGGCCAGCCTCATCGAGCAGCACTCCACCGCCGCGAACCTGGTCAAGGCCGCCGATCTCGCCAGGGCCGAGAAGGCCGCCGCCGTCAAGGCGAAGGCCGAGGCCGCCGCGAAGGTCAAGGCCGAAGCCGCGGCGAAGGCCGAGGCGGCCCGGGTGAAGGCCGCGGCCGTCGCCGAGAAGCGCAGCGAGCCGCAGGCCGCGAGCCGCTCCGAGGCGCGCACCCCGGTCTACGCCAACAACCTGGACGGCTGGATCAGGCAGTCCCTGGACATCATGCGGGCCCACGGCATCCCCGGCTCGTACGACGGTCTGCACCGCAACATCATGCGGGAGTCCACCGGCAACCCGAACGCCGTCAACGGCTGGGACATCAACGCCAAGAACGGCACCCCGTCCTGCGGCCTGCTGCAGGTCATCCGGCCGACGTTCAACGCGTACCACGTCTCCGGCACCTCGACGAACATCTACGACCCGGTCGCCAACATCACCGCCGCGGCCAACTACGCCGCCGACCGGTACGGCTCGATCGACAACGTCAACAGCGCGTACTGACCGGCTCCGGACGTCCTCGGACGGCCTGTGCGTCGAACGGCATACGCCGATGCCGGAGGGCGGCACCCCGTGAGCGGGGTGCCGCCCTCCGGCGTTCCGTGTCGGCGTTCACGCCTACTTGCGCATGACCTCCGGCTCGTGGCGGCGCAGCAGTCGCGCGACCGCGATGCCACAGATGATGCCGAGGAACAGCAGCACCGAGATGTTGATCCCCCACTGGCCGGCCGAGTGCTCCCACAGCGGGTCCAGGTCGGTCGGGTTCTTCGGGTCCCACGGCGCCATGAGGTGCGAGAGGTCGAGCGTCGTGCCCGCGCCGGCGATGGCCCAGCGGGCCGGCATCAGCCAGGCGAACTGCTCCAGGCCGGGCGATCCGTACACCTGGAAGAGGATGCCGGTGAAGACGATCTGGACGATCGCGAACATGACCAGCAGCGGCATGGTCTTCTCGGAGGTCTTCACCAGCGAGGAGATGACCAGGCCGAACATCATCGAGGTGAAGCCGAGCGCGATGATCGTCAGGCAGAGCTCGACGGCCGGCGGCATGATCAGGCCCTCTGCGGGCAGCTTACGGGTGGCGAACCCGATGCCGCAGATGATGACACCCTGGAAGGCCGTGATCACGCCGAGTACGATCACCTTGGACATCAGATAGGCGGAACGGGAGAGACCGGTGGCCCGTTCCCGTTCGTAGATGACGCGTTCCTTGATCAGTTCTCGTACGGAGTTGGCCGCGCCGGAGAGGCACATGCCGACCGCGAGGATCAGCATGATCGTTCCGGCGGCCCCGTTGAACCGGGACGGCGGCTCCGGCGGGGCCAGGCCGAAGTTGGCCGGAATGACCACGCTGACGATGCCGAGCACGGCGGGCAGGGCCACCATCAGGCCCATGAAGCCCTTGTCGGACGCGATCACCGAGATGTAGCGGCGCATCAGTGTGAACAGCTGAGCCGTCCAGCTCTGCGGCTTGGGCGGGCGCATCTGCTGCGGGGGCGGCATGTGTACGGACTGCACGGCGACGGCGTCGATGTCCGCGGCGTACATCTGGTAGTGCTGCGAGCCGCGCCAGCGGCCCGCCCAGTCGTAGTCGCGGTAGTTCTCGAACGCGGAGAAGACATCGGCCCACGTGGTGTACCCGAAGAAGTTGAGCGCTTCCTCCGGCGGACCGAAGTAGGCGACGGAACCGCCCGGCGCCATGACGAGCAGCTTGTCGCAGATCGCCAGCTCGGCTACGGAGTGGGTGACGACGAGGACCGTACGGCCGTCGTCGGCCAGGCCGCGCAGCAGTTGCATGACGTCGCGGTCCATGCCCGGGTCGAGGCCGGAGGTCGGCTCGTCCAGGAAGATCAGCGACGGCTTGGTGAGCAGCTCCAGGGCCACGGAGACACGCTTGCGCTGGCCGCCGGAGAGCGAGGTGATCTTCTTGTCCTTGTGGATGTCGAGCTTGAGCTCGGCGAGGACTTCGAGGATCCGGGACTCGCGCTCGGCCTCGGTGGTGTCCGCGGGGAAGCGGAGCTTGGCCGCGTACTTGAGGGCCTTGGTGACGGTGAGTTCCTTGTGCAGGATGTCGTCCTGCGGGACCAGACCGATGCGCTGGCGCAGTTCGGCGAACTGCTTGTACAGGTTCCGGTTGTCGTAGAGGACGTCGCCCTGGTTGGCGGGCCGGTAGCCGGTGAGCGCCTTGAGCAGGGTGGACTTGCCGGAGCCCGACGGGCCGATGACCGCGATGAGCGACTTCTCCGGGACGCCGAAGGAGACGTCCTTGAGGATCTGCTTCCCGCCGTCGACCGTCACCGTGAGGTGGCGGGCGGAGAAGGAGACCTCGCCGGTGTCGACGAACTCCTCCAGCCGGTCGCCGACCAGGCGGAAGGTCGAGTGACCGACGCCGACGATGTCGCTCGGGCCGATGAGCGCGGAGCCGGACTTCGAGAGCGGCTGACCGTTGACGTAGGTGCCGTTGTGGGATCCGAGGTCACGGATCTCGAAACGGCCGTCGGGGGTCGCGTGGAACTCGGCGTGGTGGCGCGAGACCTGGAGGTCGGAGACGACCAGTTCGTTCTCCAGCGCACGACCGATGCGCATGACACGGCCGAGGGCGAACTGGTGGAACGTGGTCGGGCTGCGGTCACCGTAGACCGACGGGGCCCCCGCGGCACCGCCGGGCCCACCCGCGCCGGGCGTGTTCGCCCTGCCCTGCTGCTGCGGGACCTGAGGCTGTTGGGGCTGCGCGGGCTGCTGCGGCTGCCCCTGAGGGGCCTGCTGCCAGCCCTGCTGCGGCTGCTGTTGCTGCTGCGGGACGGGGGCCTGCTGGCCGGGCCAGCCGGCGCCGCCCTGCTGGGGCTGCTGGACAGGGGCCTGCGGCGTACCCGCGCCCTGCCCGCTGTGCACATCGGCACCCGCGGCGGCACCGATGCTCAGCCGCGGTCCGTCAGTGGCATTGCCCAGGTGCACGGCGGAGCCGGGCCCTATTTCCAGCTGCTGGATGCGCCGCCCCTGCACATAGGTGCCGTTGGTGCTGCCGTGGTCCTCGATGAACCAACTCCGGCCCCCCCAGCTGATCGTGGCGTGCCGCCACGACACCCTGGCGTCGTCGATCGTCAGGTCCCCCTGCGGATCGCGGCCCAAGGTGTACGACCTGGACGGATCGAGCGTCCAGGTCCTGCCATTCAATTCCAGTACGAGTTCCGGCACTCCGCGCCCCACTAGTTGTCCCCCGAGTTGCCCCCATCGCAGGGAGCCTAGGGATGCTGAACATCGTGGGGAACTATTCCAGGAGCAGTCCCGGATACGAAAGTCGGGCGGGTTGAAGACCCTGCCGAGACCTGCGGTGTCGCGTCGTCGCCCCAGGAGGAACGGGAGCGGAGAGTGGTAAGCACCCATGACTCGATATGAACCATGGGTGAACGATTCATTACGGGATGTATCACCCCAGCAGGCCAGTGCCCGGTCGCCGGACGTTCCCGCGTGCGCGCCGTCCGCCACCGCCCGCGCGCCAAGGGCGGGCCCGGGTGGCGGCGCGCTGTCCGACCCTCGGGACGGACCGCCGGTGCCACGAGGCGGACCGATACGGTGGGGGCACCATGAGCGCATCTCAGCCACCTCAGTCCTCCCCGTCTCCTGAGCCCCCTGAGTACCGTCAGGGGGCGGACACGCCCACCCTTCTCGTGAAGATCTTCGGGAAGGACCGCCCCGGGATCACCGCCGGGCTCTTCGACACCCTCGCCGCCTACTCGGTCGATGTCGTCGACATCGAGCAGGTCGTCACCCGTGGCCGCATCGTCCTGTGCGCGCTGGTCACCACCCCGACCGCGGGCGGTACCACCGCGGGCGACCTGCGGGCCACGGTGCACAGCTGGGCCGAATCGCTGAAGCTGCAGGCCGAGATCATCTCCGGTACGGGTGACAACCGGCCGCGCGGCTACGGACGTTCCCATGTGACGGTGCTCGGGCACCCGCTGACCGCGGAGTCGACCGCCGCCATAGCGGCCACGATCACCTCGACCGGCGGCAACATCGACCGGATCTTCCGGCTCGCGAAGTATCCGGTCACCGCGGTCGAGTTCGCGGTGTCGGGTGCCGGGACCGAGGAGCTGCGGACGGCGCTGGCGACGGAGTCCGCCGGGATCGGTGTCGATGTGGCGGTCGTGTCGGCCGGGCTGAGCCGCCGGGCGCAGCGACTGGTCGTCATGGACGTCGACTCGACGCTCATCCAGGACGAGGTCATCGAGCTCTTCGCCGCCCATGCCGGCTGCGAGGACAAGGTCGCCGAGGTGACCGAGCAGGCGATGCGCGGCGAGCTCGATTTCGAGCAGTCACTGCACGCACGGGTGGCGCTGCTGGCGGGGCTCGATGTGTCGGTGGTGGACAAGGTGCGCGCCGAGGTGCGGCTGACGCCGGGCGCCCGCACCCTGATCCGTACGCTGAAACGGCTCGGCTACCAAGTGGGCGTGGTTTCGGGCGGGTTCACCCAGGTCACCGACGATCTGAAGGAACGGCTCGGGCTCGACTTCGCCTCCGCCAACACCCTGGAAGTGGTCGACGGCAAGCTCACCGGACGGGTCGTCGGTGACATCGTCGACCGGGCCGGCAAGGCCCGCCTGCTGCGCAGTTTCGCCGCGCAGGCAGGGGTGCCGCTGGCACAGACCGTGGCGATCGGTGACGGTGCGAACGACCTGGACATGCTGAACACCGCCGGGCTCGGGGTGGCCTTCAACGCCAAGCCGGTGGTCCGCGAGGCCGCGCACACCGCGGTGAACGTGCCTTTCCTGGACACCGTGCTGTATCTGCTCGGCATCACCCGCGAGGAGGTCGAGGCCGCCGACGGTCTCGTCGACTGACGCGTACACGCTCCCTCACGTACCCGCGCACCCGCGCACTCACGTAAAAGCAGTGCCCCGGTGGTTTCCGTTTCCGCACCGGGGTCCTGCTCTTGCGACGGGGGAGTCGCACGACGGCGAAACCGTACAACGGCACGGGCCGCACAACGGCACGGGCCGTACAACGGCGGGATCAGTCGTTCGGCGTCCAGTACTCGACCAGCTTGCCCACCCCGTGCTCCACGCCCTTCCAGGAGCCGGAGAACTCGACGACGGCGAAGGCTGCGGTCGGGAACCCTCCGCGGTTCATCCGGGAAAGGGCGTCGCCCTCGGCCGATTCCGAGAGGGCGTCGGCGACGGCGTGCATGCCGGGGTTGTGGCCGATGACGAGGAGATCGCGCACATCGTCGGGGGTCTCGTTGATCAGCGCGATCAGTTCGCCGAGGGACGCCTCGTACAGTCGCTCCTCGTACACGGTCCTGGGTCGGTGCGGCATCTCGTGCACCGCCAGCTTCCACGTCTCTCGCGTCCTGGCCGCCGTCGAGCAGAGGGCCAGATCGAGCACGATCCCGGAGTCGACGAGCTTGCGGCCCGCGACGGGGGCGTCTTTGCGGCCGCGCTCCGCGAGTGGCCGCTCATGGTCCGAGTCCTGCGACCATTCCGCCTTTGCGTGTCTGAGAAGGACGATCCTGCGAGGTGTATCGACGCTCATACACCTCAGCTTCGCACGAAACGTGCCGCCCGTCGCAGGGTGTTGAAGGGCTCGGACGGTGAGCGTGAGCGCCGTCAGCGGGTCACGAAGGCCACGATTCGCTCAAGCAACCGGCCGACCGCGGGGTCGGTCGTCGCCGCGTGGGCCTCACCGGATCCCACGATCATCAGCAGGAGCGCGGCGAACCCGATCGCGGGCAGCGCGACGGCCCACCACGGCAGCCGGACCTCGACGCTGCCCGTGGCCGGGTGGGTGGACCGGGTGTGCGTACGGGCCGACATGTCCGCCTCCGTGGGTCATCGGTTCTGATACCTCGAACCTACGGACGCGGCGGCACCGGTCCCATCCGGTGACCCACCCACTTCACCCTGACCCTGGCCCCCTAGGGGATGGTGGGGACAGCCCCACCATCGGCCGCCGGACGCGCGACTCAGGGGGACGCGACCGTGGCGATCACCGAGATGATCACGGTGACCAGCAGCATCGCCCCCAGTACGAGGAGGAGCTTCTTCTGACCGTTCTGCGGATTCGGGTCGAGCACAGGAGACATGGGCCCAGTCTCGCATCTCAGCATTCGTCCTCGATCGTCCGGTCCCTCCCCGCCAGGATTCCGGCCACCATCTGCGGCACCATGAGGCCCGCCATCAGGGCGATCGGCAGCCCCCAGCCGCCGCTGTGCTGGTGGAGCACACCGACGAGCAGCGGCCCCGGGATCGAGATCAGATAGCCGGTGGACTGCGCGAACGCGGACAGCTGGACCACTCCGGCGCCGCTGCGGGACCGCATGCCGATCATGGTCAGGGCGAGCGGGAAGGCGCAGTTCGAAATGCCCAGCAGCAGCGCCCAGGCCCAGGCCCCGCCGACGGGTGCGAGGTACAGGCCCGCGTACCCGACGAGGCCGCAGGCAGCGAGGACGACGACGATCGGGCCCTGGTTCTTCATGCGGGCGGCGACCCGGGGGATGACGAAGGCGAGCGGGACACCCATCGCCATGGTCACGGCGAGCAGGACGCCCGCGGTGCCGGCCGAGACTCCGGCGTCGCGGAAGATCTGCGGCATCCATCCCATGGTGATGTACGCGGCGGTGGCCTGCAGGCCGAAGAAGCAGGCGAGCCCCCACGCGGTACGGCTACGGACGATCTTGAGCGCCGGGGCTTCCTGATGGTGGGCGGCGGTCTGCCCCGCGACGCGGCGCCGGTCCCGTACCAGCGGGATCCACGGCAGGACCGCGGCGGCGGCGAGCGCGGCCCAGATACCGAGGCCCGCCCTCCAGCTGCCACCCAGCGCATGGGTCATGGGCACGGTCAGGGCGGCGGCGAGCGAGGTGCCGAGGGCCAGGGACATCGAGTAGAGCCCGGTCATGGAGCCGACGCGGTCCGGGAACCAGCGCTTGACGATCACCGGCATCAGGACATTGCTGACGGCGATGCCCATGAGTGCGAGGGCGCTCGCGGCGACGAAGCCGGCCGTGCCGCCGACGAGCGGGCGGATCACCAGACCGGCCGTGATGGCGATCATTCCGGCGCAGACGATCGCACCCGGGCCGAAGCGGCGAGCGAGGCGCGGCGCCATGACGCCGAAGATCGCGAAGCAGAGCGGCGGTACGGAGGTGAGGACGCCGGCGACGCTGCCACTCATGCGCAGGCCGTCCTGCACCTCTTCGAGGAGGGCGCCGAGGCTGGTGATGGCGGGGCGGAGATTGAGCGCGGCGAGCACGAGCCCGACGGCGACCAGCCGGAGCAGCCACGGGGAGGCCTCGGGGGTGGTCAGCGGGGCCTGTGAGGCGTGTGGGGCCGGGGTGTTCGTGGGGGCGTCCGCTGTGGTGGCGGGGCTCAGGGTCCGGGTCTGCGGCTGGGTCTCGTCGTCGGGCATGCAGTCATCATAGAATCATGGGATGATTGATTGTCCAATCTTTCGAGCCCGGCTCTGAGACCATTCACTCCCGGCAGGGCGACCCCGTAGACCCCGTACCCCTGTCCCCTTCCGACGCACCGAGCACCCGTCACACCGAGCACCCTCATTACCCAGCGACCCGAATCATCACCCCGACCCGAGTCATTACCCAGCGACCCGAGCAAGGAGCACCATGGCGCTGACGTCACCGCGGCGTTCGGCACTCGCCGACCAGGTGATTGCCCAGCTGAGGAATCAGATCACCTCGGGCGAGTGGCCCGTGGGTTCACGGATTCCCACCGAGCCCGAGCTGGTACAGCAGCTGGGGGTGGCCCGTAACACCGTCCGTGAGGCCGTCCGCGCGCTCGCGCACAACGGCCTGCTCGACATCCGCCAGGGTTCGGGCACCTATGTCGTCGCCACCAGCGAACTGGCCGGGGTGATGCACCGCCGCTTCGCCACCGCCGATCCGCGCCATGTCGCCGAGCTGCGCTCCACCCTGGAGTCGTCGGCCGCGCGGCTGGCCGCCGCACGGCGCACCGAGCGGGATCTGAAGCAGATGGACGCGCTCATGGCACGCCGGGAGGAGACCTGGGCCGCGGGCGACGCCGAAGCGTTCGTCGCGGCGGACGCGACGCTCCATCTGGCCGTGGTCGCGGCCTCGCACAACGACGTGCTGACCGGGCTCTACGCCGACCTGGGCGATCTGCTGCGCGACTACCTCAGGGGCGATGTCGGACCCGAGCTGGGGCCGGAGAGCCTCATGGACCACGGCCGACTGGTCGAGGCGATCCGGGCGGGGGACGCGGAGACGGCAGCGGCCGAGGCCGCGAGTCATGCGCTGAGCTGTCTGGTGGACCGGGTGTGAGGGGTCGGCGTCGAAGTGCGCGAGGAGAACGCCGCGGAGGCATCAGACGGAGTCCTGAACCCGGTGTGTGACCCAGACAGCGCCTATTTCCTTCCAGCAGCGGTCGTCGATCCGCACGGTCTGCCCCGGTTTCACATCGACCGGGGTGGAGTCCGCGTCTATGTCCCACCAGCGGCGGCACTCGGTGTGCAGCTGCACGCGGTCGGTGGAGGGGTACGGGTTGTGGCAGTAGGCGACAACCCGGGAGCCCTGGACCGAGGTACGGCATTCGGCGCCGGAGGGCTCCGGGGTGGGTGCGGCGGGTGCGGGCGCGCCGGCTGCTGTCCGCCCCGCCACGGTTATGCCCACGGGGGCGGCAAGCGCGGCGACGGCCGCCGAGGCGGCCAGCAGGATTCGGGTGCGGCGACGTGTGGAGCGCACAGCGACCTCCTCCCCGCAGCCTGACCAAAAGTCCGGTTCCATCACATTCTGCGGTGGATCGACCATCATTTCGACTTGAGCGGGTCGGGGCCGGGTGTGGACGTACGACGGCCGCGTACCGCCTGCTCAGAGGCGGTACGCGGCCGTGTCACAGCCTGTTGTGCAGGATCAGGCGCCCATCATGTGCACGCCACCGTCGACGTGGATGATCTCGCCCGTGGTCTTCGGGAAGAAGTCCGAGAGCAGGGCGACGACGCCGCGGCCGGCCGGCTCCGGGTCCGCCATGTCCCAGGACAGCGGGGAGCGGGTGTTCCACACGTCCGCGAGCTCGGAGAAGCCCGGGATGGACTTCGCGGCCATGGAGCCGATCGGTCCGGCCGAGATCAGGTTGCAGCGGATGTCGTCCTTGCCCAGGTCGCGGGCGAGGTAGCGGGAGGTGGCCTCCAGCGCGGCCTTGGCCGGGCCCATCCAGTCGTACTGCGGCCAGGCGAACTGCGCGTCGAAGGTGAGACCGACGATCGAGCCGCCCTCGCTCATCAGCGGCTTGCAGGCCATGGCGAGCGACTTCAACGAGAACGCCGAGACGTGCATCGCGGTGGAGACGGACTCGAACGGGGTGTTCAGGAAGTTGCCGCCGAGCGCGTCCTGCGGCGCGAAACCGATGGAGTGCACGACGCCGTCGAGCGAACCGAGCTCGTCCCGGACCAGACCGGCGAGGCGGTCCAGGTGCTCGGCGTTGGTCACGTCCAGCTCGATGACCTTGGCCGGCTTCGGCAGCTTCTTGGCGATGCGCTCCGTCAGCGTGGGCCGGGGGAAGGCGGTGAGGATGATCTCGGCGCCCTGCTCCTGGGCCACCTTTGCGGTGTGGAAGGCGATGGACGACTCCATCAGCACACCGGTGATGAGGATGCGCTTGCCGTCGAGAATTCCGCTCATGGTGATCAGTGACCCATGCCCAATCCGCCGTCAACGGGAATGACGGCTCCAGTGATGTACGACGCGTCGTCGGAGGCGAGGAAGCGCACCGCGGCGGCGATCTCCTCGGGCTGCGCGTAGCGGCCGAGCGGCACCTGGGACACGATGCCCTTGCGCTGCTCCTCGGTGAGCACCTGGGTCATGTCGGTGTCGACGAAACCGGGTGCGACGACGTTGAAGGTGATGTTCCGCGAGCCGAGCTCACGGGCCAGCGACCGGGCGAAGCCGACCAGACCCGCCTTGGAGGCGGCGTAGTTCGCCTGCCCGGCCGAGCCGAGGAGCCCGACGACGGAGGAGATGAGGACGACGCGGCCCTTCTTGGCGCGCAGCATGCCGCGGTTGGCACGCTTGACGACCCGGAAGGTGCCGGTGAGGTTGGTGTCGAGTACGGACGTGAAGTCCTCCTCGGACATCCGCATCAGCAACTGGTCCTTGGTGATACCGGCGTTGGCGACCAGTACCTCGACGGGACCGTGCTTCTCCTCGATCTCCTTGTAGGCCTGCTCCACTTGTTCGGCGTCCGTGATGTCGCAGCGGACGGCCAGAACGCCCGCCTCGGTGAGGATCTGGGGAGGCTCGCCCGAGCGGTACGTGATCGCGACCTTGTCGCCGTTGTCGGCGAAAGCGCGGGCGATGGCGAGGCCGATGCCCCGGTTTCCTCCGGTGACGAGAACCGAGCGGCTCAACGGATCACCCTTTCGATAGCGGTCTGGTACCTCGAAAACCTATCGGTACCACCCGCCCCACAGGGAATCGGCCCCTGACAGCGCCTTCCGCCGGGCACTGTGGGGTTCCTACAGTGCCCACCCTGACCGAACGTTTCCCACGCGGGCCTGCACTCAGCGAAAGCCCGGCGCCTCGACAGGCAGACCGACGCTCTCGGCAACTTCCAGCATCCGTTTGTCGTAACTGATGAGTACGTCGAGCGACGCACCCAGCACCTGGGCACTGGCGACGTGAATCGCATCGAGAGTCCGCACTCTGCCCGACAGGACAGCAGCCGCGTCCCGCACTTCGTCGGTCAGCAGGATCTCGGTGAAGTCCCTGGTCAGATCCCCCATGAGATGGGGGAAGCTACCGACCTGGTCCAAGGTCCGAACCGTCTCTACGAAGCCGAGACTGCTGGTTGCCAGAGGTGCCGCGGCTCGCCCCGCGAGATGAGCTCGCAGCGCGCGAGCATGATCGCGACCACTCAGCAGGGTGACGATCGCCGAGCTGTCCATGTAGATCAACGCGGATCGTCCTCACGGTCGGCGAGCAGAATATCCAGGGGAGAGACATCTTCCGGCGGCTCACAGACCGGCAGCCGGTCGAGATCGGCCGTCGTGGCCGGCTTCAGCCTGATCTGCCCCTGCGCGACGAGCGGGGCATAGCGCTCCGAGGCCCCGGTACCGGGAAGCAGTATGGCGATGACGTTGCCGTGTCTTGTCACCTGAATCGCCTCTCCCTTCTCCACGCGGGCGAAGACGGCACTCGGGTTGTACGAGAATTCGCGGACGGAGATCGTGCTCATCGGGGCTCCCTTCGGCAACCACCGCAGAATGTACCTATATTTTTGAATCGTACCTACAACGGGGAGCATCGGCACAGGTCCGGGCAACCCCGCCAGGCGACGCCCCTTGGCCCCCCACCGCCCCCGCCCCGCGAGGCTCACCCGTCCGGGCAGGGGACCCGGCACCGGACCTGCTTGCCGATCGACGACCGGACCACGTGCCAGCCCGGTGCGAGCAGATCCAGCAGCGCGAGACCGCGACCCGCCTCGGCCTCCGCGTCGTCCAGCGCGATACCGCGACGACGCGGAACGGTGCGGGGGTCCGGGTCATGGACATTGACCGCGACCCCGAAGGCCGCGGCGTACACCTCCACCACGACAGGCACGTGATCCCCGCAGGCCCGGACTGCGTTCCCGACGAGCTCCGACACGACGAGCTGTGCGGTGTCGGCCACGTCGCCCTGCACACCGAGCTCGGCCAGGGCCTTGGCGGTCAGCTCCCGTACGGAGCGGAGGTTCGGGCCGGAGGCGTTGATGTGTGCCGCGAAGCCGCGGCTCCGGTAGCGCACGTAGCGCCCGGCGGCGGGTGGCGGGGACTGCGGGTCCTGGTCTTCCCGATGGCGGCAGGGCCGTACGCGACTCGAAAGACCCCGCACGCACCCCCCTGCGGTTCACGGCCTCGGGGTGGGCCGCATTCAGGGCGGGCGTGATCGACGGCGATCTGTGATCGGTCGCGGCACGCGAACGGCCGTCCGCCCGAGGATGCCGTCGGGGCGGACGGCCGGTGCTGTGCACGGGTACGTGTACCCTCCTCGCCCCGAGGAAGTCCGGCGCGTCGGCCGAGGCGGCTTGCCCGAGGGTCCACCTCGTAGGAGATGGAACTCTGTTCGAGGAACCGCGATCGGATCCAGGACTCGGGGGCCCGCGCCGAGCCGGTTGGCGAGCCCGGCGTGCGCGTCCGGCGAAACCTGTGGCCGATCGGCCTCGGCGCACGGCATTGTTCACTGCGGACACATGCCGAAAAGACGGAGTTCTACATGGCTCATCAGGTCGATCAGTCGTTTCTCGCTCTGCCCCTGCGGGCCCTCGCCGACGCGGCGCTGGCCCGCGCGCGTGCGCTGGGGGCCGCGCATGCCGACTTCCGCTTCGAGCGGGTGCGCAGCGCGTCCTGGCGGTTGCGGGACGCCCGGCCCGCCGGGACGTCGGACACCACCGATCTCGGGTACGCGGTGCGCGTGGTGCACGGCGGGGCGTGGGGGTTCGCGTCCGGCGTGGATCTGACGATGGACGCCGCGGCGAAGGTGGCCTCGCAGGCCGTCGCCATGGCGAAGCTGTCGGCGAAGGTGATCGCGGCGGCCGGGTCCGACGAGAGCGCGCGAAGCGCTTCCTCTGAGGGGCGGTGGCGGGAGACGGGTGGGCGGGTCGAGCTGGCGGACGAGCCGGTGCACGGTGAGCGGACCTGGGTCTCGGCCTACGACATCGATCCCTTCGACGTACCGGACGAGGAGAAGGCGGGGCTGCTCGCCGAGTGGAGCAGCCGGCTCCTGGCTGCCGAGGGTGTCGCACATGTGGACGCCTCCCTGATGACCGTCCACGAGAACAAGTTCTACGCGGACACGGCGGGCACCGTCACCACCCAGCAGCGGGTGCGGCTGCATCCGCAGCTCACCGCGGTCGCCGTGGACGCGACCACCGGTGAGTTCGACTCGATGCGGACGATCGCCCCGCCGGTCGGCCGCGGCTGGGAGTACCTGACCGGGACCGGCTGGGACTGGGACGACGAGCTGGAGCGGATTCCCGGGCTGCTGGCCGAGAAGATGCGGGCGCCGAGCGTCGAGGCGGGAACGTACGACCTGGTCATCGACCCGTCCAACCTCTGGCTGACCATCCATGAGTCGATCGGCCACGCCACCGAGCTGGACCGGGCGCTGGGGTACGAGGCGGCGTACGCCGGGACCTCGTTCGCCACCTTCGACCAGCTGGGGAAGCTGGCGTACGGCTCCCCCGTGATGAATGTGACGGGCGACCGCACCGCCGAGCACGGGCTCGCGACCATCGGGTACGACGACGAGGGCGTCGAGGCGCAGTCCTGGGACCTGATCAAGGACGGGACACTGGTCGGGTACCAGCTGGACCGGCGGATCGCGAAGCTGACGGGTCTGGGCCGTTCCAACGGCTGCGCGTACGCGGACTCGCCGGCCCATGTCCCCGTCCAGCGGATGGCGAACGTGTCGCTACGGCCGGATCCGGGCGGGCTGTCCACGGAGGATCTGATCGGCGGGGTGGAGCGCGGGATCTACGTGGTCGGCGACCGGTCCTGGTCCATCGACATGCAGCGCTACAACTTCCAGTTCACCGGGCAGCGGTTCTTCCGCATCGAGAACGGCAGGCTGGCGGGTCAGCTGCGGGACGTCGCGTACCAGGCGACGACGACGGACTTCTGGGGCTCGATGGAGAAGGTCGGCGGCCCGCAGACGTATGTCCTGGGCGGCGCCTTCAACTGCGGCAAGGCCCAGCCGGGCCAGGTCGCGGCGGTCTCGCACGGCTGCCCCTCCGCCCTCTTCCGAGGCGTGAACATCCTCAACACGACGCAGGAGGCCGGACGATGAGCGGTCACCACGGAACCGGCCGGGGGTCCGGGGGCCGACTCCCGGAACAGCACAGTCTCAACACGACGCAGGAGGCCGGACGATGAGCCGCGTCAGCAAGCCGCACGAGATCGTCGAGCGGGCGCTCGAACTGTCCACCGCCGACGGCTGCGTGGTCATCGCCGACGAGGAGTCGTCCGCGAATCTGCGCTGGGCCGGCAACGCGCTCACGACGAACGGGGTGACGCGGGGGCGGACCCTGACCGTCATCGCGACCGTCGACGGCGCGCAGGGCGCCGCGTCCGGTGTGGTGTCCCGGTCCGCGGTCACCGCCGACGATCTGGAACCGCTGGTGCGGGCAGCCGAGGCCGCCGCACGCGGGGCCGGTCCGGCGGAGGACGCGCAGCCACTGGTCACCGGGGTGCCCGCGTCGCCCGATTTCACGGACGGGCCGGCCGAGACGGGCTCGGACGTCTTCGCGGAGTTCGCCCCGGCGCTCGGCGACGCCTTCGCCCGTGCCCGGTCCGGCGGCCGGGAGCTGTACGGCTTCGCCCACCACCAGCTGACCTCGACGTACCTCGGTACGTCGACGGGGCTGCGGCTGCGGCACGATCAGCCGAACGGAACGCTGGAACTCAACGCCAAATCCCCCGACCGGACCCGTTCGACCTGGGCGGGCCGCTCCACGCGCGATTTCAAGGACGTCGACCCCGCCGAGCTCGACGCCGAGCTGGCGCGGCGGCTGCGCTGGGCCGAGCGCCGCATCGAACTGCCCGCCGGGCGGTACGAGACGCTGCTGCCGCCGACCGCCGTGGCCGATCTGCTGATCTACCAGCTGTGGTCGTCGACGGCACGGGACGCCGCGGAGGGCCGGACGGTGTTCTCCAGGCCGGGCGGCGGTACCAGGATCGGCGAGACCCTGTCCGAGCTGCCGCTCTCGCTGCGCAGCGACCCGCACGCACCGGGCCTGGAGTCGGCACCGTTCGTGATCGCCCATGCCTCCGGGGACGGGGCCTCCGTCTTCGACAACGGT
The DNA here is from genome assembly GCF_055584025.1 of Streptomyces sp. NPDC104309. Lineage (NCBI taxonomy): Bacteria > Bacillati > Actinomycetota > Actinomycetes > Kitasatosporales > Streptomycetaceae > Streptomyces > Streptomyces sp. NPDC104309. Next base: position 101,278 of record NZ_JBVJMV010000024.1, on the reverse strand, counting down.
CTGCCGCTGACGTCGACCGAGTGGATCCGGGACGGCCGGCTGGAGCACCTGACGACCACCCGGCACACGGCGGGGCTGACCGGGCTGCCGGTCGCGCCGATGATCGACAACCTGGTGCTCGAAGGCGGGGGTGAGCGGTCCCTGGAGGAGATGGTGGCCGCGACGACCGGCCGCGGGCTGCTGCTGACCTGCATGTGGTACATCCGGGAGGTCGATCCGGCGACGCTGCTGCTGACCGGGCTGACCCGCGACGGGGTGTACCTCGTCGAGGACGGCGAGGTCGTCGGGGAGGTGAACAACTTCCGGTTCAACGAGTCGCCGGTGGACCTGCTGTCGCGGGCCACGGAGGCGGGCCGTACGGAGAAGACGCTGCCGCGCGAGTGGTGCGACTGGTTCACCCGGGCCGCCATGCCCGCGCTGCGGATCCCGGACTTCAACATGAGCTCGGTGAGTCCGGGCGTGTGACCCGCCTCAGGGCTGTCCCGTCATCCCCGGTGGATGAGCGCGCGGCGTCAGATGCCCGTGCATCGCAAGACGAAGGGACCTTCGCATACTGGACGTATGCGGACGTTCCGGCAACACGGCGAGGTGCCCTAGCTGTCGTCGTGCGCCCGCCAGGGGTTACGGGACAGCCCTTAGACTGGCTGTTGCCTTTCGACACACGTAGCTGAGGAGACACGGAACCGTGACGGACATCGTCGACGAGCTGAAGTGGCGTGGGCTGTTCGCCCAGTCCACTGACGAGGACGCACTGCGCAAGGCTCTCGCGGACGGTCCCGTCACGTTCTATTGCGGCTACGACCCCACCGCGGCGAGTCTGCACGTCGGCCATCTGGTGCAGGTGCTCACCATGCGCCGGCTCCAGCGGGCCGGTCTGCGGCCGCTCGCTCTGGTGGGTGGCGCCACCGGCCAGATCGGTGACCCGAGGCCGACCGCCGAGCGCACGCTGAACGACCCGGAGACGGTGGCCAACTGGGTGTCGCGGCTGCGCTCCCAGATCGAGCCGTTCCTGTCCTTCGAGGGCGAGAACGCGGCGGTCATGGTGAACAACCTGGACTGGACCGCGGGCATGTCCGCGATCGAGTTCCTCCGGGACATCGGCAAGCACTTCCGCGTCAACAAGATGCTGACCAAGGACTCCATCGCCCGTCGGCTGGAGTCCGACGAGGGCATCAGCTACACCGAGTTCAGCTACCAGTTGCTCCAGAGCATGGACTACCTGGAGCTGTACCGGCGCTACGGCTGCACCCTCCAGCAGGGCGGCAGCGACCAGTGGGGCAACCTCACCGCGGGCCTCGACCTGATCCACCGCCTGGAGCCGGGCGCCGAGGTGCACGCACTGGCGACGCCGCTGATGACGAAGGCGGACGGGACCAAGTTCGGCAAGTCCGAGAGCGGTGCCGTCTGGCTCGACCCGTCGATGACGACGCCGTACGCGTTCTACCAGTTCTGGCTGAACGTCGACGACCGGGACATCTCCCGGTACATGCGCATCCTCAGTTTCCTCAGCCCCGCGGAGCTGGAGGAGCTGGAGAAGGTCACACAGGAGCGTCCGCAGGCCCGGACGGCGCAGCGCGCGCTGGCCGAGGAGTTGACGACGCTGGTGCACGGCGCCGATCAGTGCGCCGCGGTCATCGCGGCGTCGAAGGCACTCTTCGGCCAGGGCGAGCTGGGCGAGCTGGACGAGGCGACGCTGAGCGCCGCGCTGTCCGAGGTGCCGCACGCGCAGGTCACCGAGCTGGGCCCACTGGTGGACCTCCTCGTGGAGGTCGGCCTGGCGCCGAGCAAGTCGGGCGCCCGCCGCACGGTGAAGGAGGGCGGCGCGTACGTGAACAACGTCAAGGTCACGGACGGCGAGAGCGCGCCGGCCCGCGAGGAACTGCTGCACGGGCGCTGGCTGGTGCTGCGCCGGGGCAAGAAGAACCTCGCCGCCGTCGAGGTCACCGGCTGATCCCTGAACGCACTGCGGCCGGGCACGCGTGACGCGTGTCCGGCCGCAGTGCGTTCAGCGGTGGGTCGCGGCCCGGTGCCCCAGGCCTCCCGCTCGGCTCAGGCTCTCTGTTTGGTGCCGCGGAACGACGTCCACAGCATGTCGCCGACACCGACGATGACCACCGCGCCGATCAGCTGGAACAGATGACGCGTCCAGTCGATGCCCTTGGTGTCGTTGACGCCGATCCAGGTGGCGACGGCATTGCCGAGGACACTGCCCAGGATGCCGAAGACCGTCGTCAACCAGAGTGGGATGTTCTGTTTGCCGGGCAGGATCGCCCTCGCGATCACACCGAGCACCAGGCCCACGATGATTGCCCACAACCAGCCCATGTCGCCTCCTCGTGCGACGCGATGTCGCGCATGTGGGCCCAGTCTCTGCCGGTGGGCCGTACGCCGCATGCCGGGCACGTCCGTATGTGCCGCATGGCCGCCGATTGCGCGAAAGTGGCGCGCCCCGGTCTCGAAGCCGTCGGACGCCGGGCGTACCGTGGATACGGTCCGGTCCGGGGAGTGTCCGGCGCGGGAACGAGGTCCCCCGGTCCACTCGGTGCTGAGGGAAGGGTGGTGGAGACGTGATGCGGAAGCAGGGCGATGCCGAGGTCTTCCGGATCACGGGGGCCCGGCAGGGGCTCGCGGACGATGTGCGCGGCAGGCAGCGGCGCTATGTGATCTCGATGTCGGTGCGGACGGTTTCGGTGGTCCTGGCCGCCGTGCTCTGGAACGTGGAGCGGTACGTCGCGATCGTGGCACTGGCACTCGGGGTTCTGCTCCCGTACGTGGCGGTGGTCATCGCCAACGCGGGCCGGGAGAACACCCCTTCGCTTCCTTCGACCTTCGTCCCGGCGCCGACGCGGCCGGTGCTTGATGCCGCGCCCGTGTCCGGTGCCACCGAATCCGGTCCGGAGGCCGACGGGGGCCGTCATGGCGGGGAAGCGTCGTGAGCCACGGGCCCTCGGCATGAGCCGAAGGCGATCCTCGTGAGCCACGGGCCCTCGGCATGAGCCATGGGGAGTCGGCTGCGGGCGTGAGGATTCGGTATAAGCACAGCTGAGGCCGCACCGCACCCGAGGCTCGTGAAAACCTCAGATCAATCGTGAAGTTACGGTGCACCGCACCCCCGTCTGCGTGACATACTTCGTACGCGCTCCGCATCCCCCGTCGGAGCGACGGACCGACGCCGGGCAGCTCCCCCCGTGGCTGCTCGGCGTCGCTTTTTCTCCGGTCGAGGATGCGTTCGGGCCGCCCGCCGCGCAGGTCGGCCGGGAGACCGGAACCGGCTCCGGCCCAGGGCCTCTTGTTTGGACCATGCCGAACCGGTCCGAACGAAAGACCCTACGATTGAGCCGTGAACTCCCCTGAATCCGCGGCCGAGAGCGCTGCCGCCGCCCCCATCTGTTCCGCCAAGGGCTGCCGGACCGACGCCGTGTGGGTGCTGGCCTGGAACAACCCGAAGCTGCACACCCCTGAGCGTCGGAAGACCTGGCTGGCCTGCGAGGAGCACCGGGAGCATCTGTCCTCGTTCCTGGATGTCCGGGGCTTCCTCAAGGATGTGGTGAAGCTGGCGGAATGGGAGTCCGACGGGCCAGGATCGGGCAGGCCGTAGGAGGGAAGGTCGCGGGCCGGGCCCGGCCCCCCTCGGCCTCGCCGGGGCCGCCTGCCCCTCGGTCCTCGATCGCCTCAGCCTCAGCCTCCGATCGCCGACATCGGCCGGTCCGGCTGCAGGAAGGACGGGTCGTCCAGACCGGATCCGGCCTTCTTCCCCCACATCGCCTCCGTCCAGATCCGGGCGATCTCCTCATCCGGCGCGTCGGAGCGCAGGGCGCCACGCAGATCGGTCTCCTCGCGGGCGAACAGGCAGGTGCGCACCTGGCCGTCGGCGGTGAGCCTGGTGCGGTCGCAGGCCCGGCAGAAGGGACGGGTGACGGAGGCGATGACACCGACGCGATGGGGTCCGTTGTCGACGAGCCAGCGCTCGGCGGGGGCGGAGCCGCGCCGGTCGTCACCCTCCTCGGTGAGGGTGAAGCGGGTGCGCAGCGACCGGAGTATGTCGCCTGCCGTGATCATGCCGTCGCGCTTCCAGCCGTGTTGTGCGTCGAGCGGCATCTGCTCGATGAAGCGGAGCTCGTAGCCGTGCTCGACGGCCCAGGCCAGCAGGTCGGGCGCCTCGTCGTCGTTGAGTCCCGGCATCAGGACGGTGTTGACCTTGACCGGGGTGAGTCCGGCCTCGCGGGCGGCTTCGAGGCCGGCCAGCACGTCGTGGTGGCGGTCGCGGCGGGTGAGTGTCTTGAAGACATCGGGGCGCAGGGTGTCCAGCGAGACGTTGACCCGGTCCAGGCCGACGGCCTTGAGCGCCGCCGCCGTGCGCTTCAGTCCGATGCCGTTGGTGGTGAGCGACATCCTGGGGCGTGGGCTCAGGGCCGCGCACCGCTCGACGATGGAGACCAGGCCGGGGCGCAGCAGCGGCTCACCGCCGGTGAAGCGGACTTCGGTGATGCCGAGCCGGGTGACGGCGATGCCGACCAGCCGGACGATCTCGTCGTCGCTCAGCAGGTCGGGCTTGGCCAGCCACTGCAGGCCTTCCTCCGGCATGCAGTACGTGCACCGCAGATTGCACCGGTCGGTCAGCGACACGCGCAGGTCGGTGGCGACCCGATCGTAGGTGTCGATGAGCATGTGGGTCCCCTCCCCCAGTTGCTGTCCGGCCGCCGTGTCCGGCACGTCCGGCGTTCCCGCTCGCCCGTCCGGTCGGATGTCCCGGTCGGCGCTTTCGGCTGACTCTTTCGAGACTACGCGAGACCTGTGACATCGGACGGGGCTCGTATGACACGAGGAGCGGCACGGCCGTGTCGTAGGACTCTACGACACGGCCGTGGAAGGGGGTGAGGCCCGGCGCGGACCTCTCGCCGGGTTCTTCCCCGGTCAGTGCGCTCCGACTCCGGTGAGGGACTTGACCTCCAGTTCGGCGTACTTGCCCTTGTCCGGTTCCTCCTTCGAGAGGAGGGAGCCGATCCAGCCGAGCAGGAAGCCCAGCGGGATGGAGATCAGCCCCGGGTTCTCCAGCGGGAACCAGGCGAAGTCGACGCCCTTGAACATCGAGGTCTTCGGGTTTCCGGAGACGACGGGCGAGAACAGCACCAGGATCACGGAGCAGGCCAGGCCGCCGTAGATCGACCACAGCGCGCCCTGGGTCGTGAAGCGCTTCCAGAAGAGGCTGTAGAGGATCGTCGGCAGGTTGGCGGAGGCGGCGACGGCGAAGGCGAGTGCCACCAGTCCGGCGACGTTCATGTCGCGCGCGAAGGCACCGAGGACGATGGCGACCGCGCCGATGAGGACGGTGGCCCAGCGGGCGGCCCGCATCTCCTCCCTCTCGGTGGCCTTGCCCTTGCGGATGACGTTGGCGTAGATGTCGTGCGCGAAGGAGGACGAGGAGGCGAGGGTGAGGCCCGCGACGACGGCGAGGATGGTGGCGAAGGCGACGGCCGAGATCACGGCCAGCAGCACGGCGCCGCCCGTGGAGCCGACCCCGCCGAGATACTCGGCGAGCTGCGGGGCGGCCGCGTTCCCGGCCGGGTTCTTCGCCTTGATCTCGTCCGGGCCGATCAGAGCCGCGGCGCCGAAGCCCAGCGCGATCGTCATCAGGTAGAAGGCGCCGATGATGCCGATGGCCCAGTTGACCGACTTACGGGCGGCCTTGGCGGTCGGCACCGTGTAGAAGCGGATCAGGATGTGCGGCAGCCCGGCGGTGCCCAGGACCAGGGCGATGCCGAGGGAGAGGAAGTCCAGCTTCGAGGTGCCGGTGGCGCCGTACTTGAGTCCGGGCTCCAGGAACGCCGCTCCGTGGCCGCTCTTCGTGGCGGCCGTGCCCAGCAGGTCGGAGATGTTGAAGTCGAACTTCAGCAGCACCAGGAAGGTCATCAGGAGCGCGCCCGCGATGAGCAGCACGGCCTTGACCATCTGGACCCAGGTGGTGCCCTTCATGCCGCCGATGGTGACGTACACGATCATCAGCACGCCGACCAGCGCGACGATGAGGATCTTGCCCGCGTCGCTGGTGATGCCGAGGAGCAGGGAGACCAGGACGCCCGCGCCCGCCATCTGCGCCAGCAGATAGAAGATCGAGACGACGATGGTGGAGACGCCGGAGGCGGTACGGACCGGGCGCTGCCGCATCCGGTAGGCGAGGACGTCACCCATCGTGTAGCGGCCCGAGTTGCGCAGTGGCTCGGCGACCAGCAGCAGGGCCACCAGCCAGGCGACGAGGAAGCCGATGGAGTACAGGAAGCCGTCGTAGCCGAAGAGGGCGATGGCCCCGGCGATCCCGAGGAACGAGGCCGCCGACATGTAGTCGCCGGAGACCGCGAGTCCGTTCTGGAAGGCGGTGAACTGCCGGCCGCCGGCGTAGAAGTCGGAGGCGCTCTTGGTCTGCCGGCCGGCCCAGACGGTGATGCCCAGCGTCGCGGCGACGAACACGGCGAAGAGCGTGATGATCAGCGGCCGGTGCTCGGTGGTCGAGGAGGCGGCCAGCTGGAGGGCGGAGTGCGAGTGGTACACGGCGCTCATGCGTCGGCCTCCATACGGGACTTGATGGCCTCGGCCCTCGGGTCGAGCTTCGCGGCCGCATGGCGCGAGTAGAGCCAGGCGATGAGGAACGTGGTGACGAACTGGGCGAGGCCGAAGACGAAGGCCACGTTGATGTTGGCGTAGACCTTGGCGCCCATGAAGCCGCCCGCGTAGTTGGACAGCAGCACGTACAGCAGGTACCAGAGGACGAAGGCGATGGTCAGCGGGAAGGCGAACGAGCGGTGCGCGTGGCGCAGTTCGCCGAACTCCGCGCTCTCCTGCGTCGCGATGAACGCCTCGGTCGTGGGCTGGGCAGTGCGGATGTCCGTACTGACCTCGGGCGGCGGTGCATCGGTAGTCACGGAATCTCCTCGCGACGCGGGTGCGGTGGTGGGGACGGTGGATTTCACTGGGGAACCTCGATGGCCGGGGACGATGGTGCGCTTCCCCTGACAACGGCACGGACGGCACGGCGAAGCGGTTCACCGCACAACCGGACTTCTCCGACTGCCTCTTCGCGGCCATCCGGCCCAACCCGTCCCCGCACCTCTTCGAACGGATCCTTCGAATTCATTGCCGAGAACTCATTGATCAGCAAGGATGATCAGCGATAGCTTCACTCGTCATGTACGCGACTGGACACACCCCGTGTCCGGTCGCCCGGCACGGATGATGTGGAGACCCCATGGCTCATCTGGGATCCAGACGGACGCGCGCGCTGACGCTGCCTGTCGGATTGGCACTCACGGCCTCGCTCGGCTTCCTGCCGACCGGGGCCGCCTCTGCCGCACCGGTGGACGCGCAACCCACAGCGGCGGTTTCGGCGGACGGCCCGAAGCTCTCGTACGTGGTCAACACGCGGAGCAACCACGGGACCGTCAAGCAGGTGAAGAAGGCGATCGCCGAGGCCGGTGGCACGGTCGTGGTCGCCTACGAACAGATCGGCGTCATCGTCGTCCACTCCCAGAACCCGGACTTCGCGAAGTCGATCCGCCGGGTCAAGGGCGTCGATTCGGCGGGGGCCACCCGCACCAATCCGATCGTCCCGCAGGCCACCACGGACATCGGGGTCGAGCAGCCGCTCACCGCCGAGCAGGCGCGGAGCGCGGCGGCGGAGGCGACTGCGGGCCAGGACCCGATGGAGCCCCTGCAGTGGGATCTGCCCGCCATCAAGGCGGACCAGGCGCACCAGAAGACGCTGGGCAGCAGCAAGGTCACGGTCGGTGTCATCGACACGGGCGTCGACGACACCCACCCGGACCTCGCACCGAACTTCTCCCGCTCGGCCTCGGCGAACTGCGTGTCCGGGGCGCCGGACACCACGGACGGTTCCTGGCGTCCGAAGACCGGTGAGAGCGACCACGGCACGCATGTCGCGGGCACCATCGCCGCCGCGAAGAACGGCATCGGGGTCACGGGGGTCGCGCCGGGCGTGAAGGTCGCCGGGATCAAGGTGGCGAACCCGGACGGCTTCTTCTACACCGAGTCGATCGTCTGCGCCTTCGTCTGGGCCGGCGAGCACGGCGTCGACGTCACCAACAACAGCTATTACACCGACCCGTGGATGTTCAACTGCAAGAACGACCCCGACCAGGGCGCCCTGGTCGAGGCCGTCGCCCGCGCCACCCGGTACGCGGAGCACGAGGGCACGGTGAACATCGCCTCGGCCGGCAACAGCAACTTCGACCTGGCCTCCGGCGCGATCGACGACACGACCAGCCCGAACGACACCACTGCCGTGAAGCGGACGATCAACCCGCGCGAGTGCCTCGACATCCCGGCGATGCTGCCGGGCGTCGTGACCGTCTCCGCGACCGGTGCCAAGGGGCTGAAGTCCTCGTACTCGAACTACGGGAACGGCGTCATCGACGTGGCCGCCCCGGGCGGTGACTCGACGGTCTACCAGACGCCCGCACCGCCCGCCACGAGCGGTCTGATCCTGTCCACGCTGCCGGGCGGCAAGTACGGCTACAAGGCCGGTACGTCGATGGCCTCCCCGCACGTCGCGGGAGTCGCGGCCCTGATCAAGTCGACGCACCCGCACGCCTCGGCGGCCGTGGTGAAGGCGCTTCTGGCGGCCGAGTCCGACGCCACCGCGTGCGGCGCTCCGTACGACATCAACGGCGACGGCAAGATCGACGCCGTCTGCGAGGGCAGCAAGAACCACAACGGCTTCTACGGGGCCGGTGTGGTGAACGCGCTGAACGCGGTCAGCTGGTAGGAACGCGACGCAGTGGGCGGGGCCGGAGTCACCGGCCCCGCCCGCCGTCCTTTCGCAGCGCCGTACCGGCCCCGCCCGCCGTCCTTTCACAGCGCCGTAACGGGCTCTCCCGGCGCCCCTTTCCGATGCTGGCACTCAGTGCCATAGTGCGGGCATGACGCAGGCGCGACTGGTCGCGGCCGCCTGGCTCACGGCTTGATGAGCACCTTCAGCGCCGTGCGCTCGTCCATCGCCTTGTAGCCGACGGGAACGTCGTCGAGACCTATGGTCAGGTCGAAGACGGGCGAGGGGTCGACCGTGCCGGACAGCACGTCGGGAAGCAGCTCCGGAATGTACGTGCGCACAGGGGCGACGCCGCCGCGCAGGGAGATGTTCCGGTCGAACATGACGCCGAGGTCCAGGCCGGTGCCGCTGCCGTGCGGTACGCCGACGTAGCCGATGGCACCGCCGTCGCGGGTGATCCCGACGGCGGTGCGCATCGACTGCTCGGTGCCGACGGCCTCGATCACGGCGTGGGCACCCTCGCCGCCGAGCAGTTCCCGTACGGCTTCGACGGCCGCCTCGCCGCGCTCGGCGACGACGTCCGTGGCGCCGAAGGTGCGGGCGATGTCCGTACGCACCTGGTGGCGGCCGAGCGCGATGATCCGCTCGGCGCCGAGCCGCTTGGCGGCCAGGACGCCGCACAGGCCGACCGCCCCGTCACCGACGACCGCGACCGTGCTGCCGGTCTTCACGCCCGCGCCGACGGCGGCGTGGTGTCCGGTGCCCAGCACGTCGGACAGGGCCAGCAGCGCGGTGAGCAGACGGTCGTCGGAGGCCGCGGCCGCGGGGAGCTTGACCAGCGTGCCGTCGGCGAACGGGACGCGGACGGCCTCGCCCTGCCCGCCGTCGGAGCCGACGGAGCCCCAGAAGCCGCCCTGCGGGCAGGAGGTGGTCAGGCCCTCCGCGCAGTACGCGCAGGTGCCGTCGGACCAGACGAAGGGCGCGACGACGAGGTCACCGACGGCGAAGCCGGCCACCTCGGAGCCCGCCTCCTCGACGATCCCGAGGAACTCGTGCCCGATCCGCTGGCCGGGCTGCCGGGCGGCCTCGCCGCGGTAGGCCCACAGGTCGCTGCCGCAGATACAGGCCCGCAGGACCCGCAGGACCACATCGGTGGGCTGCTGGATCGACGGGTCCGGCACTTCTTGCACCCGTATGTCGTGGGGGGCGTGGATGACGGTGGCGCGCATGGGTGGGGGTCCTCGCTGATCTCAGATGCTGATACTCCGTTCACGGTACGCCCCGGGAGTGACACCGGCCCATTTCGCACCGGGTGCCAGCGCTCCGGCGGTCAGCAGGAACTGCGCGGCGATGTAGGTGAGCATGATCCAGAAGTCGGGGGCGGGCAGCTGCGGCCAGTCGGCGACGCCGGTGGCGATGAGCGTGTCGGAGAGCAGGAAGAGCGCCCCGCCGACGGCCGCGTACCGGCCGCGGGTGCCGGCCCGGTAGGCCATGGCCGTGAGCAGCAGGCTGTAGCCGGTCATCGGAATCCGCATGTCCGCCGGCAATCCGCTCCAGAGCAGCGCGACGACGGTGACCAGGACGGCCGCGTACACCACCCCGACGGTCGGGGAGCTCCTGGCACGTCCGAAGAGCAGCAGGTAGCAGACGTGCCCTGCGGCGAAGGAACCCATCCCGATGAGGAAGGTGACGTCGGCGTCGGGCAGCAGGAGCGTGTCGCCGCCCCAGCCGAACAGGAGTGCCGCGATCAGCAGCCGGGGGCCGCGCCGGGCTGCGGCGTACCCGGCCAGCAGCGGCATCAGCAGGGGCTTCGCGACGAGGTGGGCGACCGGGACGTCGGCGAGCACGCCGAACAGGTCGACGGCGGTGGCCAGCAGGAAGGCGAGGAGCAGCGGTCGTACGAGACGTTCCCGCCGGTCCGGTACGGCGTCGGCGCTCATCCGGTGCGCTCCTGGACGGGGAGGGGCGTGGGTGCGACCGTTCTGGACGGCTGCCAGCCGGGACCGCGGAAGATCCGCCCGGCGCGCTCGCCCCAACTGCCCGCCGCGCGCACGTCGCGGGCGATGGCGGCGTACTCGTGGGTGGCGACGCGGAGCGGGTTGAACGTGTCGATGTTCTTGGTGAGCCCGTACACGGGCCGCTCCGTCTCGGCGATGAAGGACCCGAAGAGCCGGTCCCACACGATCAGGATGCCGCCGAAGTTCCGGTCCAGGTAGCCGCCCTGCGACGCGTGGTGCACGCGGTGGTGGGACGGCGTGTTCAGTACGAATTCGAGGGGCCGGGGGAGCTTGTCGACGCGCTCCGTGTGCACCCAGAACTGGTAGACGAGGTTCGCCGACGAGCAGAACGCCAGCGCGGCCGGGTGGACCCCGCAGGCGATCAGCGGCACGTAGAACGGCCAGACGGTCAGCGACGTCCAGGGCTGGCGCAGCGCGGTGGAGAGGTTGAACTTCCGGCTGGAGTGGTGGACCACGTGGCAGGCCCAGAGGATCCGGATGACGTGGTGGCCCCGGTGGGACCAGTAGTAGAAGAAGTCCTGCGCGAGCAGCATCAGCAGGACGGTCCACCACAGCACGGGGACGCGGAGCGGGGTCAGCTCGTAGACCGCGGTGTAGAGGGCGACGATGGGCACTTTCCACAGCAGGTCGAAGACCAGGCTGCCGAGCCCCATGGTGATGCTGGTGACGGCGTCCTTCGCCTCGTATCCGGCGGCTTCCTCATCGGGACGGAAATGATGGAGTGCCATTTCGAGGACGGTGAGCAGCACGAAGGCCGGTATGGACCAGAGCACGACATCGGGCAGGTTCGGCGGCATGCGAGCACCGTAGAGCCGCAGGTCGGCTGCGGACTAGACGTTGTTACCAACAAGTATGCGAGACGCGCTGTCAGCAGTCTTTGGTGACTTCTGCCAATGCGGACGCCGGACGACCCCTGTACCGGAGCTTCCGCAGGTGAAGAACCGCCGTGCGGGGCCCGGCAGTTGCGAGGATTCGCTCGGTCACGACGGCGAACGCGACGGTCACCCGGGCACTGGTGGTGGCGCCGAAGCCCGGCGCGGACCTCCCGGAGCGTGCGGCGCCCCCGTGCGCGCCCATGGGGACCCGTCGCCGGGAACCGCCGAGGCGCCAGGCACACTCTGCGTGTTGTAGTCCCCGTGACAGAAGGATGGCTCATACATGATCACACTCACCAAGGAAGACGGCCCCGCAGACCTGGACGGAGTGACCCATCTGTCCATCGGCGCGTCCTGGGACCCCACGGCCGGCACCAGCGGCGGTGTCATGGGCCTGCTCCGCCGCAAGGCCGGAACGGACCTCGACCTGATCGCCATCGCCACGCAGGACGGGGACCCGGTGCGCCTGGCCGGCCTCGACTCGCTGGACCCCATGGGAAACGGCTCCCTGGTGCACAGCGGCGACAACCAGACCGGGCGCGGGGACGGCGACGACGAGACCGTCACGGTCGAGTTCGCGCGCATCCCGCGCAACATCACGTCGATCGTGTTCGTCGCCGCCGCCTTCAAGAAGGGCAGCTCCTTCCAGAAGGCCCGCAACATCAGTTTCAAGGTCTATGACGCGACCGGGGGGAGCTCGCAGCAGGTCGCCGACATATGGCCCAGCATGCTCACCCAGGACAACGGCTGCGCGGTGGCCAAGGCCGTACGGGTCGGCGACACGTGGAAACTCGAAGTGATCAATGTGACGGGGAAGATCAAGCAGGGCGACGAACATGCCCTGATGCGCTTCGCCGTCAGCAAGTAGTACGTCCCCGGGGCCGGGCGTCCGAGTGGCGCCCGGCCCCGGGACCCGGCCCGCGCCGCCGGGGCACGGTACTGCCGCCGCCGGCCCCCGTGCGGGACGAGAGCCCCGACCCGCTGGATGCCGTCATGGCGCATGTCCTCGCCGTTGCCTTCGGGCCAGGGCCTCTCGTTCGGATCAGGAAGGGCCGGCCCAGTCCAAGGACCGCCAGACCTGCTGGGCCCAGGCGAGGCCGACGGGGTCCTCGTGGGTGCAGAACACCCCTGCGGCGGTGCCGGAGGCCGGTACCGCGAAGCCGTAGAACTCGTGCCGCTCCCGGCCGTGGTCGTCCGGCGTCAGCCAGAAGGCGTGGCGGAGGCCGCCGGGCAGGGGCTCGGTGAGCCGCTGCGCGGGAAGCGTGTCGGGGGAGCCGGCGAGCAGTGCGGAGAGGAAGTCCTCGGGGGAACGTTCCGGGTCGGCGTCCGTGAACACGGTCACGGCGGCGCTGCGGTCCGGCCCGGTGAACTGGTCCGTTCCGTCGGTGAACCGGGCGGTGAGGCCCGCGGTGCGGACGACGGACCAGCGGTCGCCGAGGTCGGTACGGACGTCGACGGGGAGTTGGTGCGGGAAGCGGCTGAGGACATGGTCCCGGTCCCAGGTGTCCGCCAGGACCCGGGCGGCTGCCGGGTCGTGGCCGGTGACGAGGTGGGGCAGCTCCTCGGGGTCGGCGACCTGGGCGGTGAACGGGGCGCCCAGCAGCTCGTCGCCCCAAGGGCGGATCCTGTTGGCGAGCCTCCCGCCGAAGGCGAGATCCACGTAACCGTGGTCCTCCCACAGGTCGTGGGCCTTCCGGAGAGTGGCCTCGTCGACCTCCAGCCATGTGCCCAGGACCAGCTCGGTCTCGTGCGTCAGCCGGACAGGCAGCAGACAGCGGATGAAGGAGCCGACGCCGTCCACCCGGAGCAGCGCGGAGGGGCCGAGCCGGTGCCGGGCCTCTTCGGGTGCGGCGAGGGCGGCGTCGGGCAGATTGAATCCGACGTCGATGCGCCGTTCGTCCGTGAGGGAGTCGCCGCAGCAGGAACAGGAGGGCAGATGGCTGGTCACGCCGCCAGCCTAAGGGCTGTCCCATAACCCCTGGCGGGCGCGTGACGACAACTACGGCACCTCGCCGCGTTGTCGGAACGTCCGCATAGATCCAGTATGCGGACGTACCTTCGCCTTGCGATGCACCGCATCCGACGCCGCGCGCCGATCCACGAGGGATCACGGGACAGCCCTCAGATCGTGTCCGCGGCACCGGGCCCCGCTCGCCGATCCGGCCTGATCCGGACGAAGGACCGTCAGACCCCCACCGCCCCCAACAACTCCCCCGCCGCGTACGTGACCGCCATCGCCAACGCTCCCCCGCTCATGTTCCGCAGCACCGCCGGCCCTGCCGCCGCCTCGCCCAGGCGGGCGCTCCACCAGCCCGTCAGTGCCAGCGCCGCCAGTACCGACAGCACGGTCACGATCAGCCGCAATGACGCCGGGGGCAGCACGATCGCCAGCAGCGGCAGCAACGCACCCACCGTGAAGGCCAGGAAGCTCGCGCCCGCCGCGTGCCACGGGTTCGTCAGCTCGTCCGGGTCGATACCCAGCTCCACCTCCGCGTGGGCGCGGAGCGCGTCGCGTTCGGTCAGCTGGAGCGCGGCCTCGCGGGCGACCTCCCGGCTCAGCCCCTTGCCCTCCAACAGGCCGGTGAGTTCGATGAGTTCGGCCTCCGGGGCGTCGGCCAGCTCCCGCTTCTCCATCGCCAGCGCGGCCTGCTCCGAATCGCGCTGGGTGGACACCGAGACGTACTCGCCCGCCGCCATCGACATGGAGCCGGCCAGCAGTCCGGCCAGGCCCGCCGTGAGCAGGGTGCTGCGGTCGCCGGTCGCGCCGGCCACACCGACGACCAGGCCCGCGGTGGAGACCACACCGTCGTTCGCGCCGAGGACCGCGGCGCGCAGCCAGTTCAGCCGCGCGCCGAGCCCGTTGGTGTGTGCTTCGTCATGCGTCTGGTTACCCGTCACCCGGGGATGCTCTCACCCCGCCCTGTCACCAGACGCGTACCGACCCGCCGGGCGCGAAGGCGGGGCTGGTCGCGTCGGGCGGGGCGTCCTTCAGGGGTTCGGCCATCTCGTCCACCGTCGGGCCGACGACGGCGGCGATGCGGTCGAGGGCGGCCAGGTCGAAGCCGTAGACGCGGGCGGCGTTGCCGCCGGTCATCGCCGCGATCTCCGCGGGCGGCAGGCCCGCGTACGCGATCCGCAGGCCCTCCCGGGAGTACGGATGGGTGCCCTCGTCGTGCGGGTAGTCGCTGCCCCACATGATCTTGTCGAGACCGATGCGCTCGCGCAGCGGCACCTCGTGCGGTCGCATGAAGCTGGCGCCGACGTAGCAGTTGTCGCGCCACACCTCGCTCGGGCTCGCGCCCATGGAAGCGGCAAGCCCCGCACCGAACTTGGACTCGGCGGTGGAGGTCCGTCCGGCCGCCGCCACCAGCCGGCCGTGGTAGTAGTCCAGCATCTCCACGACACCCGGGATCCAGCCGGAGCCCTGTTCGGTGAGGACGAGTTTCAGTCCGGGATGGCGGCGGAACGCCCCGCCGAAGACCAGGTGCCACAGCGCCCGGTGCGAGAACCAGGTGGTCTCCACCATGAAGACGGCGCGGGCCGCCGGTTCGTCGCCGAGCGGCGGGGAGGCCGAGCCGCCGTGGTGGTTCACCGGTACGTCCAGTTCCTCGCAGACCGCCCACAGCGGGTCGTACACCTGGGAGTACAGCTCCGGGATGCCGGAGCCTGGCGGGGCGCCGGGCAGCAGGATGCCGCCGGTCAGGCCCGCCTCCTTGGCGCGGCGGACCTCCCGGACGGCCTCCTCGGGATCGTTGAGGAGGATCTGCGCGACACCCGCGCGCCGGCCCGGTGCCTGCGCGCAGAAGTCGGCGAGCCAGCGGTTGTGGGCGCGCAGGCCCGCCCAGCGCCGCTCGTACTCGGCCCGGGAGGGCGCGGGCGCCATCAGGGCGGCGGAAGGGAAGAAGGGCGGGATGGTGTTGGGGAAGACGACCTCCGCGACGATGCCGTCCGCCTCCAGCTCCGCGAGGCGGCGTGCGGAGTTCCAGTTGCGGTCGGCGGTGTCGGCGAGGAGGTCCTCGTACGGGTTGACGTAGGCCGCCGCCCACGCGTCGAAGTCGTCGTGGTGCTTCGTCTCCAGGTACGGCCGGTAGTCGAGGAGGTCGGCTCCGGCGTGGCAGTCGGCGGAGATGACGGTGTAGCGATCCACCTGACGGTCCATCAGTCGGCCCCCAGGACCGGGAAGTCGTGGTCGGTCAGCCAGTGCCGGCCCACTTCGCGCGACCTGGCCCAGGACGCCTCGACCGCCGTCTGGTCGGGGCTCTGGCCCAGGTCCCCGGGGGTGGGGCCGATGCGCTCGGCGATCGGGGCGAGCTTCGCCGTGTCGAAGCCGAAGACGTCCGCGGCGGCGAGGCCCAGCATACGGCGGGTCTCGGCGACGGGGATGTCGTGGAAGGTGTCGCGCAGCCACTGGGCGGTGTTCGGCCAGGTGCCTTCCGGGTGGGGGAAGTCGCTGCCCCACAGGATGTTGTCGACACCGATCTCGTACCGCTGGGCGAGTTCGCGGCGTTTGGTGTTGGTGGCGCAGACGAAGACCTGGCGGTCGAGGTACTCGTGCGGGGGCCGCTTCAGTTCGGCGAACGGCGAGAGCTTCTTTCCGCCGTGGGCACCGAGATAGAGCCGGTCCATGAACCAGAGGAGATTCGGCAGCCACCAGCAGCCGGACTCGGCGACGCCGAACCGCAGCCCGGGGTGGCGTTCGAAGGCTCCCGACCAGAGCAGGAACCAGAGCGGGCGGGACGGCCACCAGGTGACCTCGGAGACGTAGATGCCGAGGTGGTCTCCGTACTCGTGGCGCGGGGCCGCGCCGGAGTGCGTGACGACCGGCATGGCCGTCTCGGCGGCGGCCGCCCACACGGGGTCGTAACGGCGGTCGTGGTAAGGGGCCTTGTCCACCCACATGGAGGGGATCATGAGCGCGCCGAGCCCGGACTCCTTCGCCCGGTGGATCTCCGCGACGACCCGGTCGACCTCGCCGGTGACGGGCAACAGGGCGACCCCGCAGTGGCGTTCGGGGTTCTGCGAGACGAAGTCGGCCAACCAGCGGTTGTGGGCCTGCGCGCCCGCCATGCCCAACTCCGGGTCCTGGTCGCCGGAGAGCCCGAGGCCGACGCCGAACGGGGCGGCGGTCCGGCTGTCGACGGCGTCCGCGTCCGGGAAGACGACCTCGGCCGCCACCCCGTCGCCGTCCAGTTCCTTCAGCCGTCGAGCGGCGTCCCAACCGCCCTTCAGGCCTTCCGCGTTGTCATGGAACCACTTGTCGGCGAAGGCCTCGTTGCGCACTCCGAGGCGGGTCATCTCCTCGCGGCGGCGGTCGCGGCCGGCGAGGAAGTCGTCGAACTCCCGGTGGAAACGGGGGTCGAGATAGGGCCGGTACTCCTCGGTGGGGAGTCCGGCATGGCAGTCGGAGGAGATGATCAGGTACGGGTCGTCGGTCATCGCTCGCTCCTCAGTCGAGTATGAAACTCTCCAGGTACGACGGGTCGGCCCGGTCGAGCATCGACTGCGACCTGGCGCGGATCTGCCGGTCGCTGTGCTCGCTCTCCGGGAGCATCCAGAAGCGGTCGGCGCGTATCCCGTCCAGGACGGTCTGCGCGACGTCCTCGACCGGGGTGAACTCCACCTCGTGGCCCGCCGCCCTCATGGCGGACTCCCACTGGTCGAGGCTGCGGTACGGGGTCCTGCGCGGGCGCTCCTTGGCGTACCGCTCGGGCCGGTTGCGGTGCGACTCCCACAGCCCGGTGCGGAGCATGTGCGGGCCAGGGAAGAGCACCGAGGCGCCGACCGGCGCCCCCTCCGCCTTCAGATGCGCATACAGCGACTCGGTCATCGTGACGACGGCGGACTTGGTGACCGCGTACACGGAGGCGGTCGGCAGCGGGGCGATCCCGCCGTCGCCGGAGGAGGTGTTGACGACATGTCCCGGGCCGCCGTCCGCGATCATGCGGGGCACGAACGCCTGGATGCCGTGGAAGACACCCCACACGTTGACGGCGAAGGCCCACTTCCAGTCGTTCGGCTCGTGCTCCCACATCCGGCCCTCGGCCCCGGAGCCGACACCGGCGTTGTTGCACAGCACGTGCACCGCGCCGAAGGTGTCGTACGCGGCTTCGGCCAGGGCCTGTACGGACTCCCGCTCGCCGACGTCGACGACCCGGGCCAGCACCCGCGCGCCGTCCCGGCGCAGTTCGCCCGCCGCCCGGTCCAGCGCGCCCTCCTCCACATCGGCGAGGACGACCTTCAGTCCCTCGGCCGCGAACCTGCGCGCCAGCGCGAGGCCGACGCCGCTCGCCGCACCGGTGACGACGGCGACCTGCCCCTCCTCCAGCCTCATCGGACGCTCCCTTCCGGCGGGCCGTCGTGGATCTGCTGCGGGTCGTCGTAACGCTGGTGGATGTACGGCAGCAGCGCCTCGGCGCTCACCCGCGCCACGGCTTCGCCCCGCTGGTCGCTGGTCTTCTCGCCGATGGTGAGGTCGACCAGCCGGCGTACGGGGAGGTCCGCGACCGGGTCGTACACCGACTCGCGCAGCACCACATCGCCCGAGATCCTCTCCAGCCTGCGGACCTTCTCGTGGCGGGTGCAGTGGACCAGGACGGGGTCGGAGTCGAAGCCCTCGCCGTCCACGGCGGGCAGGAACTTGAAGTAGAAGTCGAGCTTGGGCGTCGGTTCCGGCAGCGGGAGCGATCCGCTGACCGCGCCGCGCACCTCGACGAACGCGATGCCGTGCCGGGCGAGCGCGGCGCGGACGACGAGACCGTCGCGTTCGACGGTCACCTCGCCGAGCTTCTTCGGTTCGCCGAACACCTCACGGCCGCCGATCAGCGCCCGTTCGTGGGTCATCGGCATGACGAGCGGATACCAGCCCTCGTGCCCGTCGTGGACGGCGGCGACGGAGACGGATCCCGCACCGAGTGGATAGCCGGGCAGTTCGACCGTACTGATGTTGGCCCGGACCAGCGGGCGTCCGGCGGGTTCGAGGGGCGGCGGGAGAACGGCCGCCACCGCGTCGGGGTCGCTCTCCCAGAGGGCCACCACACCGGTGGACCAGATGTCGGGGAGCTTGGAGCGGGCCGCGCGGGCCGTCGCGATCTCGGCCGTGGTGCGCGCGCCGTACCGTACACGTGCCATGCAGTACCACCCTTCTCGGCCGTCCCTGAAACGGTCGGCCGTGAACCGGTTCTTCGTGTCTCCGTGTCTCCGTGACGTGTCGTCTCCGTCTCTCCGCGACTTCGCGACTTCGCGACCTCGCGTCCCGCTCTTCGTGCGGTTCTGTAACACAGTTACACCGTCGTCGATGAAGGGTAAATAGGCATGCACGTAACGGAGTTCGGGAACCAAGGAGCGCTGTGCCGCGATCGTCGCTGACCCGCGAAGAGGTCCTGGAAACGGCCGCCGCCCTGGTGAGGCGGCACGGCTCGCAGTCCCTCACCATGCGCCAACTCGCCGCCGAACTCGGCACGGCGGTCACGTCGATCTACTGGCACGTCGGCAACCGCGAGTCGTTGCTGGACGCCCTGGTCGAGCGCACCGTACGGGAGATGGGCACCCTCCGCCCGGCCGGCCGGACCCCGGCGTCCCGCATCGTCTCCGTCGCCCGCGGTCTGCGCCGTGAACTGCGGGCCCGTCCGCATCTGATCGCGATGGTCCATGAACGCGGCCTCACCGAGCGGATGTTCCTCCCCGCACAGCAGGCCCTCGTCCACGAGGTGCACGCCGCGGGGCTGCGCGGGGCGCGGGCGGCCGCCGCGGTCCGGGCGGTGCAGTTCCACACCGTCGGCTTCCTGCTCGTCGAACGCAACCGCGAGCGTTCTCCCGCGCAGTCCCCCGGCGAGGGCGATCTGTGGACCGTGGCCACCTCGGACGACGACCCGGCGCTGGCCCGCGCGCTGGCCCGGCCCGCCGATCCGGACCGGCTGTTCGCGGACTCCGTACGGGCCCTGGTGGCGGGACTGCTGGCCGGCCCCGTACAGCAGGCGTCGCGCCCCGGAACCCCCGCGCCGGAGCGGGAGACGGCCGAATAGGAGACTGTCAGTCGCGGCCCGTATTCTCTGTGACCATGCTCGACGACCGCCAGACCGCAGCACCGTGGCCGACCGCGTACCCGCAGGGGTACGCGGTCGTCGACGTGGAGACCACCGGACTCGCACGGGACGACCGGATAGTGTCCGCCGCCGTCTACCGCCTGGACGCGCAGGGCGATGTCGAGGACCACTGGTACACCCTCGTCAACCCCCAGCGTGATCCCGGTCCTGTCTGGATCCACGGGCTGACCAGCGATGTCCTCGAAGGCGCTCCGCTCTTCCCGGAGGTCGCCGCCGAACTGTCCGAACGCCTCGCGGGCCGTGTGCTCGTCGCGCACAACGCGGCCTTCGACTGGTCGATGCTGGCCCGGGAGTACGCACGGGCCTCGGTCACCGCGCCCGTCGAGCACCGGCTGTGCACCATCGCGCTCTCCAAGGAGCTGCGGCTGCCGCTGCCCAACCACAAGCTGGAGTCCCTCGCCGCGCACTTCGGGGTCGTGCAGCAGCGCGCCCACCACGCGCTGGACGACGCCAGGGTGCTGGCCGAGGCGTTCCGGCCGAGTCTGCACGCGGCGGCGCGGGGCGGGGTGCGGCTGCCGCTGCTGGAGTGCCGGCCGCTGACCGAGTGGTCGGACTCCCCGGTCACGCCCCGGATCGGGTACCAGCCTTCGTACGGTCAGAACAGCTGGCGTCCCTCACGCAAGCGTCCGGCGTGCCCGTATCCGAACCCCGGACGGTACGAGAAGGACAAACCCCTCATGCAGGGCATGCGGGTGGCGTTCTCCGGGGACACCTCCGTCGACCGCGAGCTGTTGGAGGACCGCGCCGTGGAGGCCGGGCTGCACGTGGCGACCAGCGTGTCCCGGCTGACCAGTCTGCTCGTCACCAATGACCCGGACTCGGCGACGTCGAAAACGGTGAAGGCGAAGTCGTTCGGCACCCCGGTCCTGGACGAGAGCGCCTTCACGCATCTGCTGCGTGATGTGGCGCCGGCACGGACGCAGCCGGCCGCGCCGTCATCGGAGTGAACCGGGGCGACTCGCCCGCCCGCCGCTCGCCCGCCGCAGTCCCGGCGTCCCACCCTGTGGCGCATGGCACGTTGCGAGGTTTGCGGAAACGACTACGGCATGTCCTTCGAGGTGCACGCGCAGGGCGCCGTGCACGTCTTCGACTGCTTCTCCTGCGCCATTCACCGCATGGCGCCCATCTGTGAACACTGCAGGGTCCAGATCATCGGCCAGGGCGTCGAGGTCGACGGGCACTGGTTCTGCGGCGGTCACTGCGCCCGCGCCGAGGGGAAGGTGGGCATCATCGACAAAGTCTGATTCACCGGCCGCCGCGCCCCCTTCCCCCACCCCTGCGCGATGCACCCCATGACGCAGTTGTACGGTCATGGGGTGTACCGCTTCCTGTTGACGCGGCAGTGGCTGATCCTCGCCCTCCTCTGCCTCGTGCTGATTCCCACGATGGTCGAGCTCGGCTTCTGGCAGCTGCACCGGCATGAGCACAAGGTCGCGCAGAACGCCCTGATCTCCCGGAACCTCAAGGCGAAACCGGTTTCGGTCGCCTCGCTCACCTCCCCGGGTCACACGGTCCCGCGCTCCGACTACTGGCGCACGGTGACGGCCACGGGTACGTACGACAACGCGCACGAGGTGGTCGTACGCCGCAGGACCTCCACCGACGGCCGGATCGGTGTCCACGTACTGATCCCGCTCGACCTCAAGGGCGGCGGCACGGTCCTGGTCAACCGCGGCTGGGTGCCCTCCGCCGACAGTCAGCGCGCCTTCCCCGACGTGCCCGCCGCGCCCAAGGGCGAGGTGACCGTCACCGGACGGCTCGAGGCCGACGAGACGACGAGCGCCAGCGGCATCAAGGACATCTCGGACCTGCCGGACCGCCAGGTGATGCTGATCAACAGCTCCCAGGAGGCCAAGCGGCTCTCCCGGCCGGTGCTCGGCGGGTACATCGAGCAGACCGCCCCCGAGCCGGCCGGTGACTCCCCGGAACTGATCGCCTCCCCCGACGACAGCTCGATCGGCCCGCACATGGCGTACGCCGTGCAGTGGTGGCTGTTCGCCGCCGGTGTTCCGGTCGGCTTCGTGGTCCTCGCCCGCAGGGAGAAGCGCGACCGGATGGAGGCCGCGGCCAAGGCCGCCGCCGGGGAGCGGGAAACGTCCGGCCCGCAGCAGCCGGAGCAGCCGGAACCCGCGACGGCCTGAGCCCGGCCGGAACCCGCGACGGCCCGAGCCCGGCCGTCCGGGCTCTGTGTCGGCGTGACCCCCGCTTCTCGTGGGACAGGAACTGCTTAACGGGGCCCAGGTGCGGGAACACGCCAGAACGTGACCCCACGCATCGAGGACTACGCCCTCATCGGCGATCTGCAGACAGCCGCCCTGGTCGGCAGGAACGGTTCTGTGGACTGGCTCTGTCTGCCTCGCTTCGATTCGGGCGCCTGTTTCGCGGCCCTCCTCGGCGACGAGGACAACGGCCACTGGCGGATCGCCCCGAAGGGCGCCGACTCCTGCACCCGGCGCCGCTATGCGGGTGACTCCCTCGTCCTGGAGACGTACTGGGTGACCCGTACCGGCACGGTCAAGGTCATCGACTTCATGCCGCAGCGCGACCAGGAACCCGATGTCATGCGGATCATCGAGGGCATCAGCGGCACCGTCGACATGACCTCCGTGATCCGGCTGCGCTTCGACTTCGGCACGGTGGTGCCGTGGGTGCGCCGCTCACAGGGGCACCGGGTGGCGGTCGCGGGACCGGACTCCGCCTGGCTGCGCAGCGAGCCACCGGTCAAGACGTGGGGCCAGCAGTTCTCCACCTGCTCGTCGTTCACCGTCTCCACCGGCGAGCGGGTGGCGTTCGTCCTGACCTGGCACCCCTCGCACTCGCCCCGCCCCGATCTCGTCGACCCGTTCGAAGCCCTGGGGAACACCCTGTCCGACTGGGCCGAGTGGTCCGCACGGTGCAAGTACCGGGGCCCGTACCGGGAGGCGGTGATCCGCTCGCTGATCACGCTGAAGGCGCTCACCTTCGCCCCGACCGGCGGCATCGTGGCGGCTCCCACCACCTCGCTGCCCGAGGAGATCGGCGGCGTACGCAACTGGGACTACCGCTTCTGCTGGCTGCGGGACTCCACGCTCACCCTCGGCGCTCTCATCTCGGCGGGCTATCTGGAGGAGGCCGCCGCCTGGCGGGACTGGCTGCTGCGGGCCGTCGCCGGGGACCCGGCCGATCTGCAGATCATGTACGGCCTGGCGGGCGAGCGCCGACTGCCCGAGTCGGAGCTGCCGTGGCTGCGCGGTTACGAGAACTCCACCCCGGTCCGGATCGGCAACGCCGCGGTCCGCCAGCGCCAGCTGGATGTGTACGGCGAGGTCATCGACTCGCTGCGGCTCGCGCGCGAGGCGGGTCTGGACGACAAACCGCACGCCTGGAATCTGCAGCTCAGCCTGCTCGGCTTCCTGGAGTCGACCTGGCGCGAGCCGGACGAGGGCCTGTGGGAGATCCGTGGCCAGCGCCGCCACTTCGTGCACTCCAAGGTGATGGCCTGGGTCGCCGCCGACCGTGCCGTGCGCGCCCTGGAGAAGAACCCCTCGCTGGCCGGCGACGCGGAACGGTGGCGGGTGATGCGGGACGCCGTGCACCGGGAGGTGTGCGAGAAGGGATTCGACCCGGTGCGGAACACCTTCACGCAGTCCTACGGCTCCCGGAATCTGGACGCCGCGACGCTGCTGATCCCCCGGACCGGCTTCCTGCCACCGGACGATCCCCGGGTGATCGGGACGGTCGACGCGGTCCGGGAGGAGCTGGGCAGCGACTGCCTGATCCGCCGCTACAGCACGGACGGCTCCTCGATCGACGGGCTGCCCGGCAGCGAAGGGGCCTTTCTGGCGTGTTCGTTCTGGCTGGCCGACGCCCTGCATCTGACCGGGCGCACCGAGGAGGCCAGGAATCTCTTCGAGCGGCTGCTGGCACTGTGCAACGATGTGGGGCTGCTCGCCGAGGAGTACGACACCGTGGGTCACCGGCAGCTCGGCAACTTCCCGCAGGCGTTCAGCCACATCGGGCTGGTGGGCACCGCCATGGCACTGGGCGGGGAGGACACGCTGGAGGCCGACGCGGCAGGATAGGGCGCATGGATCTGGGACTGAAGGACCGTGTGTACATCATCACCGGGGCGACCCGGGGGCTGGGCAACGCCACCGCTCGGGCGCTGGCCGAGGACGGCGCGAGGGTGATCATCACCGGTCGGGACGAGAAGCGCGCCGAGGCGGCCGCCGCCGAGCTGGGACCGGACGCCGTCGGCGTCGCCGCCGACAATGGCGACCCCGCCTCCGCGCAGCGCCTGGTGGACGGCGCGCACGAGCGCTTCGGACAGCTCGACGGCATTCTGATCAGCGTCGGCGGACCGGCGCCCGGCTTCGTCGCCGACAACACCGACGAGCAGTGGCAGTCGGCCTTCGAGTCGGTGTTCCTGGGCGCGGTGCGCCTGGCCAGGGCCGCGGCGGCCACGCTCGGCGAGGGCGGCGTCATCGGTTTCGTGCTCTCCGGCTCCGTGCACGAGCCGATCGGCGGGCTGACGATCTCCAACGGTCTGCGCCCCGGTCTGGCCGGATTCGCCAAGTCCCTGGCCGACGAGCTCGGCCCCCGGGGCATCCGGGTGGTGGGCGTGCTCCCGGCCCGGATCGACACGGACCGGGTGCGCGAGCTGGACGCGCTCTCGGGCGACGCGGAGGCGTCCCGTGCGGCCAATGAGGCGCGTATCCCGCTGCGGCGTTACGGGACTCCGGAGGAGTTCGGCCGGACGGCGGCGTTCCTGCTCTCGCCCGCGGCGTCGTATCTGACGGGCGTCATGCTGCCGGTCGACGGCGGCTCCCGGCACGGCTTCTGAACCGGACCGCTGCGCCGATGACCGGGCGGGGCACCTTCCTCGTCCCCGTCCGGTCATCGTGGACAGCCACCGCGAGACCCGTCAACTCACCCTTTCCGCACGGTGCTTGACCGCCCTCAACCGCACCTCGGCCGGCAGCTGCGCCAGCCCCGCGGAATCCCGTGCATGGGCCAGCGCCTCGTCGGTGAGGCGGCCGAGCGTCTCGTCCGGCGCCGCGTGCGGCTCCATCAGCAGACGGATCCTGGCGTGCGGCGCACTGCGCCGTCCGGTCAGCACGACCTGGGCGCGGGCCACGCCGTCCAGGCTTCCCGCCTCGTCGGCGAGCACGCCTTCCAGGGCCCGGCCCCTGAGCAGCGCGCCCTCGCCGTCACCGCTGTCCACCAGCACCTCGGCGAGGCGGGCTCGGCGCGGCTGGGCCAGCAGCCACCACAGGGCGAGGACGACCACGATCGCCAGGGCCGCGATCACCGCCGGCCACCACCAGCCCTCGCCGCGCCAGCGGTCCCGGTCGGCCGCGCTGAGGAGCACATCGCTCCTGCCGTACCAGGGCCACCAGGACGGCACGGAGAGACCGAGCCCGGCGGCGAGCACCGCGCCGCCGACGCAGATCAGCACCACTCCGGCCAGGCCGAGCAGTACCCGGTTGACGGTCCTGAGCAACGGGCTCACCCCTTTCCGGTGGGACGGCGGACATGCACGGACAGCCTCGGCGGCCTGGCCAGCCCCAGTTCCTTGATGCCGGTCGCGAGCACGGTGTCCAGATCGGCCCGTACGTCGTCGAGCTCACGGAAGTGCGACACCGCACGCACCACCACCGTGGCCCGGCTCATCCGGACCCGTACCGACTGCACACCGGAGATCTCGACGGCCCGGTCGCGCAGGGCCAGAGCCGCCGCGGCCCGGTCGAGTCCGGCCCGTACGCCGGGCCGGTCGCGGCGCATCGGCAGCAGGGCGCGGAGTCCGGGGGTGACGGCGAGCACCAGCAGCCACAGGCCGATCGCCGCGGCGGCCGCCGCGCCGGCCAGCACCCAGACGTCGTCCAGCGGCCGGTGGGCGAGTTCGTCGGCCAGCGTGCGGCGCCACTTCATCGCCGGGCGGTCGGCCCGTACCGCCGCCACGTCGTAGAGCAGCAGCCCGGTGGCGCCGAGGACCACCAGGGCGAGGACCGCCGCGGGGATGCGGCGCGCGGACCAGAAACGGCGCGCCCTGCCGTCGCCGTCCTGCCCGGCGAGCACCGGGTCGTACGCGGCACAGGAGGCGGACTGGTCGAGTTCGAGCATGTCCCCCTGTTCGACGGGCCGGGCGGTGGGTGGCCGTCGTGTGCCGTGTTCCGGGTCCTGGGGCTCGGTCATCGGACCCTCCCCTGTGCCGCGATACTCGCTCCCGTCGGATGCAGACGCTCGACCTGCACGGAGACCTCGGGCACCTCCATCCCCGCCAACGCCTTTACCCGCTCGACGACATGCCGACGCACCCCGCCGCACTGGCGGCCGATGTCGGTGGGGTATCCGAGCTCCAGGCTCACCCGCACCCGGGCGGTGTCCCGGTGCACCGTGACCGTGGCGCGCGGCGAGGCGCCCTCCTGCGGCGGCTCGTCGATCGCCTCCTTCGCCGCCTGTGCGGCGATCTTCGCAACCACCCGGTCGGCGATCCTGGTCTCTCCGCGCTCACCGGCGACCACCCGGCCGCTCACCCCCGACAACGCCGTCACCGCCGGCGGTCGCCGCGCTCGCGACCGCGGAAGAAGTCGCCGGGATCCAGGTCACCCTCCAGGAAGCGACCGGCGACGAAGCCGATCGCCCCCAGCGCCGCCACCAGGAGAAAGGCCCCGAATCCGCCGAAGTACCCGGCGAATCCGAGCGCCATGCCGGCCACCATGCCGACCACCGCCATGCTCATCGTGTGCTCCTCAACTGCCTCCGGTGGGAGGCCTACTGGAGACGTGGCTCGGGCTGGTCCTCGTCGTCGGGCTCGTCGGGCAGCTTCACATCGCTCACCGCGATATTGACCTCGACGACTTCCAGGCCGGTCATCCGCTCGACCGCCGCGATCACGTTCTCCCGTACGTCGCGGGCGACATCGCCGATCGAGACGCCGTAGTCGACGACGATCTCCAGATCGAGCGCGGTCTGTGATTCACCGACCTCCGCCTTCACGCCGCGGGTGACGGACCTGCCACCACCGGGTACCCGGTCGCGCACCGCTCCGAACGTGCGCGAGAGGCCGCTGCCCATCGCGTGGACGCCGACCACGTCGCGCGCCGCCATTCCCGCGATCTTCTCGACGACACCGTCGGAGATGGTCGTGCGGCCACGGGTGGCGGGGTCTCCGCCGCCGCGCTTGATGAGCGTGCTCGTTTCCTTGTCGGGGCTGTCGGGACGGTTCCGCTGTGGGGTGTCGGTCATCGCCACTCTTCCCTTCGGGGCAGGTTGGACCTCGTTGCCCACATTAGGTGCGCTTGCCCCGTCTCGCGCCATGGATGCGGCAGGCTGGGTAAATGACAACGGCTGACAGCCCGCGCAGGGCCGACGGGTGGACGGCGGCGGTTCGGCGACGGCTCGGACCGGGCCGGCTGCTTCCGCTGGGCGGTCCGGCGGACGGGGCATGGATCTCGGAGCGGGCCGCGGTGGCGGTGCTGCGTGACGCGGTGGGCGGACCGGGACCCGGTCCGGTGCTCGGGGAGCTCAGGATCCGGGTGGCGGATCCGGACGGGGCCCCGGCCCCGGAGGTGGAACCGCCGCCGAGCGCGCTGTCGCCGGGGCCGCTGCGGATGGAGGCGACCATGTCGGCGATGTCGGACCGGCCGCTGCCCGCGGCGGCGTCGGCGCTGCGCTCGGCGTTGCTGACGGCGGCCGGGCAGCGGCTGGGCCTGGTGGTCGCCGAGGTCGATCTCCGGGTGACGGAACTGCTGGACGCCCCGGCCCGACCGGTGCGGGCGCCCGCACCGGCCGACGTGCCCACGGCGAGACCGCAGGGTGCGGCGGGGATCGCCGCCGCGGCTGTTCCCGGTGTCGTGACGCTGACCCGGGTACTGGGCGACGCCGTGCACACCGGGCCTGATCACGTACGGGTCGAGCTGGCGACGGACCCGGACCATCGGGCGCTCGACGTGGCACGTGCGGTGCGCGGCGCGGTGGCGGCCGCGGTGGACGGACACCCCTCGGTCGCGGTGCTGGTCACGGCGGTGGCGGGGCGGGGCTGACCGCCGGAGGGGGCGCGAAAGCGCCCGCCCCGCGACGGCGGTCGTCGGCGCTCAGTCGGTGATGCCCGCCAGGTCGCGCAGTCGGCGACCCTGCGCGGCGCGTTCGGCGGTGCGCTGCTCCTCGTAACCACGGGAGCCGGCGCCGCTCAGCAGCGCCTTGGTCTCCACGACCGCGTCGCGCGGGGCGGCCAGCAGCGCGCCGGCCAGGTCGCGGGCCGCGGCGTCCAGCTCGTCGCCGGGGACCACGAGGTTGGCCAGCCCGGTGCGCTCGGCCTCCTCGGCGTGCACGAAGCGGCCCGTGGCGCAGATTTCGAGTGCGCGGGCGTACCCCACCAGGTGCACCAGGGGGTGGGTGCCCGTGAGATCGGGGACGAGACCGAGGCTGGTCTCACGCATGGCGAACTGCACGTCCTCGGCGACGATCCGCAGATCGCAGGCGAGGGCGAGCTGGAAGCCGGCACCGATCGCATGCCCCTGGACGGCCGCGATCGACACGATGTCGTTGCGGCGCCACCAGGTGAACGCCTCCTGGTACTCGGCGATGGTCGCGTCGAGCTCGGTCTCCGGGCCGCGCGCCATGTCGAGGAAGGACGGCTCGCCGTCGAACCCCTCGGGGGTGAACGCCTGCCGGTCGAGGCCCGCGGAGAAGGACTTGCCCTCGCCACGGAGCACGACGACCCGCACACTGCCGGGCAGCGCCCGACCGGCCTCCGTCAACGCCCGCCACAGAGCGGGGGACTGAGCGTTGCGCTTGGCCGGATTGGTGAGGGTCACCGTGGCAACCGCGTCATCGACGGTGAGTCGTACGCCGTCCTGGTCGAGCACAGAGTCGAGCGAGGTCATGGAGCGCCTCCGGTTCGGGTCAGTCAGCAGGTCGAGCCAGGGTCTCTCGTTCGGATCAGGCCTGATCCAGACGAGAGACCCTAAGTGACTGAACAGTAACCACCCGATCGACATCACGATCGACCGGGTGGCCACCGCCGAAACCGGTGAGCCCCGGGACGGACCTGACGGCCCTGCCCCGATCCGCCGAGGGCCGTCAGGCCGTGGCGGCCTTCTTGCCTCGTGTAGCTCCGCCGCGTCCACGCAGCGTGACTCCGGCCTCACTGAGCATCCGGTGGACGAATCCGTAGGAGCGGCCGGTCTCTTCGGCCAACGCCCGGATGCTCGCACCGGAGTCGTACTTCTTCTTCAGGTCTGCCGCGAGCTTGTCGCGCGCGGCGCCGGTAACCCGGCTGCCCTTCTTCAGAGTCTCGGCCACCCGTGCCTCCTCATGGGAAGTGCGCTCTGGACTCTCATGATCACCCCTCGGGAGCTTCCTGGCCACCCATTCGGCAAGGTCCGTGCAACCGGATTACCGCCCGGGGAAAGGGCCGACACGACCGGAATCCCGCATTCCGTGGGGCTGTGGCGAGGGGTGGGGACAAGCCCGGGATGAACCGCCAGGTCAGGGCCACACGGGGATCGCCGGCCCCGAACGGGTGCGCCCGGCAGGTATCTGCCGGGCGCCGCGCCGAGGTACGAGACGTACTCACGCAGATGATGGATCACGCGTAGGCCGAATGATCCATACGGAGTGGATCAGACGGTGACCGGACGGGGATCAGGCCAGGGCGACCAGGTCCCGGTAGTCCGCGCCCCACAGGTCCTCGACCCCGTCCGGCAGCAGGATGATGCGCTCCGGCTGGAGGGCCTCGACCGCCCCCTCGTCGTGCGTGACGAGGACGACGGCGCCCTTGTAGGTGCGCAGCGCGCCGAGGATCTCCTCGCGGCTGGCCGGGTCGAGGTTGTTCGTCGGCTCGTCCAGGAGCAGCACGTTGGCGGAGGAGACCACCAGGGTCGCCAGCGCGAGACGGGTCTTCTCACCGCCGGAGAGGACTCCGGCGGGCTTGTCGACGTCGTCGCCGGAGAAGAGGAACGAGCCCAGCGTCTTGCGGACGTCGACGAGGTCGAGGTCGGGCGCCGCGGAGCGCATGTTCTCCAGCACGGAGCGATCCGGGTCGAGGGTCTCGTGCTCCTGGGCGTAGTAGCCGAGCTTGAGTCCGTGGCCCTCGATGACCTGGCCGGTGTCGGGCTTCTCGGCGCCGCCGAGGAGCCGGAGCAGCGTGGTCTTGCCCGCGCCGTTGAGTCCGAGGATGACGACCCGGGAGCCCTTGTCGATGGCGAGGTCCACATCGGTGAAGATTTCGAGCGAGCCGTACGACTTGGACAGTCCCTCCGCCATCAGGGGGGTCCTGCCGCACGGCGAGGGCTCGGGGAAGCGCAGCTTGGCGACCTTGTCGGAGACCCGGACGGCCTCCAGGCCGGAGAGCAGCCGCTCGGCGCGCTTGGCCATGTTCTGCGCGGCGACGGTCTTGGTGGCCTTGGCGCGCATCTTGTCGGCCTGCGAGTTGAGGGCCGCGGCCTTCTTCTCGGCGTTCTGCCGCTCGCGCTTGCGGCGCTTCTCGTCCGCCTCGCGCTGCTGCTGGTAGAGCTTCCAGCCCATGTTGTAGACGTCGATCTGCGAGCGGTTGGCGTCGAGGTAGAAGACCTTGTTGACGACCGTCTCGACGAGCTCGACGTCGTGGGAGATCACGATGAAGCCGCCGCGGTAGGTCTTGAGGTAGTCGCGCAGCCAGACGATCGAGTCGGCGTCGAGGTGGTTGGTCGGCTCGTCGAGCAGCAGGATGTCGGCGTCCGAGAACAGGATGCGGGCCAGCTCGACGCGGCGGCGCTGACCGCCGGAGAGCGTGTGGAGCGGCTGTCCGAGCACCCGGTCGGGCAGGCTGAGCGCGGCGGCGATGGTGGCG
The DNA here is from genome assembly GCF_055584025.1 of Streptomyces sp. NPDC104309. Classification (NCBI taxonomy): domain Bacteria; kingdom Bacillati; phylum Actinomycetota; class Actinomycetes; order Kitasatosporales; family Streptomycetaceae; genus Streptomyces; species Streptomyces sp. NPDC104309. Next base: position 70,691 of record NZ_JBVJMV010000024.1, on the reverse strand, counting down.
GCCTCGGCCTCGGCGGCGTAACCGCCCTTGGTGAGGAACTCCGTCTCCAGGCGCTCGTACTTCTTCATCGCCTTCTCGCGGGTGGCGCCCTTGCCGTTCGCCATCCGTTCCTCGTTCTCACGCATCTTGCGCAGGATCTCGTCGAGACCGCGGGCGGAGAGGATGCGGTCCCGGGCGAGTACGTCGAGGTCGCCGGTGCGCGGGTCCTGCGGGAGATAGCCGACCTCGCCGGAGCGCGTGATGCTGCCGCCCGCGGGGTTGCCCTCGCCCGCCAGGCACTTGGTGAGGGTGGTCTTGCCCGCTCCGTTGCGGCCGACGAGGCCGACGCGGTCCCCCTTGGAGATGCGGAAGGAGGCGGACTCGATGAGGATGCGGGCGCCGGCGCGCAGCTCGATGCCGGAAGCGGTGATCACGGTAAAACTCCAGGGCAGTTTGGACGGCGAACGGGACGAGGGCGGAGGTGTCTCGACGCCGTCTAATGCACAAAGAGAATTGCCATACGGGTCATTCTACTGGCGGTGTGCAACTGATTTTCCGCATGCGGTCGCGGCACTTGCCCGGAACTCGCTCAGTGCCGCCGCTCCACTCCACCGCGCGACGAAAAAGGGCATTGCGGTGTGAACTACCCAATACTCGGCGGAGGTGGTGAGACCACCAGGGCCGGAGCAGAAGGTGGTGCCCCATGCAGTTCGACGACGACGCGGACCTGGACACGTCCGAGGTCCAGGACGTGCGTGGCTGCCGTGTCCCCGGTGGCAGGGCCACCGTGGGCGGCGGCATCGTGGGGCTCATCGCGCTGGTCCTGGGGCTGCTCTTCGGTGTCGGCCCCGATCAGCTCGGCCTGTCGTCCGGCGGCTCGGGCACGACGGCGACCGCCTCCTCGGCCGCGCAGGTGCAGCGGTCCTGCCGGACCGGGCAGGACGCGAACACCAGGGAGGACTGCCGGATCGTCGCGGTGGTCAACAGCGTGCAGGACTACTGGGGGCAGGAGTTCCGGCGGCGGGGCGGAACGTACACGGACGCCCGGACGGTCCTGTTCACCGACCGGATCGGCACCGCGTGCGGCTCCGCGACCTCGGCGGTCGGGCCGTTCTACTGCCCTGGCGACCGGCAGGTCTATCTGGACCTCGGGTTCTTCGACGAACTGCGGACGAAGTTCGGCTCCGGCGGCGGCCCGTTCGCCCAGGCGTACGTCGTCGCCCATGAGTACGGACACCATGTGCAGGACCTCATGGGGACGCTGAGCCGGGCGCAGGACAGCCGCACCGGCGCCAACAGCAACGCGGTCAGGGTGGAACCGCAGGCGGACTGCTACGCCGGGGTCTGGGCGCATCGCGCGACGACGACGCCCGACGGGTCGACCGGTCGGCCGCTGATCACCTCGCTGACGCGGTCGGACATCCGGGACGGGCTCGACGCGGCTGCCGCGGTCGGGGACGACCGGATCCAGGAGGGGTTCCAGGGCCGGGTCACGCCGGAGTCCTGGACGCACGGCTCGGCCGCGCAGCGGCAGCAGTGGTTCACCGCCGGTTTCCGTAGCGGCGACATGGCCGACTGCAACACCTTCCGCTGAACCCGGCCGTTCGGGCCGGGCCGCGGGGCCGGTACCCCGGGACGGGCGGGACGGGCGGGACGGGCGGGACGGGCGGGACGGGCCATGCCGGGCCGTTGTCCGTGGCCGGTGGAAGACTGAGACGCGGATCTGAGACGCAGATCACAGAATTCAGGCAAACGGTTCATAGGAGTACGGGAAGAGGTGAGCGCCATGGCAGGCGCACCGGCCGGCGTTCCGACGATCTATCCGACGATTCTGTACGACGACGCGAAGGCCGCGATCAAGACGCTGACCGAGGGCCTCGGCTTCACCCAGGAAGCGGTGTACGAGGGGGAGAACGGCCAGGTGCTCCACGCGGAGCTGTCCTGCGGCAACGGCAGGGTGATGCTGGGCTCCAAGGGTCGCGAGGGTGCCTTCGCCAAGGCGATGCGGGACGCGGGTCCGGCCGGTGTCTACGTCGTGGTGGCCGAGGTCGACGCGCACCATGCCCGCGCCGTGGAGCACGGGGTGGAGATCCTGATGCCGCCCACGGACCAGGACTACGGCTCGCGCGACTACATGGCGCGCGACGCGGAGGGCAATGTGTGGAGCTTCGGGACGTACGCACCGGGGTCGGCCGGCTGACGGCCGGACGGGCCCGGGACCGGGCCCGTCCGGCGCGGGAACACCGTGCTACGCGCCGCCCGTGTGCACCTGGAACGCGGCCCGGCGCACCGCTTTGGCCAGTGCGGGGTCCGGGTGCGCGGCGGCCAGGGCGACCAGGACCTGCACGGTGCGCGGGTGCCCGACGGCCCGTACCTCGTCCAGCAGCGCCGGGACGGTGCCCTGGACGGCCGAGTCGAGATGGCGGACCAGCAGCCCGGTCTCCCCGTGGTCGGCGACGGCCGCGGCGGTGTCCACCCAGAGCCAGGTGGCCTCCTCCCGGCTGAGGACGTCCTGGGCGTCCTCGGGGTCGGTTCCCTCGTACTCGGCCAGCCACAGCAGCGCGTAGGGGCGCAGCGAGGGGTCATCGGCGACGGAGCGCACCTCGGGTTCGGCGGGGGCGCCGACCACCCGGAGCGCCTCGAAGGCGAGCCCGCGCAGCAGCGCGTCCTCGCCCCGGGCGACGGCGAGGAGTTCGGCGACGGCGCTGCCGACGGGGCGGGCGGCGAGCCAGGCGCGGTATTCGTCGCGGGCCGGGCCGGGGGTGAGCCGGGCGCAGCCGAGGAGCATGTCGGCGGCGGACTGTTCGATGTTCCCGGCCGGGCTCTGGGCCGCGACGCAGATCTGTTCCAGCTTGACCCAGACCGCCCAGTTGCCGAGCGGGGTGAGGGTGGCGTGCCCGGCGCCCAGGGTGAGCGCTCCGACGGCGGCCAGCCCCTCCAGGGCCCAGTCCAGAAGAAGGGCGACCAGGGCGGCGGGGTGCGCCGCGGGGGCGGCTTCGGCCGGCTCGGGCGTCGCCTCCGGTCCGTACGGCACCTCGCAGCGTTCCTCGTGGAGTTCCGCGACGCGCTGGCCGAGAAGGTCCAGGAGGGCGGGCACGGTGACCGGGCCGGCCGAGAGCTGGAGGAGGGAGAGCACCTGCGGCACGGCCTCGACGGCCTCGGCGACCGCGGTGGACTCGATGCCGTCGGGCGCGGGGTGGACGAGCGACCAGGCGTCGAAGAGCGCCACCCAGCCGCGCAGCACGGCGGAGTCGTCGCGGTCCCAGGCGCGCAGCCGCCAGCCGGGACGTGCGGTGCCCCCGTGCAGTTCGACGAGACCGGCGAGGCGGGCCCGGTCCCAGCCGGAGCGCGCCTGGGCCGGGGACAACTCCAGGGCCGTCGCGGCCCGTTCGAGAGCGTGGGCGGCCGGCGGCGGAGCGCCGGGGATCGCGCCGTCCGCCGCCCAGCGGGCGATCCGTACGGCGTCGGCGAGGGCCGTCCTGGCCTGACGGGCCAGTTCCGCCCGGGGCGGGGTGCCCTCCGGGGGGCGCGGGGCCGGCCTGGTGCGCCGGGTGGTCACGGCCTTGCGAGCGGTGGCGAGGGGTCGCGGGCGGACAAGTCGCAGCCTGGAGTCGCGCGGAGTACGGGACGTCACGGGGAGCAGTCTTGCCCCTGACGGCCCGAAAGCCCAAACGGAACCCGAATCAGCGGGAGGAGGGGTGCCGGGCCGGCTCCGGCACCAATCGGCCGATCCCTGGCATCAGCTCACATCAGGGGCGTGAGGAAGCGGCGCAGGGCCTCTTCGTAGTGAACCGGATCGGCATTCCACATCGCCGCATGCGGAGCCTGCGGTACGGCGTGCAGCGCGACCAGTTCCGGGCGGCGGGCGGCGAGATCGCGGGAGGGCTGCCAGGGGGCCAGGGTGTCGTCCGGGCCGTGGAAGATCAGGGTCGGGGCACGCAGCGCCGGTGCGAGGGAGCCGTCCAGGAGCCGGGCGCCGCGCACCCCGGTCTGCCCCTGCGCGGCCCGGACGGCGAGCGGCAGCAACGCGGCGGGGACACCGCGGGCCGCGGCCAGCGCGCGCAGCGTGGTGGCCCAGTCCAGGACCGGGGAGTCGAGGACGAGACCCCCGATCCGGTCGCGCAGCGCGGAGTTGACGGCCGCGTGCAGCGCCATCGAGGAGCCGGTGGACCAGCCGTGCAGGACGACCTTCTCGGCTCCGTACCGCACGGCGAAGCGGATCGCCGCGTCCAGGTCGCGCCATTCGGATTCGCCGAGGTGGGCGAGGCCGTCGGGGGAACGCGGGGCCCCGGGGTCGCCGCGGTAGGCGAGGTCGAGCACGGGCAGGCGCAGATCGTGCAGGAACTCCATGACGTTCATGGGGTGTTCCCTGGTGGTCCCGAGTCCGTGCACGGTGATCACCCAGGTGCCGCGGGGGCCTGGCAGGAACCAGGCGGGCAGGGTGCCGAGTTCCCCGGGGATCTCGACCTCCTGGTGTTCGAGGCCGAGGGCCGAGGAGGGGTCGCCGCTGTACAGCTGCGGGGTGATCCGGACCTCGGCGCCGGGTTCCAGGCTGCCCCGGTTGACGCGTTCCAGTCTGCGGACGACGGTGTCGGGGGCGTGGTGGGCGTGTTCGATCACCGGGCCGACCACGGCGTGGATGTCGTCGCCCACCAGTCCGTACGTGCCGGGCCGCAGGGCGGCGAAGGAGCGGGTCAGGGTGATCTGCCCGGCGGCCGTGGCGTGCACGGTGAGTCTGCGGTCGGCGGGGAGCGGTCGTCCGGACGGCGCCCTGAGGGCGGCGTCGCTGGCGTACCGGCCGGCGGCGACCGCTGCCGCACCGACGCCGAGGATCGTGGTGACGGCTGCTGCCGTGACTGTTGCCGGGCGCACGGCTCCAGTGTCGTGGGGTGTCCCACACCCTGCCAGCCGACGGGGCCGTCCGGTGGCCCGGCGGGGGCGGGACGGGCCGGGTCAGCCCGGCTGCCCGTATCCCTTCAGAGCTTCCTGGACGTCGCGCAGCTGAGCCGTGGAGAGGAGGTTCGGGGTGCGTCCGGGTACGGAGCTCGCGGCGAGCCAGAGCCGGCAGAGCCATTCCAGCTGGGCGGTCCGGTCGTACGCCTCTTCGAGGGTGGCTCCATAGGTGACGGTCCCGTGGTTCTGGAGCAGGCAGCCCGTGCGGTCCCGCAGGGCGGCGAGCATGTTCTCGGCCAGCTCCTCGGTTCCGTAGCGCGCGTAGGCCGCGACCCGGACGGTGCCGCCGAGCATGGCGGCGGCGTAGTGCACCGGGGGCACCTCGGGGACCAGGGTGGAGACGGCCGTGGCGTGCACCGCGTGAGTGTGCACGACAGCGGCCGCGTCGCTGTTCCGGTAGACCGCGAGATGGAGCGGGAGTTCGCTGGTCGGGGCCAGTTCACCAAGGACCCGGTTGCCCTCCGGATCGACACCGACGGCGTCCTCGGGGCCGAGCCTCTCGTACGGCACGCCGCTGGGGGTGACCAGGACCGTCCCGCCGACCCGGGCCGACACGTTTCCCGAGGTTCCCACGACGAGGCCGTCCGCCGCCGTCCGGCGGGCGGTGGCGACGACCGCGTCCCAGGCCCGTCCGATCGCGTCCCGCTGCTGCTCGCTCATGCGGAGATCCTGTCAGCCCGGGAGCCGAACGGACATGCGATCGGCCACAGAAGTCACAAACCGGTGAAGTTCGCAAAAGGGGTGGCGAGGGCCGAAATCAGGCCCCTTGAGGCCCCGTCCCGGGCGCCCGCCACACCGGGGAGGACAAACAGAGCGACCCGGCTCCGTTTGGAGTCACCACAGTGCCCTCCCCAGTTCATCTTCCGTTCACCCAGGTTGCCTACGGTCCACCTGCCAATGACGTCGAACGATTGCCTGGGTAAATGGAACACATCACGCTGCTCCTCGCGATTGTGATCGTGACAGCTCTAGTGTTCGATTTCACGAACGGTTTCCACGACACCGCCAACGCGATGGCCACGACCATCTCGACCGGTGCGCTCAGACCGAAGACAGCGGTGGCCATGTCCGCCGTTCTCAACCTCGTCGGCGCGTTCCTGTCCGTGGAGGTCGCCAAGACGATCTCCGGCGGAATCATCAACGAGAACGGGTTGCGGACAGAAGTCATCTTCGCGGCACTCGTCGGCGCCATTCTCTGGAATCTGCTGACCTGGCTGGTCGGACTGCCGTCCAGCTCCTCGCACGCCCTGTTCGGCGGCCTGATCGGTGCCGCCGTGATGTCGGCGGGCTGGTCGTCGGTCGACGGCGGCACGGTCGTCACCAAGGTGCTGCTCCCCGCGGTCGCCGCCCCGATCGTCGCCGGCCTGGCCGCGCTGCTGGCCACCAGGCTGACGTACCGGATCGGCGGGAAGATCCGCAACGACGCCCAGGAGAAGGCCACCGCCAAGGGCTACCGCGCCGGTCAGATCGCCTCCGCCGGACTGGTCTCCCTCGCCCACGGCACCAACGACGCGCAGAAGACCATGGGCATCATCACCCTGGCCCTGGTCACCGGTGGCGTCCTGCACCCCGGCGCCAACCCGCCGGTCTGGGTCATCGTCGCCGCCGGTACGGCCATCGCGCTCGGCACCTACCTGGGCGGCTGGCGCATCATCCGCACCATGGGCAGCGGCCTCACCGACCTCAGGCCGCCGCAGGGCTTCGCGGCCCAGACCAGCGCGGCCACGGTCATCCTGGCCTCCTCGCACCTCGGCTTCTCCCTCTCCACCACCCAGTCCTGCTCCGGCGCCGTGATGGGCGCGGGTCTCGGCCGTCAGGGCGGCGTGGTCCGCTGGTCCACCGCCACCCGGATGTTCGTCGCCTGGGGTCTGACCCTGCCGGCCGCGGGCCTGGTCGGCGCGGGCGCGGAACTCCTCACCAAACAGGGCACCTGGGGTGTCGTCGTCGTCGCGGCGCTGCTGGTCTCGGGCTCCGGCTCGATCTGGCTGGTGTCGCGCCGCAAGCCGGTCGGCCACGGCGATGTCACGCCGGCGGACGGCGCGGCCGAACCGGCGGGCGTCGTCACCACGGCCATCGCCGCCGTCAGCCCGCCGCCCACCGCGGCCCAGGCGACGGCCCAGGCAACGGCCCAGGACCTCAAGACCACCATTCCGGCCCCGGCCGGCACCCCCCAGGACCCGGCGCGACCCGCCACCGTCTAGGTCAGCCGTCCAGGCCGGCCGTCTAAGGAATCAGCATGAAAATCGACTGGGCAGCCCTCGGCTCCGTCTTCGGCGTCTCCCTCGTCGTCACCGTCGCGCTGGTGGGTCTCTTCACCCTGGGCATCGTCGGTCTCTCCAAGCAGCCCGAACCGGCGGCGCAGGGCGGCTCCGGCGGCTCGCTGCTGCTGGCCCGCGCCGGCGCGTACGTCTGCTTCGGGCTGTGCGCGGCGGCGGTCGCGTACGGGATCTATCTGATCGTCGCCTGACCCCTCCCCCGCGCACTCCCCGACGGGCCGGACACACCTCGTGTGTCCGGCCCGTTCCGGTGTGCCCGACCCGATGTGGGCCTCAGCACACTGCGCCGCCGCAGGTCAACAGCAAGTTGACGGGCGTTCGCGGAGCGTGGTGGACTGCCGGAGCCAATTACGGCGACAGCAGAGGAAGCCGGTGCGAATCCGGCGCGGTCCCGCCACTGTCACCGGGGAGCAGTCCCCCACACCGGAAGTCACGGCGCGCGCGAGCGGGCTGGAAGGCCGGGGGTACTGCGGATCCGGGAGCCAGGAGACTCTCGTCGCCGGTCACGTCGAACCAGGGCGCGGACCCTGAGTGAGGACATATCGCCATGCCTGGCTGCCGTGCGTCCGTTGCTGTGGCGCTCTCGTCGAGAGCCGCCTGTACGAAGGTCCTTCGAGGCGCGTCGGCCGGTTGAGCCGTGCGTGCCGATCGCATTTTCGCGTACGGCGCCACGGCCGGTCTGATCGGCGATCTGCTGCTCGGTGACCCTCGCAGGGGGCATCCGGTCGCCGCCTTCGGGCGGGCCGCGGCGAGCGTCGAACGCCGGCTGTGGCGCGACCACCGCGGGTGGGGCGCACTGCACACCCTTGTCCTGGCCGGAGGCGCCGCGGGGGGTGCCGCGCTGATCAGCCGTGCCGTGCGCGGCCGTCCCGCCGCCTGTGTCGCGCTGACCGCGGCCGCCACCTGGTCCGTCGTCGGCGGCACGTCCCTGGGGCGTGAGGCCCGGACGATCGGCGACGCCCTGGCGGCCGGTGACCTCGAACTGGCCCGCGAGCGGCTGCCGCATCTCTGTGGACGCGACCCGCACTCCCTCGACGGACCGCAGATCGCCCGCGCCGTGGTGGAGTCCGTGGCCGAGAACACCTCGGACGCGGTGGTCGGCGCCCTGGTGTGGGGCGCGCTGGCCGGGGTGCCGGGGCTCGTCGGCTTCCGGGCCGCCAACACCCTCGACGCCATGGTCGGCCACAGGTCGCCCCGCCACCGGCGCTACGGCTGGGCCTCCGCCCGCCTCGACGACGTCGCGGGCTGGCCCGGAGCCCGGCTCACGGCCCTGCTCGCCGTGGCCACCGGGGGGCGGCCACGTGGCGCGGTACGGGCCTGGCGGGCCGACGCGGCCGAGCACCCGAGCCCCAACGCGGGCCCGGTGGAGGCCGCGTTCGCGGGCGCGCTCGGCGTGCGGCTCGGCGGGACCCTCGCGTACGGCGGGAGGGTCGAGCGCCGTCCCGTCCTCAACGGGGCGACGGGCCGGGCGGTGGAGACCGAGGACATCGAACGCGCGGTACGGCTGTCGCGCCGGGTGAGCGCGCTCGCCCTGGGCGTGTGCGTGGCGGGACGGCTGGGCGCGGGCCTCGCCGCACGACGCGTCGCGGGACACCGGACCACGGGAACGCGCACGGGGAACACCCGGATCGCAGGACGGAGACGGACATGAGCGGCGGACTGCTGGTCGCCGGGACCACCTCGGACGCGGGCAAGAGCGTCGTCACGGCAGGCATCTGCCGCTGGCTCGTGCGCCGGGGCGTGAAGGTGGCGCCCTTCAAGGCGCAGAACATGTCGCTGAACTCGTTCGTCACCCGCGAGGGCGCCGAGATCGGGCGCGCCCAGGCCATGCAGGCCCAGGCCGCCCGGGTGGAGCCGTCCGCGCTGATGAACCCCGTCCTGCTCAAGCCCGGCGGCGACCGCTCCAGCCAGGTCGTCCTGATGGGACGGCCGGTCGGCGAGATGAGCGCCCGCGGCTACCACGGAGGCCGGCAGGAAGCGCTGCTCTCCACGGTCGTGGACTGTCTGGACCGGCTTCGGGGCACCTATGACGTGGTGATCTGCGAGGGGGCGGGCAGTCCGGCCGAGATCAATCTGCGGCGCACGGACATCGTGAACATGGGCATCGCACGCGCGGCCCGCTTCCCGGTGGTGGTCGTCGGCGACATCGACCGCGGGGGCGTCTTCGCCTCCTTCTTCGGCACGACGGCGCTGCTCGACGCCGAGGACCAGTCGCTGATCGCGGGCTACCTCGTCAACAAGTTCCGCGGCGACGTGTCGCTGCTGGAGCCGGGCCTGGAGATGCTGCGCGGGATCACCGGACGGCGGACGTACGGGGTGCTGCCCTTCGCCCACGGCCTCGGCATCGACGAGGAGGACGGGCTGCGCGTCTCGCTGCGCGGGGCCGTGCGCGAGTCGGTCGTCGCGCCGCCGCACGCCGAGGACGTGCTGCGCGTGGCGGTGTGCGCCGTGCCTCTGATGTCGAACTTCACCGATGTGGACGCGCTGGCCGCCGAACCGGGCGTCGTCGTGCGGTTCGTGGACCGCGCCGAGGAGCTGGCCGACGCCGACCTCGTCATCGTGCCGGGCACCCGTGGCACCGTGAAAGCGCTGGCCTGGCTGCGCGAGCGCGGTCTCGCCGACGCCCTGGTCCGGCGCGCCGCCGAGGGCAGGCCGGTCCTCGGCATCTGCGGCGGCTTCCAGATCCTCGGCGAACACATCGAGGACGAGGTCGAGTCGCGGGCCGGGCACGTGGACGGCCTCGGCCTGCTGCCCGTACGCATCCGCTTCGACCGCGAGAAGACCCTCGCCCGCCCCGTCGGCGAGGCGCTCGGCGCCCCCGTCGAGGGGTACGAGATCCACCACGGCGTCGCGGACGTACACGGCGGTGCAGCGTTCATCTCCGATGACCGAGGACGCAGCCTGGACGGTTGCCGGGTCGGCGCGGTGTGGGGCACCCACTGGCACGGCGCGCTGGAGAGCGACGTGTTCCGCCGCCGCTTCCTGACCGAGATCGCGCGCGCCGCCGGACGGCGCTTCGTCCCCGCCCCCGACACCTCCTTCGGCGTGCTGCGCGAGGAACAGCTCGACCGCCTCGGCGACCTCATCGAAGAACACGCGGACACCGACGCGCTGCTCCGGCTCATCGAGTCGGGCGCGCCCTCAGGACTTCCCTTCATCGCCCCCGGAGCACCTGGAGCACGCGCATGAACGCCCCTATGAGCACCGTGCTGTTGTTGTCGACGGCCGACACGGACCTCCTCGCCGCGCGCGCCTGCGGCGCGCCGTACCGGATCGGCAACCCCACCCGCATCGACGCCCACGAGGAACTCCCCGCGCTGATCGAGGGCGCCTCCGTCGCCGTCGTCCGCCTCCTCGGCGGCAAGCGCGCCTGGGAGGACGGGCTGGCCGTCCTCAACGCGTCCGGTATCCCGACCGTGCTGCTGGGCGGCGAGGCCGTGCCGGACGCGGAGCTGATGGCCGAGTCGTCCGTACCCGCCGGTGTCGTCGCCGAGGCGCTGCGCTACCTCGTGGAGGGCGGCCCCGGAAACCTCGTGGAGCTGGCCCGCTTCCTCTCCGACACCGTCCTGCTGACCGGCCACGGCTTCGCCGAGCCGCAGAAGATGCCCGAGTGGGGCCTGCACGGCGACCGCGAGTTCATCGAGGGACGCCCGACCGTCGGCGTGCTGTTCTACCGGGCACACGAGCTGTCCGGGAACACGTCGTTCGTGGACGTGCTGTGCGACGCGGTCGAGGCGCGTGGCGCCAACGCCCTGCCGGTGTACTGCGGTTCGCTGCGCGGCGCGGACGCCGGTCTGTACGAGCTGCTCGGCAGGGCGGACGCCCTGGTCGCCACGGTCCTCGCGGCGGGCGGCACCCGCGCGTCGGACGCCTCCGCCGGGGGCGACGACGAGGCCTGGGACATCGGGGCGCTGGCCGATCTGAACGTCCCCGTGCTCCAGGGCCTGTGCCTGACCTCCTCGCGCGCCGCGTGGGAGGCGTCGGACGCCGCGCTCTCCCCCATGGACGCCGCGATGCAGGTCGCGATCCCCGAGTTCGACGGCCGGCTGATCACCGTCCCGTTCTCCTTCAAGGAGCAGGGACCCGACGACGTGCCGGTGTACCGCGCCGACCCCGAACGCGCCGCGCGTGTCGCCGGAATCGCGGTGCGCCACGCCGTCCTCAAGCACAGGACGAACGCCGAGAAGAAGCTCGCCCTCGTCTTCACCGCCTACCCGACCAAGCACTCCCGTGTCGGCAACGCCGTCGGACTGGACACGCCCGCGTCGGCGGTACGGGTCCTGGACGCCCTGCGCGAGGCCGGTTACGCGGTCGACGGGCACCCCGACAACGGCGACGAGCTCATCCACCGACTCATCAACGCCGGTGGCCACGACGTGGAGTGGCTGACCGAGGAGCAGCTCGCCGCGGCACCCGCGCGGGTGCCGCTCGCCGACTACCGGGCCTGGTTCGACACGCTGGAACCGGAGCTGCGCGACTCGATGCTGGAGCACTGGGGCGAGCCGCCGGGTTCGCTGTACGTGGACGGGGACGACATCGTCCTCGCCTCGTTGCAGTTCGGGAACGTGGTGGTGCTGATCCAGCCGCCGCGCGGCTTCGGCGAGAACCCGATCGCGATCTACCACGACCCCGACATGCCGCCGTCGCACCACTACATGGCGACGTACCGCTGGCTGGAGGTCGCACCATCGGAGGGGGGCTTCGGCGCCGATGCCGTCGTCCACATGGGCAAGCACGGCACGATGGAGTGGCTGCCGGGCAAGGGCCTCGGTCTGTCCGCGGGCTGCGGCCCGGACGCCGTACTCGGCGAACTGCCGCTGATCTACCCGTTCATCGTCAACGACCCGGGCGAGGGCACCCAGGCCAAGCGGCGCGGACACGCCACGGTGGTGGACCATCTGGTGCCGCCGATGGCCCGTGCCGACACCTACGGCGACCTGGCCAAGCTGGAGCAGCTGCTCGACGAGTACGCGCTGGTCAGCGATCTCGACCCGACGAAGGCTCCCTCGGTGCGGGCACAGATCTGGACGCTGGTGAAGGCCGCCGAGCTGCACCACGACCTCCATGTCGACGAACAGCCGGGCGACGACGACTTCGACTCGTTCGTCATGCACATCGACGGCTACCTCTGCGAGATCAAGGACGTCCAGATCCGCGACGGCCTGCACATCCTCGGTGGCGGTCCCGTCGACGAGGCGCGGGTCAACCTGGTGCTGGCCGTGCTGCGCGCCTCCCAGGTGTGGGGCGGCACGGCGAACGCGCTGCCGGGGCTGCGGGCCTCGATCGCCGGGCACTTCGGGCTCGGCGAGAAGGAGTTGCTGGCCGAGCCCGGCGCCGCGGTGAAGGTGCCGGCCGAGCTGACCGAGCTGGTCGACGGTCCGGCGCGCACCGGCGCCGACGCGATCGATCTGCTGGAGCAGTTGTGCCGCCGACTCGCCGAGGGCATGGAGGAGCGCGGCTGGGACATCGCCGCCGTGGCGGGGCTGGTACGGGACGTGCTGGGCTCCGAACTCCCGGACGCGGTGGCCGTGCTGGGCTTCGCGTGCGAGGAGGTCGTACCCCGGCTGGCGCGGACGACGGACGAGATCGACCACATCCTGCGGGCCCTGGACGGTGGCTTCGTACCGGCGGGTCCGTCGGGCTCCCCCACGCGCGGGCTCGTCAACGTGCTGCCGACGGGACGCAACTTCTACTCCGTGGACCCGAAGGCAATCCCGTCGCGGCTCTCGTGGGAGGTCGGTCAGTCGCTCGCCGACTCGCTGATCGCCCGGTATCTCGCCGACACGGGCGACTACCCGAAGTCGGTCGGCCTGACCGTGTGGGGCACCTCCGCCATGCGTACGCAGGGCGACGACATCGCGGAGATCCTGGCGCTGCTCGGCTGCCGACCGGTGTGGGACGACGCGTCACGGCGGGTGACCGGGTTCGAGGTCGTGCCGGTGAGTGAGCTGGGGCGCCCGCGCATCGATGTGACGGTGCGGATCTCCGGGTTCTTCCGCGACGCGTTCCCGCATGTGGTGGGGCTGATCGACGACGCGGTCCGGACGGTGGCGGAGCTGGACGAGCCGGCCGACGCCAACCATGTCCGGGCGCACGTCGACGAGGACACGGCGGCCCACGGTGACCGGCGGCGGGCCACGGCCCGCATCTTCGGGTCCAAGCCGGGGGCGTACGGGGCGGGGCTGCTGCCGCTGATCGACGCGCGGAACTGGCGCAGCGACGCCGACCTGGCCGAGGTGTACGCGGTCTGGGGCGGTTACGCGTACGGGCGCGGGCTCAACGGGCGGGCGGCGCGCGGCGACATGGAGACGGCGTTCCGGCGGATCGCGGTGGCGGCGAAGAACGTCGACACCAGGGAACACGATCTGGTCGACGCCGACGACTACTTCCAGTACCACGGCGGCATGGTCGCCATGGTGCGGCATCTGACCGGCGAGTCGCCCGAGGCGTACGTCGGCGACAGCGCCACGCCCGACCAGGTGAAGACGCGGACGCTGGGCGAGGAGACGCACCGGGTGTTCCGGGCGCGGGTGGTGAACCCGCGGTGGATGGCCGCCATGCGCCGGCACGGGTACAAGGGCGCCTTCGAGATGGCCGCGACCGTGGACTACCTCTTCGGGTACGACGCCACGGCGGGGGTCGTCGACGACTGGATGTACGAGAAGCTGTCGGCGGAGTACGTGTTCGACGAGACCAACCGGGACTTCATGAAGAAGTCCAACCCCTGGGCGCTGCGCGGGATTTCGGAGCGGCTGCTGGAGGCGGCCGAGCGGGGGCTGTGGGCCGAGCCGGACCAGGAGACCCTGGACCGGCTCCGGGAGACCTACCTCGAGCTCGAGGGTGATCTGGAGGGAGAGGAGTGATCTCCCATGAAATCCCCGCGGCGGCGGGGAGCACGACGGCGAACTGCGTCCGCAATTGCTGGACCGCGGACCATCCCCACTGGGGCGGGGACCAGGCTTCCACCATGGCGAACTCACAGCCTGTGCCCGCAACGCGCTGCCATGAATCAGCCGAAGGAGTGATCACCGCATGAGCACGCCCTATCCCTTCACTGCCATCGTCGGACAGGACGATCTGCGGTTGGCACTGCTGCTCAACGCAGTGTCACCGCAAGTGGGCGGCGTTCTTGTGCGGGGTGAGAAAGGGACCGCCAAGAGCACCGCCGTACGCGCCCTTTCGGCGCTCATGCCAGAGGTGGACGTCGTCCCCGGGTGCCGCTTCTCGTGCGACCCGGCCGGACCCGACCCGGCGTGCCCGGACGGGCCGCATGAGCCGGGGCCGGGCACGCTGCGCCGCGCCCGTATGGTCGAGTTGCCCGTGGGTGCCTCGGAGGACCGGCTCGTCGGCGCGCTCGACATCGAGCGAGCACTCGCCGAAGGGGTGAAGTCCTTCGAACCGGGCCTCCTCGCCGATTCGCACCGCGGAATCCTCTACGTCGACGAAGTCAATCTGCTGCACGATCATTTGGTCGACCTCCTGTTGGACGCCGCCGCGATGGGCGCCTCGTATGTCGAACGCGAAGGGGTTTCCGTACGGCACGCGGCTCGATTCCTCCTGGTCGGGACCATGAACCCCGAGGAGGGGGAGCTCAGACCCCAACTCCTCGATCGTTTCGGGCTGACCGTGGAGGTCGCGGCCTCGCGGGAGCCGGAGCAGCGGGTGGAAGTCGTGCGGCGACGGCTCGGGTACGACGACGATCCCGACGATTTCGCTGCGCGTTGGGCGGACGAGGAGGACGCCGTACGCCAACGGATCATGGCGGCACGAGCGTTGCTGCCGTCGGTGCGGCTCGGGGACGGGGCGTTGCGGCAGATCGCGGCCACCTGTGCGGCCTTCGAGGTCGACGGGATGCGCGCGGACATCGTGATGGCACGGACGGCCACCGCCCTGGCGGCGTGGGCGGGACGTACGGACGTGCTTGCCGAGGACGTGCGCCAGGCCGCCCTGCTCGCGCTCCCCCACCGGCGTCGGCGCAATCCCTTCGACGCGCCGGGCCTGGACGAGAACAAGCTCGACGACACGCTGGAGCAGAACAGCGGCGAGGACGACGATCCGGACCCGGACGGCCCCGGTGGTGGCGGCCGGCCCCCGCAGGGCGACGGGCCCGACACACCGCCGCGGCCCGAGGGCGAGGCGGGCGACACGCCCGCGCAGACCGTTCCCGAGCAGGGGCAGGGGCAGCAGTCTTCCGGGGGCGGCGAGCAGCAGCCCGTACGCGCTGCCGAGCCGTTCCGTACGAAGATGCTGAGCGTGCCGGGTCTGGGCGAGGGCGCGGCGGGGCGGCGGTCCCGGGCGCGTACCGAGCACGGGCGTACGACCGGTGCTCGGCGCCCGCAGGGCGCCCTGACCAAACTGCATCTGGCCGCGACCGTGCAGGCCGCTGCCCCGCATCAGCGGGCGCGGGGGCGGTCGGGACGGGGGCTGGTGGTCCGGCGGGACGATCTGCGGCAGGCGACCCGGGAGGGACGGGAGGGAAACCTCGTTCTCTTCGTGGTGGATGCGTCCGGATCGATGGCTGCCCGGCAGCGGATGAGCGCCGTGAAGGGTGCGGTCCTTTCGCTGCTGCTGGATGCGTATCAGCGGCGGGACAAGGTCGGGCTGATCACCTTCCGGGGCAAGGACGCCGAGGTGGTGCTGCCGCCGACGTCGTCGGTGGACGCTGCGGCGGCACGGCTGGAGATGCTGCCGACCGGTGGGCGGACCCCCGTCGCGGCCGGGCTGCTGAAGGCCCATGAGGTGCTGCGGGTGGAGCGGCTGCGTGATCCGTCGCGGCGGCCGTTGCTGGTCGTGGTGACGGACGGGCGGGCGACCGGGGGGCCCGATCCGGTGGTGCTGGCGGCGCGGGCGGCGCGGCTGCACGAGGCCGAGGGCACCGCGTCCGTCGTCGTGGACTGCGAGTCGGGGCCCGTACGGCTCGGTCTCGCGGGCGATCTCGCGCGCGATCTCGGGGGCAGCGCCGTCACGCTCGACGAGCTGCGGGCCGACTCGATCGCGGGGCTCGTGAAGGACGTCCGGGGAACCAGCAGGAGGGCCGCGTAATGCCGCAGGGACAGCCGACCACCGTGCCGGACGACGGGCTCACCACTCGTCAGCGCCGCAACCGTCCGCTGCTGGTGGTGCACACCGGCATCGGGAAGGGGAAATCGACGGCGGCCTTCGGGCTGGCGCTGCGCGCCTGGAATCAGGGGTGGCCGATCGGCGTCTTCCAGTTCGTCAAGTCGGCGAAGTGGAAGGTCGGCGAGGAGAACGCGCTGAAGGTCCTCGGGGCCAGCGGCGAGGGCGGGTCCGTCGCCTGGCACAAGATGGGCGAGGGCTGGTCGTGGGTGCAGCGCGACCAGCAGCTCGACAACGAGGAGGCGGCGCGCGAGGGCTGGGAGCAGGTCAAGCGCGACCTGGCGGCCGAGACGTACCGGCTGTACGTCCTGGACGAGTTCGCGTACCCGATGCACTGGGGCTGGGTCGACACCGACGAGGTGATCGAGGTGCTGCGGAACCGTCCCGGTACGCAGCATGTGGTCGTCACCGGGCGCAACGCGCCCGAGAAGCTGGTGGCGGCGGCCGACCTGGTGACCGACATGTCGAAGGTCAAGCACCCGATGGATGCCGGTCAGAAGGGTCAGCGGGGCATCGAATGGTGAGGGGCCCGCGGTGAACGTTCCGCGTCTGGTGATCGCCGCGCCCTCCTCGGGGAGCGGCAAGACCACCGTGGCCACGGGGCTGATGGCGGTCTTCGCGGGGCGGGGGCTTGCCGTGTCCGCGCACAAGGTCGGGCCCGACTACATCGATCCCGGCTACCACACGCTGGCCACGGGGCGCCCGGGGCGCAATCTCGACGCGTACATGTGCGGGCCCGAGCTGATCGCCCCGCTGTTCGCGCACGGGGCGCTGGGCTGCGATCTGGCGGTCGTCGAGGGGGTGATGGGGCTGTACGACGGGGCGTCGGGCGAGGGCGAGCTGGCGTCCACCGCCCAGGTCGCGAAGCTGCTGCGGGCGCCCGTGGTGCTGGTCGTCGACGCGTCGTCGCAGTCGCGGTCCGTGGCCGCGCTGGTGCACGGCTTCGCCTCGTGGGATCCGCGGGTGCGGATCGGCGGGGTGATCCTGAACAAGGTCGGCTCGCAGCGGCACGAGGCGCTGTTGCGGGACGCGTTGGACGAGTCGGGCGTGCCGGTGCTGGGGGTGCTGCGGCGGACGGAGCAGGTGGCCGTCCCGTCGCGGCATCTGGGGCTGGTGCCGGTGGCCGAGCGGCGGGCCGACGCGTCGGCCGCCGTGGCGGCGATGGCGGACCGGGTGCGGGCGGGGTGCGACCTGGACGCGCTCATGGCGTTGGCCCGGTCGGCGCCCGCGGTACCGGGTGAGGTGTGGGACGCGGCCGGGGCGGTGGCCGGATGCGGCGGGCCCGTCGCCGGGGCCGGAAGGGTCGCCGTCGCGGCCGGGCCCGCGTTCACGTTCTCCTACGCCGAGCACACCGAGCTGCTCGCCGCCGCCGGGGCCGAGGTCGTGCCGTTCGATCCGTTGCGGGACGAGGCGCTGCCCGAGGGCGCCCGGGGGCTGGTCATCGGCGGGGGTTTCCCTGAGGTGTACGCCTCGGAGCTGTCCGCCAACGCGGCGCTGCGCCGGGCCGTCGCCCGGCTGGCGGCCTCCGGGGCTCCGGTGGCCGCCGAGTGTGCGGGGCTGCTGTATCTGGCGCGTTCGCTCGACGGACTGCCGATGTGCGGGGTCCTCGACGCCGGGGCGCGGATGTCCGAACGGCTGACGCTCGGCTACCGGGAGGCCGTGGCGGTCTCCGACAGCGTGCTGGCGGCGCCCGGGACCCGGGTGCGCGGGCACGAGTTCCACCGGACCGTGCTGGAGCCGGGCGCCGGGACGGAACCGGCGTGGGGCCTGCATCAGCCGGAGCGGCGCGTGGAGGGGTTCGTACAGCAGGGCGTGCACGCGAGTTATCTGCATACGCACGGGGCTTCGGCACCCGGTATGGCCCGCCGATTCGTTGAGAGGTGCAAGGGATGAACCACGGTCACGGTACGAGCAGGCTGGTCGGCGTCGGTGTCGGGCCCGGTGACCCGGAGCTGGTGACCGTCAAGGGCGTGAACGCGCTGCGTGCCGCGGCGGTCGTCGTCGTGCCGGTGATGGACACCGGTGAGCGGGGGCGGGCCGAGGCTACGGTGCTGCACTACGTGGCGGCCGACAAGGTCGTACGGGTGGTGTTCGCGCTGAACGAGCGGACGGACCGGGCGCGCCGGGAAGCGGCGTGGGACGCGGCGGGCGAGCGGGTCGCGGAGCTGCTGCGTACGCACGGTTCGGTGGCGTTCGCGACGATCGGCGACCCCAATGTGTACTCGACGTTCACGTATCTCGCGCACACGATCGGTGAGTCGCTGCCGGGGACGGCCGTGGAGACCGTGCCGGGGATCACGGCCATGCAGGATCTGGCCGCCCGCAGCGGTGCGGTGCTGACGGAGGGCACGGAGCCGTTGACGCTGGTGCCGGTGACCGCCGGGGCCGCGGTCCTCAAGGAGGCTCTCGAAGGTCCGGGCACGGTCGTCGCGTACAAGTTCGGGCGACTGGCCGCGGAGGTGGCCACGGCGCTGCGGGAGACGGGACGCACCGAGGACGCGGTGTGGGGTTCGGCGCTCGGGCTGCCCGAGGAGTCGATCCGGCCGGCGGCGGAGCTGGACGAGGGGCCGCTGCCGTATCTGTCGACGCTGATCGCGCCCGCGCCGCGCGACGGCGGGCGGGGCGGGAAATTGTGAGGCACCGGGGTCCGGCGCGGTGGTCAGCCCGCGATGCCCACCACCAGCCAGATGAAGCCCACCCCCGCCACGGTGCACAGCAGCGTGGAGCGGGCCGGGTGTTCGTGGTGTGCCTCGGGCAGGATCTCGGCGGCGGCGAGGTAGAGCAGTACACCGCCGAAGAAGCCGAGATAGCAGCCGAGCGCTTCCTCCGGAAGGGTGAACAGCAGCGTCGTCGCCGCGCCCACGAGCGGTGCCATGGCGTCCGCGAACAGCATGAACATCGCCTTGCGGCGGGCGTTCCCGTACAGGCTGGTGACCGTGTACGTGTTGAAGCCGTCGGCGAAGTCGTGCGTGATGACGGCGAGGGCGACGGCGGCTCCCATGCCGGCGCCCACCTGGAAGGCCGCGCCGAGCGCGACACCGTCCATCAGGCTGTGGCCGACCATCGCCGCCGCTGCCGTGAGTCCGACCTGCGGCACCCTGCCCTCACCCGCGCCGTGTGCCGCCTGGCGTACGGCGAGCAGACGCTCCACCAGATGGGCGACCAGGAAGCCGCCCACGAACAGCAGCAGGGCCGCCGGGACGCCGAAGACCGGATCGCCCGCGGCACCGATCGCTTCCGGCAGCAGGTCCAGGCCGACCACGCCGAGCATCAGTCCGCCGGCGAAGCCGAGCACCAGGTGGCGGCGGTCGGTGACGCGTTGCGCGACCCAGCCGCCGGCCAGGGTCATCAGGAACGCGCCGAGCGCGACGAACACCGCCATGCGCTCTTGCTAGCCGACTGACCCCGCTGCGCGCATCTCAGCACGCGGCACGCCCTGCCGTCCGTCCCATCCTTCTGTCCCGTTTCCCGAAAGGACCCCGTCCCATGTCCGAAGCAGTCGACGCAGCCGGTACGGCCGCCGCGCCCACCCACGGCAGAGTGACGTTCGTCGGTGCCGGCCCCGGCGCCGCCGATCTGCTGACGTTCCGGGCGGCGCGGGCCATCGCGGACGCCGACATCGTCATCTGGGCGGCGAGCCTGGTACAGGCGGAGGTCCTGGAGCATGCCCGGGAGGGCGCGGAGATCCTCGACTCGGCGCAGATGTCGCTGGAGCAGGTCGTCGCCGTCTACGAACGCGCGGCGGCCGAGGGGCTGAAGGTGGCCCGTATCCACTCCGGCGATCCGGCGCTCTGGGGCGGCACGCAGGAGCAGGTCGACCGGTGTGCCGGGCTGGGTGTCGCGGTGGAGATCGTGCCCGGGGTGTCGTCGTTCTCGGCGGTCGCGGCGATCGCGCAGCGGGAGCTGACGATTCCGGAGGTCGCGCAGTCGGTGATCCTGACCCGTCTCGGTGGCGGCAAGACGCCGATGCCGCCGGGCGAGGAGGTCCGTGAGTTCGCGCGCCACGGCACGACGATGGCGCTGTTCCTGTCGGCGGCACGGTCCGGCCAGCTCACCCAGGAGCTGTTGGAGGGCGGCTATCCGACGTCGACTCCGGTCGTGATCGCGTATCAGGCGACCTGGCCGGAGGAGCTGATCCTGCACTGCACGATCGAGACTCTGGAGGCCACGGTCAAGGAGCACAAGCTCTGGAAGCACACGCTCTTCCTGGTCGGTCCGGCGCTGTCGGCGTCGGGGACGCGTTCGCACCTCTACCATCCGGGGCACTTCCACGGCTTCCGCAAGGCCGACAAGGCGGCGCGGGCCGAACTGCGCGCCCGGCGGTCCGGCTCGTGAACCCGCTCTTCGGCACGGGGACCGCGCCGATCCGGGTCTTCGGCACGGGGACGGGTGAACCGCTCGGCCCCGAGGCCCGCCGGGCGCTGGACGCGGCCACGCTGGTGGTCGGCGCCCGGCGTCATCTTCAGGCCGCCGGGCTGCCCGACCGGACCGAGCGCATCGTGCTCGGTCCGCTGGCCCCCGCGCTCGACCGGATCGCGGAGCACGCGCCCGGGGACGGAGCGCGGGTGGTCGTGCTGGCCTCCGGCGACCCCGGGTTCTTCGGGATCGTACGGGCGCTGGCGGAGCGTTTCGGGGCGGGCGCGCTCGATGTGCGGCCGGGTGCGCCGTCCGTCGCGGTCGCGTTCGCCCGGCTGGGGCTGGCCTGGGACGACGCGGTCGTGGTCAGTGCGCACGGCCGCGACCCGCGGACCGCGGTGCATGTGTGCCTGGCGCACCCGAAGGTGGCCGTCCTGACCGGGCCCGGTGCCGGGCCCGCCGAGCTGGCGGCCGGGCTGGCGCACGGAACAACGGGGCGCACCCTGGTCGTCGCGACGGCGCTCGGCGATCCGGGGCGCGAGCACGTCGAGCGGCTCACCCCCGCCGAGGCGATGGCCCGCGACTGGCCGGATCCGGTGAGCGTGGTGCTGTGTCTGGACGAGCCCCGGGTGCTCTCCCCGGTACGGACCCTGGCGGGGGCGCCCGCCGGGCCGGGCGGATGGGCGCTGGACGAGGCGGAGTTCGAGCACCGCGACTCCATGATCACCAAGTTCGAGGTGCGGGCGCTGGCGCTGGCCCGGCTGGGGCCGCGCACCGGTGATCTGGTGTGGGACATCGGCGCGGGTTCGGGTTCGGTGGCGGTGGAGTGCGCGCGGCTCGGTGCCGCCGCCGTCGCCGTGGAGAAGGCCGCGGACGGGGTCGCGAGGATCAGGGCGAACGCGGCGGCGCACGGGGTGTACGTCCACGCGGTGCACGGCTCGGCGCCCGCCGCACTGGACGGTCTGCCCGATCCGGACGCGGTGTTCGTCGGGGGCGGCGGGCGTGAGCTGCCCGCCGTCGTGACGGCGTGCGCCCGGCGGGCGCGGCGCTCCGTGGTGGTGGCGCTGGCGGCGCTGGACCGGGTGCCCGAGGTGCGGGCGGCGCTGGCCGGTGCCGGGCTCGTGCCCGAGGGCGTGCTGCTGCAGTCCTCCCGGCTGGCGCCGCTGCCCGGTGAGGTGTCGCGGCTCGCCGCGACCAACCCGGTCTTTCTGCTGTGGGGCACCCGCCCCGCGGTTCGTGCAAATGAAGGAGCAACCCAGTGATCGGCCTGATCTCCGCCACGGCGGCGGGCACCGTCGCCCGCGACCGGCTGGCCGCGGCCTGGCCCGGCCGCACCGCGGTCTACGAGGGACCGGTGCGCGAGGCCGTGCAGCGGGCGTTCGCCGAGTGCGAGCAGCTGGTGTGTTTCCTGGCGACGGGGGCCGTGGTGCGGCTGCTCGCGCCGCTGCTCTCGGACAAGTCCGTGGATCCGGGTGTCGTCTGCGTCGACGAGGCGGGGCGCCATGCGGTGGCGCTGCTCGGCGGGCACGGCGGCGGGGCGAACGCGCTGGCCGAGGCGGTCGGTGACGTGCTGGGCGCGGCGCCGGTCGTGACGACGGCGACGGACGCGACGGGCGTACCCGGGCTGGACATGCTCGGCCTGCCCGTGGAGGGCGATGTGGCGGGGGTGTCACGCGCGATCCTCGACGGGGCGGGAGTGGAGCTGCGGGCGGACGCGGTGTGGCCGTTGCCGCCGTTGCCGTCGAATGTTTCCTCCGGCCCCGGGGGTGGTGCGGTGCTGCATGTCACCGACCGGACCGTGGAACTCGGGCCGCAGAACGCCGTGTTGCGTCCCGCGTCACTCGCTGTCGGGGTCGGCGCGTCCAAGGATGCTCCGGTCGAGGAGATCGTCGGGCTGATCCGGGACGCCCTGGACGCGGCCGGGCTCTCGCCGCTGAGCATCGCGGAGTTGGTCACGGTCGACGCGAAGGCGGACGAGCCCGGAATCGTCGCCGCGGCCTCGCAGCTCGGCGTACCGCTGCGCACGTACGCCGCCGACGAGTTGGCCCGTATCGAGGTGCCCAATCCGTCCGGCGCACCGCTCGCCGCCGTCGGAACACCGTCCGTCGCGGAGGCCGCCGCGCTCGCCGAGGGTGGCGAACTCCTCGTGCCGAAGCGGAAGTCGAGGGGGTGGCCAGCCGGGCAGGCCGGACCAGGGAGCGGGGTCCGGGGTGTGCAGCTGCAAGGCGGAGGAGGGAGTCGACGCGGAGCGTCGGCGAGCGACGACAACGCCGCAGATGCGCGCCCCGGGGCACGCGAGCCCGGCCTGCCCGGCTGGCCGCCCCCTGGCCCCGCGGGGCGGGCCGCGATGGCCACCTGCGCGGTGGTGCGCCGGGCCCCGCGCGGGCGCCTGGCCGTCGTCGGTCTCGGCCCGGGTGCGCGCGATCTGCTGACGCCGCGCGCCCGTGAGGAGTTGCGGCGGGCCTCGGTCCTGGTCGGGCTCGACCAGTACGTCGACCAGATCCGGGACCTGCTGCGGCCGGGCACCGCGGTCCTGGAGTCGGGGCTGGGCGCCGAGGAGGAGCGGGCCCGCACCGCGGTCGCGGCGGCGCGCGAGGGGCGTGCGGTGGCACTGATCGGCAGCGGTGACGCGGGCGTGTACGCGATGGCGTCACCCGCGCTCGCCGAGGCCGGCGCCGACATCGATGTGGTGGGTGTGCCAGGTGTGACGGCCGCGCTGGCAGCCGCCGCGATCCTGGGCGCGCCGCTGGGCCACGACCACGTATCGATCAGCCTCTCCGATCTGCACACGCCGTGGGAGGTCATCGAACGCCGGGTGAGGGCGGCGGCCGAGGCCGACCTCATCGTGACGTTCTACAACCCGCGCAGCCGGGGCCGCGACTGGCAGCTCCCGAAGGCCCTGTCGATCCTGGCCGAGCACCGGGAGGCGGCGACACCGGTCGGTGTCGTGCGCAACGCCTCGCGCCCCGACGAGAGCAGCCGGGTGACCTCGCTGGCGGCTCTGGACCCGGCGACGGTGGACATGATGACGGTGGTGACGGTCGGCAACACCGCGACCCGGGAGATCGCCGGCCGCATGGTGACGCCGCGCGGCTACCGCTGGCAGTCGGCCCCCGCCCCGCAGGGAGGTGCGAAGTGAGCCGGCCCTGGGAGAGAACCGTCCACCCCATCGAGCAGGAGTCGTACCGGCGGCTGCGCGCCCGTCTGGACACCTCGCACTTCCCCCCGCTGACCCGGGCCGTCGTGGAGCGGGTCATCCACTCCGCGGCGGATCCGGCGTACGCGACGGACCTGGTCTGCGACGAGGCGTCGCTCGTCGTCGCGCACGCGGCGCTGCACGCCGGCGCTCCGGTCGTCACCGACGTGGAGATGGTCGCGGCGGGCATCACCCGCCGCGAGACCGTGTGCCGCCTGAAGGAGGCCAGGTCCACTCCCGGGCTGACCCGTTCGGCACACGCGATCCGGCTCGCGTACGAGCAGGTCGGGCCCGGCGCGATCTGGGTGATCGGCAACGCGCCGACCGCGCTGGAGGAACTGCTCGTCCTCGACACCGCGCCCGTGCTCGTCATCGGGCTGCCGGTCGGTTTCGTCGGCGCGACCGAGTCGAAGGCGGCGCTGCGCGAGAGCGGTCTGCCCGCCGTGAGCAATGTGTCCGAGAAGGGTGGCTCGGCGGTCGCCGCCGCCGCCCTGAACGCCCTGCTGTACCACCCCGTGCCCCCCACGAACACCGAGGAGAACCTGTGACCACCGCGTCCGACCGGCCCGCACTGCTCATCGCCGGCCATGGCACCAGGGACGAGGGCGGGGCCGCGGCGTTCCGTGACTTCGTGACCGAGCTGGGCGAGCGCCACCCGCAACTGCCCGTGGCGGGCGGCTTCATCGAGCTGTCCCCGCCGCCGCTCGGCGACGCCGTGAGCGAACTGGTCGGGCGAGGTGTGCGGCGGTTCGCCGCCGTGCCGCTGATGCTGGTGTCGGCCGGGCACGCCAAGGGGGACATTCCGGCGGCGCTGGCCCGTGAGAAGGAGCGCCACCCCGGCATCGCGTACACCTACGGCCGCCCGCTCGGCCCGCACCCGGCGCTGCTGAAGGTGCTGGAGCGCCGGGTCGACGCGGTGCTCGGCGACACCGACCGGTCCGAGGTGACGGTGCTGCTGGTGGGGCGGGGTTCGACGGACCCGGACGCCAACGCCGAGGTGTACAAGGCGGCGCGGCTGTTCTGGGAGGGCCGGGGTTACGCGGGAGTGGAGACGGCGTTCGTCTCGCTCGCGGCGCCCGACGTACCGTCCGGTCTCGACCGTTGCGTGAAGCTGGGTGCCGGGCGCATAGTCGTTCTGCCGTACTTCCTCTTCACCGGCATCCTGCCGGACCGGGTGCGTCGTCAGACTGAGGAGTGGGCCGCCGCCCACCCGGGGCTCGATGTCCGCCCGGCCGAGGTCATCGGCGCTGCCGAGGAACTGTACGACCTGGTCATGGAGCGCTATCGGGAGGCCGTCGAGGGCGATCTGCGGATGAACTGCGACTCTTGCGTGTACCGGATCGCACTGCCGGGCTTCGAGGACAAGGTGGGGCTGCCGCAGCAGCCGCACTTCCACCCTGACGACGACGGCCACCATCACCACCACCCACACGGCGGTCATGCACACTCCCACTGAAAGTCCCGACGCGACAGGCGCGGGCGCGCACGATCTGCGGCACCACGGTGACGCGGAAGTACGGGGACGGGGACGGGATCTGACCGATCTCGCCGTCAACGTACGGGCGGATACGCCCCCGGCGTGGCTGAGGGCGCGGATAGCCGCGTCGCTGGGCACGCTCGCCGCCTACCCGGACGGCCGTCCGGCGCGGGCGGCGGTCGCGGCCCGGCACGGGCTTCCGGCGGAGCGCGTGCTCCTGACGGCGGGGGCGGCGGAGGCGTTCGTGCTGATCGCACGGGCGCTGCCGGCTCGCCGTCCGGTCGTGGTCCATCCGCAGTTCACCGAGCCGGAGTCGGCGCTGCGCGCGGCCGGGCACGAGGTGCGGCGGGTGCTGCTGCCGGCCGAGGACGGCTTCCGGCTGGATCCGGCGGCCGTGCCCGAGGACGCGGATCTGGTGGTGGTCGGCAATCCGACCAATCCCACGTCGGTCCTGCATCCGGCGGCCGTGCTGGAGGAACTGGCGCGACCCGGGCGGACGCTGGTCGTCGACGAGGCGTTCATGGACGCGGTACCGGGCGAGCGCGAGGCGCTGTGCGGACGTACGGACGTCCCCGGGCTCTTGGTGCTGCGCAGCCTCACCAAGACCTGGGGGCTCGCGGGGCTGCGGATCGGTTACGTACTGGCCGCCCCGGAGACGGTCCGCGCACTGGAGGAGGCGCAGCCGCTGTGGCCGGTGTCGGCCCCGGCGCTGGCGGCGGCCGAGGCGTGCGTGGAGCCGCGGGCCCTGGCCGAGGCGGCTGCCGCGGCGGAACGGATCGCGGTGGACCGGGCCCATCTGGTCGCGGGGCTCCGGGAGTTCGCCGAGGTGCGGGTGATGGAGCCGGCCGAGGCGCCGTTCGTCCTGGTACGGCTGGAAGGGGCCGACGAGGTACGGGAGCGCTTGCGGGCGCTCGGGTTCGCGGCGCGGCGTGGAGATACGTTTCCCGGGCTCGGTCCGCAGTGGCTGCGGCTGGCGGTACGCGACCGGGCGACGACCAATCGCTTCCTGCAGGCGCTCGACCAGGCGTTGCAGACGCTGACCGTCGTCACGCGCTGACCGGACGGCTCGCGGGGAGCGGCGTTCCGTCCATGCGAACGCCGCTCCCCGCACCCCCCTGGCCCACGGCCACCCCCTCGGGCCCCGGGCCCTGAGCCGTGCGGCTCAGTCCTGGGCGCGCCGCCTGGCCACGACCATCGCGCCGGCGCCCACCGCCAGCAGCAGGGCCGCGCCACCCGCGATGAACGGTGTCGCGGAACTGCCGCCCGTCTCGGCGAGGTTGGAGTCGACGTCCGGGGCATGGCCAGTGCCGGTCTGGGGCTTCACATCGCCGCCCGTGCTGCCGCCGCCGGAGGTGTTCGCGCCACTGGTCCCGCCGTTGCCGGAGCCACCGTCGCCGGAGCCACTACTGGTCGAACCGCCGTCGCTGGAACCACCACCGGTCGAACCGCCATTGCCGGAGCCACCGTTGTCACCGCCGCCCGGCCCCGTCCCCTTCGGGGTCTCGCAGGTCGCCTCGGCGAGGGTGACCTCGCCCTGCACATCGGCGACATTCAGCTTGAGCGGATTGACGGAGACCTTCAGCTGGAGCGCTGCCGCCGCCGCGGTGCGCGAGGTGGTGTGCGTCTTCGACAGGTCGAGGGTCACCTCTCCGACGCCGGGCACCTTCAGCTGGGTGGTGCCGCCCGCGGTGAGGCTGATCCGCTTGCCGAGGATCGTCACGTGTCCCAGCACGTTCGACTCGGCGACCGGCTTCCTGCCCACCTCGCAGACCGCCTTGGAGGTGACCTGCTCGACCTCGATCAGGGAGAGCAGCGGCAGTCCGGGCACATGGACGCGGGCCTTCGCCACATTGCTGTACCCCTCGGCCCTGTGCTTGTCGACGGTGGCCCTCGCGGTGGCCACATCGGCGCTCAGCACGCTGAACGGCCGTCCGTCGTCCACCCCGTCGAGCCGGACGCTCAGCGCGGTCCGGTCGGCGCTGGCGGGCGCCTGCACCTCGTTGAGCGTGGCCTTGAGCGGCACGTCGATCGTCTTGTTCAGGAGCGAGACGTCGAGTGCGGTACGGAGCACGACCGCGCTCGCCTTCCCGTCGCCGGTGGTCGTGGTGGTCGCGTTGGTGGCGTGCGCCGGGACGGCGGCCAGCAGGGCGACGGGAGCGACGGCGACCGCCAGGGCGGCCAGACGGAAGGTGTTGCTGTTCAAAATGGTGGAACCCCCACATGAGACATGGAGCCACCGGCGCCGTCCAATGGGGGACATCGCGGGCACCGGTGACCTCGACCCCGAAAGCTTTACGCACGGAGGGTGAACTGGCAGACACCTGACGTGAGTTCACCCCAAAGAGGGGTTTCCGCGCCTGTATTCGAATATCTCGGGACGTTCGTTCCTCGCCGTCACCCGATCCGCTGAGCGTGGACGGCTCGGAGGCCGACTGCGCCGGAGTGCGAGCGAAAGTGGTTCAACGACACGGCAGGGAGCCGGTAACTGCCTGTCAACGCGACGCCCCCGGCCGGAAGGGGCCCGGCGGCCCGCCCCTCAGCCGATCACCCGCCCGTTCAGCACCACGCGTCGCGGCGCCGCCAGCACCCGTACGTCCGCCCGCGGATCCTCGTCGTACACCACCAGGTCCGCAGGGGCGCCCTCCTCCAGCACCGGCCGCCCCAGCCATCGACGCGCGCCCCAGGTGGTCGCGGACAGCGCGTCCAGGGCCGGGATGCCCGCCTTCACCAGCTCGGCGACCTCGTCCGCCACCAGTCCGTGGGCGAGGACGCCGCCCGCGTCGGTGCCGACGAAGACCGGAATCCCGGCGTCGTACGCGGCGCGCACGGTGTCGTAGCGCCGCTCGTGCAGCCGCCGCATATGCGCCGACCAGCGGGGGAACTTGGCGTCGCCGTTCGCCGCGAGCGAGGGGAACGTGGCGATGTTGACCAGGGTCGGGACGATCGCGACACCGCGTTCGGCGAAGAGCGGAATGGTCTCCTGGGTGAGCCCGGTGGCGTGCTCGATGCAGTCGATCCCGGCCTCGACGAGATCGCGCAGCGAGTCCTCGGCGAAGCAGTGCGCGGTGACCCGGGCGCCGAGCCGGTGCGCCTCGGCGATGGCCGCCTCGACCGCCTCACGCGGCCAGAGGGCGGTCAGGTCGCCCACCTCCCGGTCGATCCAGTCGCCGACCAGCTTCACCCAGCCGTCGCCGCGGCGCGCCTCCTGCGCGACGTACGCGACCAGCTCGTCGGGCTCGATCTCGTGGGCGTAGTTCCGGGTGTACCTGCGGGGCCTGGCGATGTGGCGGCCGGCCCTGATGATCTTCGGCAGGTCCTCCCGGTCGTCGATCCACCGGGTGTCGGCCGGCGAACCCGCGTCCCGCAGCAGCAGCGCGCCCGCCTCCCGGTCGGTGAGGGCCTGCTTCTCGCTGGTGGCCGCGTCGACGGCGCCGTGGTGGTCGAGCCCGACGTGGCAGTGCGCGTCGACCAGACCCGGCAGCGCCCAGCCGGTGACGGTCACCGCCTCGTCCGCGCCGGCCGGCCTCCCGTACGAGATCCGTCCGTCGACGGCCCAGAGCTCGTCCCGGACGTCCTCGGGACCGACGAGCACCCGCCCCTTCACGTGCAGCACCCGCGGTGCCGTGTGATCACTCATGAGCAGCACTGTACGAGGCGGCGTCCGGCCCCCTGGGTACGCTTCGACGGAAACCCCGTCCGTACGCGGCACCCGCGGCGCACCGATCCGATCCGAAGAGAGCACCACCGTGACGCACCCCTTCCTCGACCTCGCCCCGCTCACCGCCGCGCGCTTCGCGGCCATCGAGAAGCGGGTGGCCGGCCTCCTCGCCACCGAGCAGGACGTCGTCATCACGCAGGGCGAGGCGCTGCTCCCCCTCGAAGGCTGCATCCGGGGCGGCGCCCGGCCCGGCTCGACCGCGCTGAACGTCGTCACCGGCCCGTACGGGCAGACCTTCGGGAACTGGCTGCGGGACTGCGGTGCCAATGTGGTCGACCTGGCGGTCCCGTTCCACACGGCGGTCACCGCCGACCAGGTCGCGCGGGCGCTGGCCGAGCACCCGGAGATCGACTTCGTCTCCCTGGTGCACGCGGAGGCGGCGACGGGCAACACCAATCCGGTCGCCGAGATCGGTGAGGTGGTCCGTTCGCACGGGGCGCTGTTCATGCTGGACGCCGTCGCCTCGGTGGGCGCCGAGCCGCTGCTGCCGGACGTGTGGGGCGTCGACCTCTGTGTGATCGGCGCGCAGAAGGCGATGGGCGGCCCGGCCGGGGTCTCGGCGGTGTCGGTAAGCGAACGTGCCTGGGAGCGGATCGCCGCCAACCCCGAGGCCCCGCGCCGCTCGTACCTCTCGCTCCTGGACTGGAAGGAGCGCTGGATCGACGGCGGTCGCAAGGCGCTGCTGCACGCCCCCGCCCAGCTGGAGATGCTGGCCCTGGAGGCCTGTGTGGAGCGGATCGAGGCCGAGGGCCTGAACACGCTGATGGCCCGGCACGCCTCGGCCGCAGCGGCGACCCGCGCCGGCGCGGTGGCGCTCGGCGGCGGGCTGTCGCCGTATGTGCACGAGGCGAAGGAGGCGGCACCGGTCGCGACCACGCTGCGCGCCCCCGATGGGGTCGACGCCGCGGAGCTGGTCGCTCGGGCGCTCGCGGCCGACCCGTCGCTGCCGCTGATCGCGGGCGGCGGGGCGCTGTCCAAGGAGATGATCCGGGTCAATCACTACGGTGTGGATGCGACGCGGGGCGCGGTGCGGTCCTCGCTCGCGGCTCTGGGGGCGGCGCTGGCCGATGCGGGCCGGCAGGTCGACTTCGAAGCTGCCCGCAAAGCCGTTTCGGAAACCTGGCCGAGCGAGTAAATCCACTCCGGGACATCAATATTCCACAAATGCGGGGAGCTGCTTTATTCAGAGCAGCTCCCCGCATTCTTCTGCCCGCTTTCCCGATCCCTAAACACCCGAGTTTTCCGGCGGTCATCCTGGGGTCGATCCACGCAATTCTGTTGCGTCACCCGAGAGTTACGACCTTGTGACCGACTCCACAGCGAGACCGTTATGCCGGATAAATAGCCCCCAAAACGGCAGAAAGCGCAGCCGCATCGCACCGGCGTGCGCGCCCGCGTGATAACACAGCGGATCGCCCCACCCAACCCCTTGCGTCGATGCAATTTCCGAATTTGCTGGGTAAATTCAATTCACATGACCGCCGCACCAGCAGATTTTGCAAGTGCCCGAAGCGAATTCCTCACCATCGACACCCCACGAGTGGAGGACGGGGCCGCGATCTGGCGCATCGCCCGCGACTCCGAGGTCCTGGACCTCAACTCCTCGTACAGCTACCTGCTGTGGTGCCGTGACTTCGCGGAGACCTCCGTGGTCGCCCGCGACGAGACCGGCGAGCCCATCGCCTTCGTGACGGGATACCTCCGGCCGGACCGCCCCGGGACGCTCGTCGTCTGGCAGGTGGCCGTCGACCACGGCCACCGCGGGAGCGGACTGGCGGGAAAGCTGCTGGACGCGCTGACCTCGCGGGTCGCCGCCGCACAGGGCCTGGCCTCGGTCGAGACGACCGTCACCCCGGACAACACCGCGTCGGACCGGCTGTTCACCTCCTATGCGCAGCGCCACGACGTCGCCCTGGAGCGCGAAGTGCTCTTCGAGGGCGAACTGTTCCCCGAGGGAACGCATCTGCCGGAAGTGCTGTACCGCATCGGCCCGTTCCACGCCTGAGCGCCTTTGCCTGTCCGCCTCCGGGCGCGTCGGCCACCGCCGCGCCCGAGCACCCCGGCCGCTCTGCTTCCGAGCACTCCCGCAGCCTCGCACCGTCGTCCGTCACACCCCCCTCAAGCAGGAGATTCCCTGTGACCATCACCCCGCCCGCACTGAGTGTCTTCGAGACCCTGGAGTCGGAGGTACGGAGCTACTGCCGCGGCTGGCCCGCGGTGTTCGACCGTGCGCAGGGCTCCCGTCTGACCGACGAGGACGGCCACAGCTACCTCGACTTCTTCGCCGGCGCGGGATCTCTCAACTACGGCCACAACAACCCCGTGCTGAAACGCGCGCTGATCGACTACATCGAGCGCGACGGCATCACCCACGGCCTCGACATGGCCACCACCGCCAAGCGCGCCTTCCTGGAGTCCTTCCAGAACAACGTGCTGCGCCCGCGCGACCTCCCGTACAAGGTGATGTTCCCCGGCCCGACCGGCACCAACGCGGTCGAGGCGGCGCTGAAGCTGGCCCGCAAGGTGAAGGGGCGCGAGTCGATCGTCTCGTTCACCAACGCCTTCCACGGCATGTCGCTGGGCTCGCTCGCCGTCACCGGCAACGCCTTCAAACGGGCCGGGGCGGGCATCCCGCTGGTGCACGGCACCCCGATGCCGTTCGACAACTACCTCGACGGCAGAGTGCCCGACTTCCTCTGGTTCGAACGGCTCCTGGAGGACCAGGGATCCGGTCTCAACAAGCCCGCCGCCGTGATCGTCGAGACGGTGCAGGGCGAGGGCGGCATCAATGTGGCGCGCCCCGAGTGGCTGCGGGCGCTCGCCGATCTGTGCCACCGCCGCGACATGCTCCTGATCGTCGACGACATCCAGATGGGCTGCGGGCGCACGGGGGCGTTCTTCTCGTTCGAGGAGGCCGGCGTCACCCCCGACATCGTCACCCTGTCGAAGTCCATCAGTGGCTACGGACTGCCCATGTCGCTCTGTCTGTTCAAGCCGGAGCTGGACATCTGGGGGCCGGGCGAGCACAACGGCACCTTCCGCGGCAACAACCCGGCGTTCGTCACGGCCGCCGCCGCGCTGGACGCCTACTGGGCGGACGGGCAGATGGAGAAGCAGACCCTGGCCAGGGGCGAGCAGATCGAGCAGGCGCTGCTCGCGATCTGCGACGAACACGCCCGGCTGGGTGCGCGGTTCCGGGGCCGCGGCCTGGTCTGGGGCGTGGAGTTCACCGACACCTCGCGCGCCGCCGCCATCTGCGCCCGCGCCTTCGAGCTGGGCCTCCTGGTCGAGACCTCCGGTCCGCGGAGCGAGGTCGTGAAGCTGCTGCCGCCGCTGACCAGCACCCCCGAGGAACTGGACGAGGGCCTGCGGACGCTGGCCCGCGCGGTCCGCGAGACCACCTGACCACCTGTCCGGGCCCTCCCGTCCCGGACAGGTACGCACACAAGCACCGCCGCAGAGAGAAAGGCACCGACCCACCGTGATCGTCCGATCGTTCAGTGACATCGAGAACACCGACCGGCATGTGAAGGCCGCTTCCGGAACCTGGGAGAGCAAGCGCATCGTGCTCGCCCAGGAGAAGGTGGGCTTCTCGCTCCATGAGACCACGATGTACGCGGGCACCGAGACGTCGATGTGGTACGCGAACCACATCGAGGCCGTCCTGTGCGTCGAGGGCGAGGCCGAGCTCACCAATGACGAGACCGGCGAGAAGCACTGGATCACCCCCGGCACGATGTACCTGCTGGACGGCCATGAGCACCACACCATGCGGCCGAAGACCGACTTCCGCTGCGTCTGCGTCTTCAATCCTCCGGTCACCGGGCGGGAGGAGCACGACGAGAACGGTATCTACCCGCTGTTGACCGAGGAGCGCTGAACCATGACCACTGATGTACGCGCCGATCTGTACCCCACACGCGGTGCGGCCGAGATGACCACTCCTCGCCAGGACCCGGTCATCTGGTCCGCCCCCGGCGCCCCGGGGCCGGTCTCCGTGAAGGACCTGCAGGGCTTCGAACGCGACGGGTTCCTCACCGTCGACGAGCTGATCACGCCGGACGAGGTCGCCGTCTGCCACGCCGAACTGGACCGGCTGATCGCCGATCCGGCGGTGCGGGCCGACGAACGCTCGATCGTGGAGCCGAAGTCGCAGAAGGTGCGGTCGGTCTTCGAGGTCCACCGGATCAGCGAGGTCTTCGCCCGGCTGGTCGGCGACGAGCGCGTGGTGGGCCGGGCCCGGCAGATCCTCGGCTCGGACGTGTACGTCCACCAGTCCCGGATCAACGTCAAGCCCGGCTTCGGCGCTTCGGGCTTCTACTGGCACTCGGACTTCGAGACCTGGCACGCCGAGGACGGTCTGCCGAACATGCGGGCGGTGTCCGTGTCGATCGCGCTGACCGAGAACCTCGACACCAACGGCGGGCTGATGATCATGCCCGGTTCGCACAAGTCGTTCCTCGGCTGTGCGGGCGAGACGCCGGAGGACAACTACAAGAAGTCCCTGAAGATGCAGGACGCCGGCACCCCGTCCGACGAGGCGCTGACGAAGCTGGCCGACCGGCACGGCATCAAGCTCTTCACGGGCAGGCCGGGTTCGGCCACCTGGTTCGACTGCAACTGCATGCACGGCTCGGGGGACAACATCACCCCCTACCCGCGCAGCAATGTCTTCATCGTCTTCAACAGCGTGGAGAACGCCGCCGAGGAGCCGTTCGCGGCTCCGGCACGGCGTCCGGAGTTCATCGGGGCGCGGGACTTCACACCCGTGAGGTGACGTACCGGCGAACCCGGACCGGGCAAGGGGGTGGGGCGACATCCGTCGCCCCACCCTCTTCTTCGCGTGGGTGGACCGCGCTCGAAGTCGGTGGACCGGGACGGCCGTCAGCGGCGACAGTGGGGCCCATGACCTCACTGGTACGTCACATCACGATCGACTGCGCCGACGCCTACGAGCTCGGCGGTTTCTGGGCCGAGGTGCTCGGCGCCCCGCTCTCCGACGAGGACGCCCCCGGCGATCCCGAGGCGCTCGTCGAAGCCCCCGGCGCCGCGCTGCTGTTCATCTCGGTGCCGGAGCCCAAGAGCACCAAGAACCGTCTGCACCTGGACATCCAGCCGCAGGACCGCACCCGGGACGAGGAGGTGGAGCGGCTGCTCGGCCTGGGCGCGACCCTCGTGGCCGACCACCGCCGGCCGAACGGGCGGGGCTGGGCGACGCTCGCCGACCCGGAGGGCAATGAGTTCTGCGTCGAGTGCAGCGCGGCGGAGCGGGCGTCGCTCACCGGAACCCGGCTGCCGGTCACGGCGGACGACGTGACCACCGCGGTCCGTCTCGCGGTCGACGCGCTCCGCCGGTCCCCGGTGGACGACTGGCTGGTCCCGGCCGGGTCGTTGGAGTGGAACTGCTGGGAGACCGCGGAGCACTTGAGCGACGACCTCTTCTCCTACGCCACCCAGCTGGGCCCCCGCCGGCCGGCGCTGGACACCTACGTCCCGTACCGCTGGGAAGCCACCCGCGAGGGCGGTCCGTTGAACGCGATCTTCGCGGACCGGTCGGCCGGGCCCGGCGGACTGCTCCAGACGCTGGAGGCGAGCGGCGCGCTGCTCGCGGCGATGGTACGGACGGCCTCGCCGAAGGCCCGCTCGTTCCACTCCTACGGGGTGTCCGATCCGGAGGGCTTCGCCGCCATGGGCATCGTGGAGACCCTGGTGCACACGCAGGACCTCGCCGCGAGCCTGGAGATCGCCTGGGCGCCGCCCGCCGACCTCTGTGACCGGGTGCTGGCCCGGCTGTTCCCGGACGCGCCGAAGGACGCCGACCGGTGGGCCGTCCTGCTCTGGGCCACCGGCCGCGCCGAGCTGCCCGGCCGGCCGCGGGTCACGTCGTGGAAGTGGCAGAGCGCGCCGCTGGACTAGGGCCTTCCGTTTGGATCACGCCTGACTCGCGTGCCCCGGCCGGCTGATCCGGCCTGATCCCGGCGGAAGACCCCAGTGCCTTCCCGGCCTCAGGACCGATCGGTGTCCAGGGCCGGGTAGTCGACGTACCCCTTCGCGTCCCCGCCGAAGAAGGTCGACGGGTCCGGGGTGTTGAACGGGCCGCCGGCCTTCAGCCGGGCGGGCAGATCCGGGTTGGCGATGAACAGCGCGCCGTACGAGATGATGTCGGCGATCCCGTCGTCGATCAGCGAGTGGTCGTCCGGCCCGGTCGGCCCGTCCGTCAGCGCGTTGAGAAGGAACGTGCCGGAGAACTGCTTGCGCAGCGCGAGCGTCAGCTCGCGGATCTCCACCGCCTCCAGGACGTGCAGATAGGCGAGGCCGAGCGGCTCGATCTCCCGCACCAGCGCGGTGTAGACGGAGGCCGGCACGGGCTCGTCGATGTCGTTGTACGTGTTTCCGGGCGAGATGCGCAGCCCGGTCCGCTCCGCACCGATCTCGGCGGCGACGGCCTTGACCACCTCGACGGCGAACCGGATGCGGGCCTCCTCGGAGCCGCCCCACTCGTCGTCGCGCAGGTTGGTGTTGGGCGAGAGGAACTGGTGGATGAGGTAGCCGTTGGCACCGTGCAGCTCGACCCCGTCGAAGCCGGCGTCGATCGCGTTGCGCGCGGCCGTCGCGTAGTCGGCGATGGTCTGCCGCACTTCGTCGCCGGTCAGTTCGCGCGGGGTGGTGAAGTCCTCCAGTCCCGCGCCGGTGTAGAGCTGACCGGCGGGCTTGACCGCTGAGGCGCTGACCGGGGTGAGTCCGTCCGGCAGCACGACCGGGTGGCCGATCCGGCCCGCGTGCATGAGCTGGGCGAAGATCCGGCCGCCCGCCGCGTGCACCGCGTCGGTGACCTTGCGCCAGGACGCGATCTGCTCCGCGCTGTGCAGTCCCGGGGTGTCGGGGTAACCCTGCCCCACCACCGACGGCTGGATGCCCTCCGTGATGATCAGGCCCGCCGACGCGCGCTGGGTGTAGTACTCGACGACGAGATCGGTGGCGATGCCGCCCTCACCGGCCCGGCTGCGGGTCATCGGAGCCATCGCTATGCGGTTGGCGAGCTGGGTGCCGGACAGGTCGATCGGGTCGAAAGCGGTGGTCATGAGAGCTCCCGGAAAATTTATATGGTCGGCCAAGTATTTCCGCCTGCGCCACTGTAGCCCATTGATTGGCCGACCAAGGTAAAGTTCGCAGAAAGCGCCCGGATCCGCGCTTCCGGCCCGCTCCGCACCGCCGGGGGCGCCGGCCCGGCACCACCCCGAGGAGTCCCGATGAAGGCCGATCCCGCCTGTACCGAGCTGCCGAGCGCCGCCCTCGGCGGCCCTGTCAGCCACGCCGTCTCACGGGTCGCCCGGCTGCACCGGATCGCCGCGGGCAAGCTGCTCAAGGGGCTCGGGCTCTACCCCGGCCAGGAGTTCCTGATGATGTACCTGTGGGACGCGGGTGCGGTGCGCCAGTCCGAGCTGATCAAGGTCATGGACCTCGACCCCTCCACCGTCACCAAGATGCTCCAGCGCCTCGAACAGACCGGGCACGTCCGCCGCTCCCCCGACCCGGACGACCGCCGGGCCGTCCTGGTCGAGGCCACCGACGACAGCTGTGCGCTGCACAGCGCCGTCGAGCGGGCCTGGACGAATCTGGAGGAGCACACCCTCGCCGGACTGGACACGGCCGAGCGCGAGGAGTTGGCGCGGCTGCTCGGCAAGGTCGAGGAGAACCTCTGCCAGGAGACCGCGGACTGCCCCGAGCGCCGCTGATCCCCCGGCGTCCGGGCGGGCTCAGCCCGAGAGCACGTCCAGGGCCCGGTCCACATCCGCCTCCGTGTTGTACAGATGGAAGGCCGCGCGCAGACTGCCCGCCCGGTCCGAGACCACCACTCCGGCCCGCGCCAGCTCCGGCACCCGCCCGCCGAGTCCGGGCACGGCGACGATCGCCGACTCCCCCGGCACCGCCTCGTGCCCCATGCCGGCCAGCCCCGCCCGCATGCGGGCCGCGAGACCGGTGGCGTGAGCGCGGACGGCGTCGATCCCGACCTCGCCCAGCAGCGCGAGGGAACGCTCGGCGCCGTGGTACGAGAGGAAGGCGGGCGGCTCGTCGTACCGGCGCGCGCCCGGAGCGAGCCGCTCGACCGGGCCGTATGTGCTGTTCCAGGGGTCGTCGGAGGCGACCCACGCGGCGAAGACGGCCGGCAGGGTGCGCTGGGCCTCCTCGGTGACGGTGAGGAACGACGCGCCGCGCGGGCAGAGCAGGAACTTGAAGCCGCCGGTGACCGTGTAGTCGTACGACCCGGCGTCCAGTGGAAGCCAGCCGGCCGACTGGGTGGCGTCGAGCAGTGTCCGGGCGCCGTGGGCGGCGGCCGCTTCGCGTACCGCGTCCAGATCGGCGCTCCGGCCGTCGGCGGACTGCACGGAGGAGAAGGCGACGAGATCGGTGCCGGGCCGTACCGCGTCGGCCAGCTTGTCCAGCGGGACATAGCGCATCCTGAGATCGCCACGGACCGCGAACGGACTGACGACGGAGCTGAACTCCCCCTCGGGCGCCACGACTTCGGCCCCCGACGGCAGCGAGGCCGCGATCAGCCCGACGTGT
This sequence comes from Streptomyces sp. NPDC104309, assembly GCF_055584025.1. Taxonomy (NCBI): domain Bacteria; kingdom Bacillati; phylum Actinomycetota; class Actinomycetes; order Kitasatosporales; family Streptomycetaceae; genus Streptomyces; species Streptomyces sp. NPDC104309. Next base: position 33,051 of record NZ_JBVJMV010000024.1, on the reverse strand, counting down.
ACGGAGACCGAGCTGCCGGTGGCGACCCGATCGGCGCCGACTCCGGCCAGGCGGGCGAACCCGGCGCGGGCGGCGTCCACCGCCTCGAAGTCGCCGGAACCGTTCCTGCGCCCCGCGGCGAGCGCCTCGGCGAGCTCCCCGACCGCCGCCACCGTGCGCCGGGGCAGCAGCCCGCAGCTGGAGGTGTTGAGGTAGGTGGTCTCCGGCGCGAACTCGTCGTCCACCGCACGGCTGAGCGAAGTAGTCTCCATGAGCCCAGCCTGAAGCCCCCTTGATTCATCGTCAATCACCACGAATCAAGGGGTGCACCCAAGTAATGCTTATGCATACGGCTCAGGACGGGCCGTCGGACGTCGCCACCGGCGTACCGGCCGCGCAGGCGACGCCACCGCTTGCTTACGGGGCCGTGCGGACACCGCAACCACCCGCCCGCAGGCCCGCTGGGGCGCCGCCGCCCCCGGCTCTGGCGCCGTCACCGCCCGCCCGCAGACCCGCTCAGGCGCCGGTTCCCGGCTGCGGGACCTCGCAGGCGCCGTCGGCGTCGCAGGCCGCGGCGTCGCCGCCGATCACGGTCAGCGGCCGGTCCTTCCACGCCTGTTCGAGTGCCTGGGCGAAGACCTCGGCGGGCTGGCCGCCGGAGATCCCGTACCGCCGGTCGAACACGAAGAACGGCACCGCGTTCGCCCCCAGCTCGGACGCCTCGCGCTCATCGGCCCGCACCTCGGCGGCGTACGCCTGCGGGTCGGCGAGGACGGCGCGCGCCTCGTCGGCGTCGAGCCCGGCCTCGACGGCCAGCTCGACCAGCACGTCACCGTCGTAGACGGAACGCTCCTCGGCGAAGTTCGCCCGGTACGCGAGGCCCAGCAGCTCGTCCTGACGGCCGCGGGCCTTGGCGAGGTGGAGCAGCCGGTGGATGTCGAAGGTGTTGCCGTGGTCACGGCCCTCGGTGAGATAGCCGAGCCCTTCGGCCTGCGCGTTGGCCGCGACGTTCGCCTCCATGGCCTGCGCCTCTTCACGGGTGCGCCCGTACTTCTGCGCCAGCATGTCGATCACCTGTGCGGTGTCGCCCTTGGCGCGCCCGGGGTCGAGCTCGAAGGACCGGTGCACGACCTCCACCTCGTCGCGGTGGGCGAACCCCGCCAGGCCCTTCTCGAAGCGGGCCTTGCCTATGTAGCACCAGGGGCAGGCGATGTCGCTCCAGATCTCGACGCGCATGTCTCTTCTTCTCTCCATGTTCTCGTGACTACGGTTCGGGCAGCACGGAGCGGCCCTCCGCTCCCGTGACACAACGCGGGAACGGACGCCCTCATTCCCCGCCCGCGTGCGGCGGCTCCCCCGCCGGGGTGCTCCGGTCGTCGAGTTCGACGACCGGGCGGTCGGCGACCACGGCCACGATGATCATCGCTGCGTCGCCGTCGCTCTGGTTGAGGGAAACCGCCACCCACCGGTCGGCCACCGGACCCCACACCGCCAGATCACCGAGACAGTCCCGGTCGCACAGTGCCCGGTACAGCGGCGGCAAGGGCTCGTCCGCCAGGTCGCGGAAGATCGGCACCCGCATCCCCGCCATCCGATGCCCGCCCCAGCTCCGGTCCAACTCGCCCACGAGGCCGGCCAGATGACCTGCGGCGACCTCCTCGGCCTCGTTCCACGCGGGCCCGTACACCCCCACGAGGCCGTCGCTCTCCCAGAGCGGCACGATCCGGAAGCCCTCGCCCTCGGTCGCGGACCACTCCCCGGTGTCCGGCTCGCCCTCGTCGACCGTCGGCCCCACGGCCGGTACGGGCCCGGCGAGCAGCGCCTCGATGTCGGACACCGCCCGGCCGGTCGCGAACGTCTCACCGCTCCGGGCGGTCACAGCACTGCCATCTCGACGGGCGCCGCGGCCAGTCCGCTGAAGGAAGCACGGTACGCGCCGGGGGTGAGGCCGAGGCGGCACTGGATGTGCCGGCACATCGAGCCGGAGGTGGCCAGGCCGCCGGCGCGGGCGACTTTGCCGAACAGCAGCTCGGGGACGGCGATGTCGAACATCGATACGGGCAGGGGCGGGATGACGACGACACGGAGCGCGGGCGGCGGCATGGCCAGAACCTCCGGATGCATGGCATTCGGGCCACCACTGTACGCCGGGACCGATCGTCGGGCCGGGCGCAAGCCGACGGAGAACCTCGCCCAAGCACCGCTTACCGCCGCCGAGTTGCCCCACGACCGGCACGCGCAGGACTCGCCGGCCCACGATCTCCCCGCCACCGTCACGGGGGTGGCCACATTCGCCGCGCTCCTCCTGGCATGCGACTCATCCGCCTGCTCACCAGTGCCGAGGACGCAGCATCCGAAGGGTTGTGCGCTACGCGGTGGCCCGGCGGCCGGCCCGGCCGGCCCCGAGGCCGAGGGCCAGCACGATGACGACGACGGCGAGTCCGATGGGGGACGCGGTCGCCGTCACGATCCACGGAGCGGTGCCGACGAGGATGGCGAGGGCGTGCCGTGAGCGGCCGTCCCCGGCGACCATCCGGATCGCGAGCACGAGCACGGCTGGTCCGAGCTGCCCGACCATGCCGAGCCCGGGGTCGGCCCCACCGGTGACCGCCGTGCAGAGCGACGGCAGCCAGGCCACGACGGCGAAGGCCGAGGCCGTCCACCGGTCGGTCCTGGCCGGCGTGGCACCGCCCGGCATCAGGACGAGTACGGACAGCAGCGGGATCAGCCATCCATCCGCTCGCGCGCCGACGGCCACCGCCACCAGGGTCAGCGCGCCGAGCGTCCGGGCGAGCGGCCTTCCAGATCGATACGACCAAGGAGTTGTGGGAGAAGACCTCGGAGCAGATTCCCTACGCCCAGACGGACCGCCCCATCAAGGCCAAGGTGACGTCGCTGTCCAGCGGCCTGGCGCGGATCGAGCTCTCCGGGGTGAGCCTGGCCGACTACCTGCGGGAGCCGGACAGCAATGCGCACGGAGGGCCGGGGGACCTTCCCGGGTTCCGGAAATGGGAAGTGACGGGGAGCGCCGGGAAGTTGCCCGTAACGCGCAGGTCGCCATCTTGGAAGGTCAGGGCTGTGGCGTTCCGGTCGTTGGCGGCTGCTCGGTGCCGCAGTACCGACATTTGGCAGCAGCGGCCTGCAGGTCCTCGAACAGGCAGGCCGGAGACGTCTTGACAGGGCCTGGCTCCTTGAAGGCCACCACACCATGCCGCAGCGAATAACGCTTGTACGGCACGACGATGAGGAAGTAGACGACGGCCATGAAGATGATGAAGTGAATGACTGCCGAGATGACACCGGCAGCGGCCCGCCGCGACCATGCCGGGAATGGCTGCGGCCCGCCCCGTACCGTCGGGGCGGGCCGCAGCCGCGTGGTCGCGCTCAGGTGGTGGGCAGTACCTTCCAGGAGCCGGTGCCGGTGCCGCGGTCGGTGTAGGGGCTGGTGGAGACGTCGTACTTGGCGCCCTGCCGGGCGGAATGGCCGTTGGTGTCGAGGAAGCCGCCGTTGGCGGAGCCGTAGTCGTTGAGCAGGTGCACGATGTCGTCGGTGCGGATGTGGCCGTCCCTGGGGGAGGACGTCTTGGCGAAGATGTGCCACTTGCCGGTGCCCTGGCCGCGGTCCTTGGTGACGGTGGTGGACACTTCGTACTTGGCGCCCTGCCGGGTGGAATGGCCGTTGGTGTCGAGGTAGGTGCCGCTGCCGTACTGGTTGATGAGGTAGATGACGTCGCCGCTGGTGACACGGGTGCCGTTCGTCTTGCCGGTGGCGGAGACGACCTTCCAGACCGATGTCGCCGGGCCGCGGCTGTTGGGGGTCTGGTTGGTGCTGACGTCGTAGGTGGCGCCGGACTGGGTGGAGTGGCCGTTGGTGTCGAGGTAGCCGCCGTCACCGCCGTACTGGTTCTGCAGCAGGATGACGCTGCCATAGGTGAGATCGCTGCGGGCTGCTGCGCCCGCAGCCGTCGTGGGGGCGGCGAGCGCGGCGGCGGTGGCGGTGAGTGCTGCGGCGGCGGCGCAGGCGGCCACACGCTGCTTCATGGTGCGGAGCACAAGGATCCCCTTCATCACTTTCTGCGTGCATGTCGTTGCAGTTAGTGAGTTTGCCTGGCGGTGAAGACTTTCGTACGCCGGGCATGGATTTCGCTGCGCCAAACCCCTCCATCTAGGTAAGTATGGGCACTTTGTGCGACACGGTCGGCCACGCCGACTTGCGGAGGTGAGCCGGGCCCGACGATCGCCATGCCAGGATCGTGCGGACTGAAGGTTCGTGAGCAGGAAGGGGCCGGCTGCATCTTCGCCGGGCCACGCCCGGGCGAGAGCAGAACAAACGGTCCGCATCCGCGACTCCAAGGACACGGCCCTCCCCCACCTGACACTCGACCGCACCGGCTGGACGCGCTTCGTGCGATACGCGGCCGGGGCCTGAACGTCGGGACCGCCCGGTGCCGGCCGCACGACGCCGGGCGTTCATCCGCGGGCCGTCGCCCGCCGACGGGAAATCCGGTGGCGGGCCGGGCCCGTCCGTGGTGAAGATCGCGGCATGCCCATCTTCCTGGAGACCGACCGGCTCGTCCTGCGCGAGTTCACGGCGGCCGACACCGACCACCTGGTCGCGCTGGACAACGACCCCGAGGTCATGCGTTTCATCAACGGCGGCCGTCCCACCAGCCGTGAGGCGATCCAGGAGCGGACCCTGCCCCGACTCCTGCTCGACCACCCCTGCTGGGGGGCCCGCGGCTACTGGGCCGCGCAGGACAGGGCCACCGGCGCCTTCCTGGGCTGGTTCGAGTTCCGGCCGCTCCAGCAGGACAGCCCCGCCGTCGTCGAACTCGGCTACCGGCTGAACCGGACGGCATGGGGGCGGGGCTGTGCCACCGAGGGATCCCGGGCCCTGATCCACAAGGGGTTCACGGAACTGGGGGTCGAGCGGGTCACGGCGAACACCATGGCCGTCAATGCCCGTTCCCGCCGCGTCATGGAGAAGTCGGGCCTGTCCTTCGTCCGGAACTTCACCGGGGACTGGCCGGAGGCGATCGAGGGTTCCGAGCACGGCGAGGTCGAATACGAACTCACCCGGACCGCGTGGGAGAAGTCTCGCTAGTGCTGTGGCCGGAAAGATTCACCGGCTCGCGACGCAGATGTTTTGCAGGGCCTCGGCCGAGTGGCCGAGGCCGCGGCCCTGTCCTACTTGGCGGTCCAAAGGCCCAGGTCGTTCACCTCGGGGTCCGCCGCTCGCCGCAGCGCGTGCGGGGAACCCAGCATGCCGTCCGGCAGATAACCGGACCGGACGCCCAGCTCCCACTCGTGCACCTGGACCGCGAGGGCGGCCAGGGCAAGTGCGCCGAGCGGCAGCAGGGTCCTGGGGGAGGGATCGGCGCCCACGCTCTCCCGGTGCTCGACGAGCCGGGCCACGAGGGCCTGCTCGAAGGCGTGCTGATCGTCGTCGAGGAGCACGCGAAGGAGGCGCTGGTCCGGTGTCAGGGAGCCGGCCGCGTCCAGCTTCCCGGCCGCCTCGGCGCGCCGTGCGGCGTCCGGCTTGCACATGGTCACCGTGGGCCAGTCGCGGGGCAGGTGCCCGCGTGCCTCGGCCAGGTAGCCGCACAGTGCGTCCATCGTCGCAAGGTCCGCCGCATCCGACGTCGAGGCCTGCTTCGCGTACGGCACCCCCTCGCGGATCTCGGGCGCGTAGTCGTCCCGCAGCAGCAGACCGATCACCCGCTGCCAGTCCCATACCAGTCCGCTGACCAGGCACATCTCAAATGTATCGATCCACGTCCTGGCCGTGGGGGCCTGCTCGACGATGTCGCCGAAGGCGATGTGCTCGCTGCTGAGCCCCTCGTCGATGAGCGGGAAGAGGATCTCCTGGTCACCGTCGGGGAAGCAGCCGATGCTCAGCACGCCCAGGGAGCACTCCGCCGCGGTCCGCAGTGCTGTGTGCGCCTGCTCGTCGAGCACCGGTTCCGCCACCGTGCGGGCGGCTATGTGGTCGAGGAGTTCGTCACGCATCTCCTGCAGCTTCTCCGGGGACGCGTCGTCGTAGCGCATCCCGTGCCACCGCCCGCGGGTCCGTCCGCGGATGTCGTCGAGCGCCTGGGACATCCTCTGTCCGCCGACCTCATGACGCGTCACTTCCTGCACAACTGCCGTCCTCCCGTGATCATTCCGGCTGGACGCGGCACGCTACCAGCGGGTTCGGACACCGCCCGGGTCCGGCCGCTGGATCCGGGCAGCAACAGGGGCGTCGAGTGGGCGGCGGCGCCCGGGAAATCGCCCGGCCACAGGCCGCGGAGCACGGCATGGGCATCCCCGCGGACGGAGCCGCCGGGGCCGGGACGACCTGTCGGACCAGTGGGGGGTCAGGTGTAGCCGAGGATCAGCAATGCCGTCATGAACTGCGCCACGACGTGCAGGAGCAGCAGCCAGGCGCGTGCGTGGACGAACGGCAGCCACCTTCTCGGCCACGCGACGGCCGCGATGCCGAGCACGATCGCCGCCACGAAACACCCGGGGATCCAGCCCTGGGGGACGTGGGCGCAGTCCACGCCGTACGTCACACAGCCGGACGCCCGGGTTGTGCTCAGCACGAAGAGGCCGCAACCGATCAGCACGGGCACGAGCATGCACAGGGCGAACCAGGAGGCTGTGCGGATATTGCGGTCCGTGCGTTCATGGTCGGCGGGTTCGGTGTCGGCCGTGCGGACCTCGTCGCAGGCGGGTGTGGCGTTCATGCGGTCCACCCAACCCTCCGCGGAAGCCGGAGGGTTGGGGGCCGGTACTCGTTTCCCCTGAGTACGCGCGCTCATTCATTCGACGGTTCGACGGACGTTCGGGAGAACTCAGCTCCCGTCGCGCAGATCCTCAAGTCCCGTCGTACGGAACGCGATCCGGTCGAACGATGCCTCGCAGCCCTCGCCCGTCGGTGACTGGACCAGGAAGCCGACCGACGCCTCGGCCGCACGCTCCGGCTCGCCTAGGGCGAAGACGCGGACGAAGGTCCACTTCTCGCCGTCGGGCGAGGCGTGGAAGGCGAACGCGTCGCCCGTGCGGCTGAGGCGCAGCCAGCAGCTGTTGCCGTCCACGACGAAGGAGTTGACGTCGTCGGAGTGGCCGCGGGTGACGACCGTGCAGACGGTGGGCAGGTTCGGGGAGAGCTCCAGGCAGATCTTGGCCCACTCCCGTTCCCCGACGTGGAGGTAGAGGACCCCCGCGTCGAAGGCCGCGGCGAAGTCGACCGTGACCCGGGCGAGCAGCTGGAAGTCGCCCCGTGGTGCCGTGCCGAGGAGGCGGGGTGCGTCGCTCGCGGAGTCCAGGGCTTCGCCGCCGGGTGGTACGAAGCGGTCCTGGCGGGCTCCGGCCCGGCCGGTCAGTGTGCCGTTCTCGTACGTCCAGTCGACCTCGGGGCCGAACGGGCGTACCTCAAAGGGGAGTTCGGGAAGATCCGGGGTCATGCGCGGCGGCCGTTCACTCGGCGGGGCAGGTTCAGGGGGTTGTCCTCGCGTAGCTCCGGGGGGAGCAGGGCCTCGGGGGTGGTCTGGTAGGTGACCGGGCGCAGCCAGCGTTCGACGGCGGTGGCGCCGACCGAGGTGGACGTGGAGGTGGTGGCCGGGTAGGGGCCGCCGTGGTGCTGGGCGGGGGCGACGGCGACGCCGGTCGGCCAGCCGTTGACGAGGATCCGGCCTGCCAGGGGCGTGAGGGCCGCGAGGAGTCCGGGGGCGTCGGCGTCGTCCGTGGCGATCTGGAGGGTGGCGGTGAGGTTGCCGGGGAGGCGGGAGAGGATGGCGGTGATCTCGTCCTCGCGGGCGTAGCGGGCGACGACCGTGACCGGACCGAAGCACTCTTCCAGCAGCGCGTCGTGCGGGCCCTGCGCGGTGAGGAGGTGCGCCGGTACGGTGAGGAAGCCGGCCGCGACGGTGTGGTCGCCGCCCGAGCCGGGGGTGACCGGGGCGTCCACGCCGGGGAGTTCGGCGCGTTCCCGTACCCCCGCGACGAAGGCGTCACGCATCCGGTGGTCGAGCAGCACCGAGGCCTCGGTGTCGCTGACGGCGTCGGTCAGCGACTTCAGCAGCCGGTCGCCGGTCTCCCCCGCCGGGGCCAGGACGAAGCCGGGTTTGGTGCAGAACTGGCCTGCCCCCATGGTCATCGAGCCCGCGAGCCCGGCGCCGATCTGCTCGCCGCGTTCGGCGGCTGCCGCCTCCGTGACGACGACGGGGTTGAGGGAGCCCAGCTCACCGTGGAAGGGGATCGGCGCCGGGCGGGCCGCCGCCGCGTCGAACAGGGCACGGCCGCCGCGTACGGAGCCGGTGAAACCGGCGGCGGCGACGAGTGGGTGCCTGATCAGTTCGATGCCCGCCTCGAAGCCGTGCACCAGGATCAGTACGTCCTCGGGCAGGCCGACCTGCGCTGCCGCCCGGCGCAGGAGGGAGGCGCACAGTTCGGAGGTGGCGGGGTGGTCGGGGTGCGCCTTGACGACGACCGGGCAGCCGGCCGCCAGTGCGCTCGCGGTGTCGCCGCCGGGGACGGAGAAGGCGAGCGGGAAGTTGCTGGCCGCGTACACGGCGACGACGCCGAGCGGGATCTTGTAGCGACGCAGGTCGGGCCAGGGCGGAGTCCGGGTGGCGTCCTCGTGGTCGATGTGGATGTCGAGGTAGGCCCCCTCGTCGACGACCTCGGCGAAGGCTCTCAACTGGGCTGCGGTGCGGGCGAGTTCGCCGGTGAGCCGGGCCGGTCCGAGCGCGGTCTCCGCGTCGGCGGCCTCGATGACGTGCTCCCCGGCCCCGGTGAGCAGATCGGCCGCGGCGCGCAGGAACGCGGCGCGCAGGGTGCGGTCGACGAGCGATTCGCGTACCGCGTGGGAGGCCCGGACCGCGCGGTCGACCTCCTCGGCTGTAGCCTCCACCGCAACCTGCTCACGCGGGTTCCCGGTGCGGGGGTCGACGCTCCAGACTGGTGCTGCTGCCACCGTGATTCCTTCCGCTCCGCTGCCACACATCAGAAGTTGTTCGGTATTCTGAACAGAGTTCTCGATCGTGAATATGAGGCGACTCTATTTCCGGGCGTTCAGCGTTGGCAAGAAGTCGCTGAGGTCAAGAAGTCGCAGGGTTTCATAAGTGGGTTGGAAGGGGCGTAGGGCGATGTCGGCTGCCGAGTCTGGTGGAGCACAGGTCAAATCCGCCGTGCGGACGGTGGAACTTCTCGAATACTTCGCCGGTCGGCCCGGCATGCACTCGCTCGCGGCAGTGCAGGAGGCCGTCGGCTACCCGAAGTCGAGCCTCTACATGCTGCTGCGCACGCTGGTCGAGCTGGGCTGGGTGGAGACCGACGCGACGGGCACACGGTACGGGATCGGCGTACGCGCCCTGCTGGTCGGCACCTCCTACATCGACGGCGACGAGGTCGTCGCGGCCTCCCGCCCGACCCTGGACCGGCTCTCCGACGACACGACGGAGACCATCCACCTGGCCCGCCTCGACGGCACGAACGTGGTGTACCTCGCCACCCGGCAGTCCCAGCACTATCTGCGCCCCTTCACCCGCGTCGGCCGCAGGCTGCCCGCCCACTCCACGTCGCTCGGCAAGGCGCTCCTGGCCACCCACAGCGACGAGCAGGTCCGCAAGATGCTCCCGGAGACCCTGCCCGCGCTGACCGAACACACCATCACCGACCGCGAGAAGCTCATCGAGGAGCTGCACCTCATCCGCGAGCAGGGATACGCGGTGGACCGCGAGGAGAACACCCTCGGACTGCGCTGCTTCGGCGTGGCCATCCCGTACCGCACCCCCGCCCGCGATGCCATCAGCTGCTCGGTGCCGGTGGCCCGGCTCACACCCGCGCACGAGCAGATGGTGAAGGACGCACTGTTCGACGCGCGGGACCGGCTGACGCTGGCCACCCGGAGGCTCTGATCATGCGGGTTGCACTGCGCGAGGTGTGCGACGGAGATCTGTCCCTGTTCTTCGCGTTCATGTCCGATCCGGAGTCGGTCAGGACGGCGGCCTTCACCAGCGAGGACCCCACCGACCGGCACGCGTTCGACGCGCACTGGCGAAGGATCCTGGCCGACGCGTCCGTCGTGATGCGGACGGTGGTCGCGGACGGCGTGGTGGTCGGCAACGCCGGGGTGTACGGGCCGCCGGGCCACCGCCAGGTCACCTACTGGATCGACCGGGCGCACTGGGGCCGCGGGCTGGCGACGGCCGCGCTGTGCGCGCTGCTCGACGCCGTACCGGAACGCCCGCTGCACGCACGGGCCGCGGCCGACAACACCGGTTCGCGCCGGGTGCTGGAGAAGTGCGGGTTCGCCGTCACCGGCGAGGACCACGGGTTCTCGCACGTCCGCGGCGAGGAGACCGACGAGTTGCTGTTCACCCTGCCGGGGTGACGCGGCGACGGTCCGCGCCCTCCGCGCTGCGGAGGGGGACGCCGCCGCGGACCGGGGTCCCCGATCTCTCGGACCCGGCGGGCGCGGCGCGGACACCGCCGCGCAGATCGCACCCCCGGCCGATCATGAGGAATAGGTGAGAAACGGTACAACCGGGAACCCCACCCGGCGCCCGGCTCGTCCCTTTGGGGGATGAACAAGACGATCAGGCGCACCTCGGTCTTCTGCCTGCTGCTGGTCCTCGCCCTGCTGGTTCGGGCGACCTGGGTGCAGGCGTACCAGGCACGGGCGCTCGCAGACGACGACCACAACCGGCGGAAGGTCATAGCGCAGTACGCGCAGCCGCTCGGCGACATCATCGTGGCCGGGAACCCGGTCACCGGATCGAAGAGGACGGTGGGCAGCGACCTCGCGTACAAGCGCACCTACAAGCAGGGCGAGCTCTACGCGGCCGTCACCGGCTACAGCTCCCAGGCCTACGGCGCCACGCAGCTCGAAGGGATCTACAGCCATGTGCTGGACGGCACCGACAACCGGCTGAAGAGCCCGATGGACGTGGCGACGGGCAAGCAGGCGGCCCCCGGGAACGTCCTGACCACGATCGACCCCGATGTGCAGAAGGCGGCGTACGAGGCGCTCGGCAACGACAAGGGCGCGGCGGTCGCGATCGACCCGAAGACCGGGAAGGTCCTGGGCGTGGTCTCCACCCCCTCGTACGACCCGTCGAAGATCAGCGGGACGGCGGACGGCGACGCCTGGAAGCAGCTGCAGGACGACAAGGACAAGCCGATGGTCAACCGTGCGCTGCGGCAGCCGCTGGCCCCCGGTTCGACGTTCAAGCTGGTGGTGGCGGCCGCGGCGCTGGAGGACGGGCTGTACAGCTCGATCGACGTGCGCACGGACAGCCCCAATCCGTACCTGCTGCCCGACACCAGCCGGTACCTGGAGAACGAGAGCGCCTCGGCCCCCTGCGAGAACGCCACCCTGCGCACCGCGCTCCAGTACTCCTGCAACAACGTCTTCGGGAAGGTCGCCGTCGACCTCGGCCAGGACAAGGTCAGGGCGATGGCGGAGAAGTTCGGCTTCAACACCGAGAAGCTCGACATGCCGGTGCGGGCTTCCAAGAGCATCTACCCGTCCGGCATGGACAAGCCGCAGACGGCCCTGTCGGGCATCGGCCAGTTCGAGGTCACCGCGACGCCGCTGCAGATCGCCATGGTCTCGGCCATCCTCGCCAACGGCGGGGAACTGGCCGCACCCCACATGGTGTCCGCGGTGACGGACTCCAAGGGCAACACCTTGCAGGACTTCGCGGACGGGGACACCAGGCGCGTGGTCTCGCAGTCGACCGCGGAGCAGCTGCGCAGCGCGATGGTGACCGTCGTCGAGGAGGGCACCGGCAGCAACGCCAGGATCGACGGGGCCGAGGTGGGCGGCAAGACGGGTACCGCGCAGAACGGCGTGGGCAACAACAAGAGCCCGTACGCCTGGTTCACCTCGTACGCGAAGGACAAGTCCAGCGGCAAGGAGGTCGCGGTGGCGGTCGTCGTCGAGGACTCGGGCGCGGCCCGCGCGGAGGTCAGCGGCAACGGTCTGGCGGCGCCGATCGCCCAGAAGATGATGAAGGCGGCGCTGGCGGGCTGAGGGAGGGGCGGGGCGGTTCAGCCGCGACACGAGTCGGCCGGCTCAGCCGGCGTACGGGCCGTGCGGCGGTTCAGCCGGCGTACGGGCCGGGCACGTCTCCGTGCCGGGCCAGGAACACGAAGTCACGGCCGGTGTCGGCCTGGGTGATCTGGTCGTGGTACAGCGCCCCGTAGCCGCGCCCGTAAAGGGTGGGTGGCGGGGTCCACGCGACCCTGCGCCGCGCCAACTCCTCGTCCGTGACGTCACGATCTGACATGGATGATCCTCAACTCCTACCTGGCCCTGTTCTCCCGAAGCTGCCGCGAAGTGACAAGAGGGCCAGGTTGCGGCGGCCCCCACGTGACTGGGGCCGGACGAGAGGTTGCTGCTCCTGTGCGATCCGGACGCGGCCCGACCAGGACGCCGGTGCGGGCCCCTGGCCTGTCCCGGCCAGGGGCCCGCACGGCATGCCAGGACGGGGTCAGCTCGGCTGGTCGCCGGTGTACCGGTAGATCTCGCCGCCGCTGTTGATGTGCCACGCGGTGCCGTCGGCGCCGGCTGCGATGTCGGTGGCGGTGCCGGGGATCTTGATCCATGGGTTGGCGCCGCTGGCGTCGTTGTTGGTGTACCGGTAGATGCTGCCGGCGGGATCGACGCCCCACACATTCGTCCGGGAGCCCACCGCGATGCGCTTGAGGCTGCCGGAGACGCTCTTCCACGGGTTCGAGCCGTCCTGGTCCCCGGTGTACCGGTAGATCTGGTTGCCGCCGTTGACGCCCCATACGGTGCCGTCGGCCCCCGCGCCGATGTCACTCAGCGCCCCCGGGATCTTGATCCACGGACTGCCGTCGTAGTTGGTGTACCGGTAGATCGCGCCGGCGGAGTCCACCCCCCACACGTTCGTCCTGGAGCCCGCGTCGATGCGGACCAGGCTGCCGGAGATGCCTACCCACGGGTCCGACGCCCCCTGGTCTCCGGCGTACCGGTAGATCTGGTTGCCGCCGTTGACGCCCCATACGGTGCCGTCGGCGCCCGCGCCGATGTCACTGAGGCCCCCCGGGATGTTGATCCACGGACTGCCGTCGTAGTTGGTGTACCGGTAGATGGCGGTTGCCGCGTTCACACCCCACACCGTGGTCCTGGACCCCGCCGAGACGGCAGAGAGACCGCCCGTGACCTTCACCCAATCAGCCATGCTGAAATCACCCTTCGTCGAACGGTGTTGGCAGCCATCATGGGCGACGAAATGAGCCGACAGAGCGGGATGGTTTCTACCCGAGTATCCAATGAGGCGATAAATCGATGTTTCGCCTTCGGCTGCCTTACGGGGTGGGGGCACGGACAGCTCGGCTCGGAGTAGGTCGGCTGAAAGAGCTGTCCTGCCCAAGGGTGATCGACAGAGGCGCCGGTTCATGCGTGCGCCCGGGACGACCCGGCCGGAAGGGGCGGACCAGCGCGCGGCCGGGTCCGCTTCGCGCATCCCGAACCGCCCTGACCCGCAGCTCACGGTGACCGGTACCGCGGATAGCGGCGCATTATCTGCGGCAGACCGTCACGGAAGGCTCGAACTGTGCGGCCGGTTCGGTCTCCACGAGCGCCTGCCCCGGCCTCAGCCGTGCAGTGAGGATGGCGTGCTTGATCGCCTCCAGCACGTACTGGGTGCGGGACGGAATCGGGGCGGGGGCGAAAGTCATGGGTGAAGGGCTCTCACACTCGCGCGTCGCGTCTCATATATGACGTACGAAGTACGACGTGATGAAGCTGGAGCGGGCCGGAATGTTTCTCAACGCTTCTGACAAGAGAACTTCGCCGTCATCCGGCATGCGCCGTAGGGCCGACGGGAGGACGACGGCCCGGGGGACCGGGGTAGGGCATCCGCCCGATGCCGCCGGGCGTCCTTAGTCACCAGCCTGATGACGTGACAAAGGCGCGGGTCAGGAGGGTCGTGGTGGGTGCGATGTCGGGGTCGGCGACGGTGCGGGTGCTGCGGGACCGTACGGCGGGGCTGTTTCTGGCGGCGGTCGTCATCTCCGGTTTCGGGACGTCCGCGATGTGGCTGGCGGCCGGGGTCTGGGTCAAGTCGCTCACCGGGTCGGACAGTCTGGCGGCGCTCGCCGTCTTCGCCATGTGGCTGCCGGTGCTCATCGGGCCCGCCCTCGGGACGCTCGCCGACCGGCTCCCCAGAAAGCCGCTCCTCGTCTGGTCGAACCTCGTCATGGCCGGGCTGCTGGCCTCGCTGGTCCTGGTCGATTCGGCGGGGCGGATCTGGATCCTGTTCACCGTGCTCGTCCTGTACGGGGCGAGTTTCGTACTCATGGGCGCGGCCGAGTCGGCACTGATCGCCGGGGCCGTCGACAGCCGGCTGCTGGGTGATTTCAACGGGCTGCGGATGATGGCGAGTGAGGGCATGAAGCTGCTGGCGCCGCTGACCGGCGCCGGACTGTACGCCCGCTTCGGGGGCGGCACCGTGGCGCTGCTGGACGCGGTGTCGTTCGCGCTGGCGGCGGGTGTCTGCGCGATGCTGCCGCCGCGGGAGCCGGCCGGGACCGCTCCGGCCGCCCGGCGGGGCGAACTCGCCGCCGGCGTACGGTTGGTGTGGACATCGCCGGTACTGCGGCCCCTGGTGCTGACGGGTTCGGTGACGATGCTCTGCGCGGGGCTCAACGGGGCCGCGGTCTATGCCGTCGTCGATGACGGTCTCGGGCACTCCCCCACGTACGCGGGGGTGCTGTACGCGGTGCAGGGCGTCGGGTCCGTGGCCGTCGGGCTGCTGGCCGGGCCGCTGCTGCGGCGGCTGCCCGAGCGGGTGTTCACGGCGGCGGGGGTCGCGCTGTTCGCGGTGGCGGTGGCGTCGCGGGCGCTGCCGTACGACGCGGTGGCGCTGGTGGCGAGCGCGGCCATCGGGTTCGGGCTGCCGTGTGTGCTGATCGCCGCAATGACGGCGGTGCAGCGGGAGACTCCGGACGCCGTGCTGGGCCGCACCACCGCGACCGCCAACACGATGATCATGGTGCCGAACGCGGTGGCGCTGGCGCTCGGCGCGGGGCTGATCGCGCTGGTGGACATCCGGGTGCTGCTGCCGGTGGTCGGTGCGGCGGCGCTGCTGACCGCTGTCCTGCTGGTCACGGGCCGGCGAGCGGCGTCTCCCCTGCTCGAACGGAGTTGAGAGCCCGGGGACGGCCGACGGACGCCCCACCGGCCCGGTCCCCTCATCGACCGAGGCGTGACAGTGCTCCGGCGACGGCTCGAAGGTCCGGGTCGGAGGCCAGCCCGGCGTGGTAGAGGCGCAGTTGGTTCGCGCCGAACGAGGCCGCGTGCGCCGCGTCCCGCTCCAGCGTGGCGGGGCTGCCCCCCATCCCGCTGACCACGGTGAAGTTGGCCGCGAGCACGCCCTCGCGCCCGGCGAACGGGCCGAGCACCGCCTCGCGCGCCGCGTCGCCGCCGGTGCAGGGCAGCACCACACCGTCCGCCACGGACACGATGTGCTCCGGGTCGACCCCGACGTTCGCACCGCAGCGGTACGGCGCGGGGTCGGCGTGCAGCAACACCTGGAAGTCCGGCCCCGCCGCCGCCCGCACGGCGGCGACCACGGACTCCTGGAGCGTACGGGCGACCCGGCCGCGCCACTGGAGGGTGGCGGCGGCGAGGTCGGCGCCGAGGAGCTTCTCGACACCGGCCCACCCGGCCTCCGGAGAGCCGGAACCGGACCAGGCGGGCTCCAGTGCCCGGCGCACGGAGGCGGCCAGCTCGGCCGCTTCCAGGCCGTGTCCGGCGTAGCCGGTCCGGCAGTCGGGGCAGAAGCAGAGCGACATCAGATACTGCGCCGCGTCCCCGAGACCGACGCCCGCGATCTTGTCGTGGGCGTGCAGATGCGCGAAGCCGTACCAGCCGCAGGACTCCAGCTCGGTGCCGCGCGCGCCACCCCGTACCGCCGCCTCCGCCGCCAGGTCGACCAGGTACGCGCGGACCGCGGGCCGCGCGATGCAGGGCGCCCAGGGACAGCGGTCGCCGTACGCGTTGACCACGGAGGTGTCCGGATGCTCGGCGCCCAGCCGGGAGTTGTGCGCGAGCACCACCCAGGTGTGCACCTGAAGCCCGGCGTCGCAAAGGGCCTGCGCGGCCTCCGCGTACGGATCGTCCGAGGCCACCCAGGACTGCTCGTACGGACGCAGTGCGCGCCCGGCCCACCGTGCGGCGTCCGGCGGGTAGAGCACCGCGGCGTGCTCTGCGGTGACGATGCGATGGCCGGGGTGGCGCGGGGTGAGCGCCCGGGTGGAGTGGTAGGCGGCGGCGAGCGTCACCTGCTGGACACCCAGGTCCGCGACGCGTGCGGCCGCGTCCGGGTCGCCGACGACGTCCCAGGGGTAGAGGAAGGCGGAAGTCCTCATCCGCGCCGCTCCTGTCCGTACTTCTCCAGCAGGGCACGGCCGCGCGCGATGATCTCGGCGAGTTCCTCGATGTGGGCGGCGGGCGGCTCGGTGAGCGGGGTGCGGACCTCGCCCACGTCCAGACCGCCCAGCCGGACCGCGGCCTTGACGAGCGAGACGGCGTAGCCGCGGCCCTTGGCGCGCAGTTCGACGAGCGGCCGGTAGAAGTGGTCCAGGAGCGCGCCCGCCAGGTCGTCGTCGCCGGAGTCCAGCGCCCGGTAGAAGGCCAGCGCGATGTTGGGCGCGAAGGCGAAGACGGCGGAGGAGTAGAGCGTCACGCCGATGCCCCGGTAGGCGAGCCCGGTGAGTTCGGCGGTGGGCATTCCGTTGAAGTACAGGAAGTCCCGGCCGGGCAGTTCGGTGCGGACGGCGCTGACGATGCGCTGCATCAGATCGAGGTCGCCGTAGCCGTCCTTGAGGCCGATGACGCCGGGCGTTTCGGCCAGTGCGACGACGGTCTCCGGGGTGAAGACGGCGTTGTCGCGCTGGTAGACGATCGTCTCCAGACCGGTGGCCGCGGCCAGTGCCGCGTAGTGGCTCAGCAGTCCCGCCTGGTCGGCGACGACGAGATAGGGGGGCATGGCGAGGAGCCCGTCCGCGCCCGCCTCCTCCGCGAGCCGCGCGTACTGGATCGCGAGCGCCGTGCCGTATCCGGCCCCCGCGACGACGGGCACCTCACCGGCGGTCTCCTCGACGGCCGCGGCGACGAGGAGACGGAACTCCTCCGGTGTCAACGCGTGGAACTCACCGGTGCCGCAGCAGGCGAAGACGGCCGCCGCACCGGCGTCGACGCCGGTGCGCACATGCGCCCGGAAGACATCGAGGTCGACGGAGCCGTCCGGTCCGTACGCGGTGACGGGGAAGAAGAGCGGCCCGGCGACGCGGTTGAGCCGGGCGGCAAGAGGGGCTGAGGTCACGGGCGCTCCCTGAGCAGGTTCAGGCGTGCACAATTCTGATCGATGTCCATATTCATGAACGCCCTCACGCTAGGGCAGCCGCCCGGCGCGGGTCAAGACGAGAGCGCGCGGCCCATCCGGCCGCAGACCCGGAGTCGCCGACTCCGCGAGCGACTCCACCGGGAAGTGCCCGGCACTTGACGCGCAACGCGATGGCTTCTTAGTTTGTCCACGCATATGAATGCAGTCCATGGTTTTGATGTCCCGCGCCGCGTACCGCCGGTACCGCCGGGGCTGTGCACCCGCGCGGGCTGCGCGCGCGTGCACCTGTGTACCGAGGAGATCCGCGTATGCCCGCTCCCCGCACCGTCCTGCTCACCGGCGCCGCCGGCGGCCTCGGCACCCTGATGCGCGGGCTGCTGCCCGCGTACGGCTACGAGCTCCGCCTCCTCGACATCGTCCCCATCGAGGGCGAACCGGACGCGATCACGGCCGACCTCGGCGACAGGGTGGCACTGCGCGAGGCCGTGCGGGGCGTCGACGCGATCATCCACCTCGCGGGCATCTCCCTGGAGGCCTCGTTCGACAAGATCCTCAAGGCGAACATCGAGGGGACGTACAACCTCTACGAGGCCGCGCGCGAAGAGGGCGTCGGACGCGTCGTGTTCGCCTCCTCGAACCACGTCGTCGGCTACACGCCCCGTCCGCTCCCCGGCGATCCACTGATCCCCGTCGAGACGCCGCGCCGCCCCGACACCTTCTACGGCCTGTCCAAGTCCTTCGGCGAGGACCTCGCCCAGCTGTACTGGGACCGGCACGGCATGGAGACCGTCTCCGTACGCATCGGCTCCTGCTTCCCGGAGCCGACGTCCGTACGGATGCTCTCGGTCTGGATGAGCCCCGAGGACGGTGCCCGGCTCTTCCACGCCGCGCTCACCGCCGAGAACGTGCGGCACACCGTCGTCCACGGCTCCTCCGACAACACCCGGCTGTGGTGGGACCTGACCACGGCCCGTTCGCTCGGATACGAGCCGAAGGACGACTCGGAGCCGTACGCGGCCGCACTCGTCGCCGAACAGGGGGAGCTGGACCCGGACAACCCCGACCACGCCCACCTCGGCGGCCACTTCTGCACCAACCCGCCGATCTGGCCGCACTGACGCAAGGTCCGGGCGGTCGGGGAGGTCCGGGCGGTCGGGGAGGTCCGGGCGGTCGTGTCAAGAGTGCGCCAAGGCGGGTGAAGGTAAGGGAACGGCAAAGCCAGGTCGTTCGTTACCTCGTGCATGACCGCTATGACCCCCGGCTCGAACATCCCTCTCTCCGCCGCCCGCGTGGCAGTGGACGTCTCCGCTCCGGTGCGGCTCGACGTCTCGGGCCTGCTGCTCACCGTCGACGGCAAGGTGCGCTCGGACGACGACTTCATCTTCTACAACCAGCCCGCCGGCCCCGGGGTGACCCACCGCTCCGGCGGCGGGACCGCGCCGGACGCGATCCTGGTGGACACCGCCGCGGTCCCGCCCGGCATCGAGAAGATCGTCATCACGGCGAGCCCGGACGCGGCGGGCCAGACCTTCCAGGGCATCGAGCCCACCGCGACCGTGCGCAACGCCGACGACGGCAGTGTGATCGCCACGTTCACCCCGCCGCAGCTCGGCGCCGAGACGGCGCTCGTGGTCATCGAGGTCTACCTCCGCAACGGCGCCTGGAAGGCCCGCGCGGTCGGCCAGGGCTACGCGAACGGACTGGCAGGTATCGCCACGGACTTCGGCGTCTCGGTCGAGGAGGAGCCCGCCGCCGCACCCGTGCCCGCCGCACCGCCGATGCCGGCGGCCCCGCCCGTGGACCCGCGGATCGCCGCGCCTGAGGCCCCGGCCGCGCCCCCGGCCCCCGCCGCCCCGCCCGCACCCGCCGCCTCGGGCAAGATCAACCTCGACAAGGGCCGGGTCAGCCTCCAGAAGAACCAGACGGTCTCGCTGGTCAAGGCCGGCCGGCCGCTGCTCTCCCAGGTCAAGATGGGCCTCGGCTGGGAGCCCGCGTTCCGCGGCAAGGACATCGACCTGGACGCCTCGGTGATCGCCTACGGCCCCAACCGGAACCATCTGGACAGCTGCTACTTCGGCAAGCTCTCCATCCTGAACGGCGCGATCAAGCACTCCGGCGACAACCTCACGGGTGAGGGCGCGGGTGACGACGAGGTGATCGTCGTCGACCTGGGCCGGATCCCGGCGGAGGCGACCGGTCTGGTCTTCACGGTCAACTCGTTCACCGGCCAGAAGTTCACCGAGGTCGCCAAGGCCTACTGCCGACTGGTCGACGCCACCACCGACGAGGAGCTGGTCCGCTTCGACCTGACGGGCGCGGAGCCGCAGACCGGCGTGATGATGGCCAAGCTGATCAAGCAGTTCTCCGGCGAGTGGGAGATGACGGCCATGGGTGACTTCGTGAAGTCGCGCACTGTCCGCGGCATGGTGAAGCCCGCCGCCCAGGCGCTCTGACGCGGCGAAGGCCCGCGACGCGACTTCAGGGGCACCTGCGATGGCCAGGTGCCCCTGAGGACCACGGAATCCACGGGACGCACAAGCCCCGCGCGCTCGTCGGCTCGCTCAGAGCTTGGTCAGCTTGGAGTACGGGCTCAGGATCCTCCCCTGTCGCCCCGAGAAGTCGATGAGCACCGCGTCGTTGTCGCCCTCGACGGCAAGGACACGACCGAGCCCGAACTGATCGTGGGACACCCTGTCGCCCACATCGAACAATTCGACCGGTGGGGCCGCCTGGGCCGGGCGGTTGAAGGGACTGGAGGGCAGGTGGCGCCGGGATCCGGCTGACTGTTTCATTACCTTGAGTATGCGCCCTGGGAGGGCCCGACGCCATGCCCGTCCACTCCTGGGGCGTACGGACACCTGATTCGTCATCGGCCGTTCCAGGGCCAGTCCGCGTCCCGGCCCGCTTCCAGCAGCGGCACCATGCGGAAGGCCGCGTCCGAAAGCCCCCCGAAGGTGTGGCGGTTCGCACCTCCCGACGGAGCGTGTCCCGCCCGGTATCCGGCGAGGTTCCAGGTGTACACGGGCACGGTGGACGGCACGGCCGCGGTGGCGTCCGCGGCGCACGAGAACGCCGCCTGCTCGTCCGTGACGATCAGTACGCGGTCGTGGGTCCGGTAGTGCAGGCGCACCGCTTCCGCGGTGTTGGTGCCGCCGAGGTCACCGAAACGTTCCAGGACCTTCAGCACGGACTCGCCGCGTCGGTATGTCACTGGTGCGCTGTTTGTGCCGAATTGCACCAGATCGGCATGGGACGCCCGCAGCGCCAGTGCCGTACCGAAGATCGCGGCGGCGTCGGCCCGGTTGAGCTGTGAACGGTCCGAGAGCGGCAACGACATCGAGCCCGAGCGGTCGACCAGGATCAGCGTCCGCCCAGGCAGTGCGGGCACATTGCGCAGGGAGTGGCCGAGCGCCTTCTCCAGCGGGTGGGCCCAGCGCAGCGAGGGCGCGTGCCGGTAGGCGGCGAGATAGCGGAACGGGAACTGCCGCGACGCGGCGACCACGTCCGGGTCGCAGATCTTCGCCGCCACCTGCGCGGCGACCTCGTCCGAGACGCCCGCCTCGTCGAAGTTGCGCAGATTGCGCAGGAGCGCCATCGCACCCATCGACGGGATGACCGCTTCCCAGGCCGCGGCGTCCATGGGCCCCTGCAGCCACCCGGCCAGCGCCTCCCAGGTCATGCCCGCGTCAGCCAGCCGTTCCGCGCCGTCCTCGCCGGTGACGACGGCCCGGCGCTCCTCGACCGGCAGTTCCATCAGCGCGCGGTGGGCGGTGAGGGTGCGGTCGGAGACCGGCGCCACGGCCGTCTCCGGGTGGTGGCGACGGTCGAGGGCGTACCGGAACAGCTCGCCCTGCCACGGCTTCTGCGGGTCGGGAGAGGCATGCACCAGATTCAGGATGTCGCCGAAGCGGTAGCCCTTGGACGCGGTGTCGTACTTCAGCAGCGACTTGCCGTGGTAGAGACGGCGTACGGCATCGGCGACGCCGCGCTTGACGGGCTTGGGTACGGCCCGGCCGTAGCGCGAGGTCCAGTAGCCGAGGAGTTCCCCGGGTTCGTCGGCGCGCAACAGGACGGAGTCGACGACCTGCCGGTTGGACGGGCCGTCCTCGGCGCCCGCGTCGAGCCGCGCCTTCACGTACTCGGCGGCGCCGACGATCGAAGCGGTACGCATCTGGCCGTCGCGGCGCAGCCAGTGGAGCAGACCGGCGGTCCACTCGGGGTCGCCGACGGCGAGTACCCGCACCAGCTGGGCGAACCGGTCGTCGCGCTGCTCGCCGTCCTCGTAGAAGGTCTGCTGCGAAACGAAATTGGCGACGGCGAGCAGGAAGAGTTCGGAGCGATGGTCGCGGAGATGTCCCCGGCCGCCCTCATGGGTCCGTGCCGTCTGCCCGGTCGACTTCACGGGCGATTTGGCGCGGGGCCGGGTGGTGCGGATATTGAAGCGTGCCATGTGAATTCCCCCGAATTCATTGGGAGAAGGCACAGCGGAAAAGGGTGCCCGAGATCAGGGGTCGGCGACGGGCTTGCCCGATGCTCTACCGCTTTGAGCTACCGGCCGTGGCCGGGCGGGACTTGAACCCACAACCGTCGGATCCGAGAAGTATCCGTCACCTGCGCACCGGGCACCCCCCGGCATCTGTGCCTCCCGAGATCAGAGTCGGCGGCGGCGTTTTCGTTTCAAGAAGTAACCGCTGCCTGCGCACCGGGAGGTGCCTGCAGTCATTGCTGATGAAGTTGTGATGTGTCCAGAGATCGAGGTCGGCGGAACCGACGAAGGTGCTCTGCCGACTGAGCTACACCGGAACGGGATCCGGTGACGGGACTCGAACCCGCGACATCCCCATTATCAGTGGAAGTAGGTCCTGCCTGCGCACCTGGACACGGACAGGACTCTAGAGGGGGAACTCCGATGCGCGCGAGGGAATTACGCGCGCGAAATGCCCTTCGGGGGACTTCCGGCGCTACCGGCAGTCAGTGGCGGTTCGGCTGGCGCTTCCACGGACCGGTGATGGCGAGCATGATGCCCGGCGTCTGGATGTTGGCGTACAGCGTCCTGCCGTCGGGCGAGAAGGTGACACCGGTGAACTCGCTGTACTCCGGCTCCTCCTCGCTGCCGATGTTCAGCTCGTTGCGGGCGATCGGGTACGTGCGGCCGCTCTCGGTCGCCCCGAACAGGTGCTGGAGGCCGTTGCCGTCCTCGGCGATGACCAGACCGCCGTACGGCGAGACGGTGATGTTGTCCGGGCCGTCGAAGGCGCCGTCCTTCGACGGGTCGGCGTTCACGCCCAGGAGCACCTTCAGCGTCAGCGTGCGGCGCTTCGGGTCGTAGAACCAGACCTGGCCGTCGTGCTGGACGGGGCTCTCGGCGCGGGCGAACGAGGAGACGATGTACGCGCCGCCGTCGCCCCACCACATGCCTTCGAGCTTACGGGCGCGGGTGACCTGGCCGTCCGTGAACTGCTTGCGCACCGAGACGGTCTTCGCGTCGCGGTCGGGCACATCGGTCCAGTCCACGCCGTACACCGTGCCGATCTTCGTGGCGCGGGACAGGTCGTCGACGAAGGTGCCGCCGCTGTCGAAGCACTTGGCGGCCTGGAGGACACCGGCGTCGTCGGCGAGGGTGCGGAGCTTGCCGCGGCCGTGCCGGAAGCCCTGCGGCGGGACCCAGCGGTACAGCAGCCCGTTGGGGCCCGCGGCATCCTCGGTCAGATAGGCGTGGCCGTTCTTGGGGTCGATGACGACGGCCTCGTGGGCGTACCGGCCGAGCGCCTTGATCGGGCGCGGGTCGCGGTTGGCGCGCCTGTCGTACGGGTCGACCTCGAAGACGTAGCCATGGTCCTTGAGCAGGCCGTTCTTGCCCGCCTTGTCCTCGGTCTCCTCGCAGGTGAGCCAGGTGCCCCACGGGGAGGCGCCACCCGCGCAGTTGGTGGACGTACCGGCGATGCCGACCCACTCGGCGGTACGGCCGTCGCGCCGGGTCTCCACGACGGTGCAGCCGCCCGCCGCGACCGGGTCGTAGACGAGGCCCTCGGCGAGCGGCACCGGGTGCTCCCAGCCGGCGCGGGTGCCGCTCAGCTCATGGTTGTTGACGAGCAGCGTGACGCCGCGCGGTCCCTCGAAGGTGGCCGTCCCGTCGTGGTTGGAGGGGGTGTACTCACCGGTCTCCAGCTTGGTGACACCACTGTGGGTGATGACCTTGTACGAGAATCCGGCCGGCAGCGAGAGAAGGCCCTCGGGGTCGGTGACCAGCGGTCCGTAGCCCGGCTCGTCGTGGTGCCCGTGGTCGTGGTCGTGTCCGTGACCGTGCTTCGAGTCCTCGGCGGCCAGGGCGCCGGGCGCGGTGGCCAGCGCGGCGACGGTGCCGGTCAGGGCGATGCCGGCACCGGTGAGGGCGGACTGTCTGGTGAATTCCCTGCGCGTGAAGGGCATCACGTACTCCTGGAGCGACTGGGCGGGTTGTTGGCGCGCCCACCGTCGCGCCCCTGCGCCAACACGAGTTGAACTACGGACGACGTCGAGGGGCATCCTTCCTGTGCAGTTGGCCGGATGCGGTCGGCCCGACACGGCCGGCCACACTGCGCGGCCCAGCCCGCTCCACACCGTCCGCCACGGACCGCCGCACACACGCCGGACCGCACCCGGACCGCGACGCTCACGCCTCCCGCACGGGCGCGGGCGCGCGGCCCGCGCGCCCGTCCGTTCTCAGGCCCCCGTCCGCGACCGCGCCTTGAACGCCGCCTTGCGGGCCTCCTTGGCCTTTTTCTTGTCGCTGTGCAGCCGCCCCATCGCTTCGAGGACGTCCGCCGTCGCCGGGTGCTCCACCCGCCACGCCTCGTCGAAGAAGCCGCCGTGCCGGCCCGCGAGCCCCTCGACCAGGCCCTGGAGCTCGTCCAGATCGCCCTCGGCCGCCAACTGGGCCGCGATCGTGTCGATGGCGAGCCAGAAGATCATCGGCTCCGGCGGCGCGGGAACGTCCGCCGCCCCCAGCTCCGCGAGCCAGACCCGTGCCAGCCCGCCGAGCTCGGGGTCGTCCAGCACCGCGCGCACCGCGGGCTCCGCCTCCGCGCCGGCCAGCGCGAGCGCCTGCTGGCAGTGAAGCCGGCGCAGCGGCGCCTGCCCGTCCGTTCCGCGTGCCGCCGCCAGGAGTTCGGCCGCGGCACCGTCCGCACCGCGGCCGGCGAGCCACAGCCGGAACTCGTCGCGGGCCGCCGTCTCGGGGTAGTGGGCGATGCCGCCGAGGAGCGCGTCGGCGCCCTTCTCCGCGAGGTCGCCGATCGCCGGGGCGTCCACTCCGGCCTCCCGCATCCGGGCCCGGACGCCGTACAGGCCGAGGGCGGTCAGTCGCACCATTCCGTACCGGGTGATGTCCTCGTCGTCGGTCCCCGGAGCGGTGTCGTCACCCTCCTCGACCAGCAACGCCTCGTCCACCGGGCGGTATTCGACGATCCCGATGGGTTCGAGGACCCGGAACTGGTCGTCGAGACGCATCATCGCCTCGGACACCTGCTCAAGAACGTCGTCGGTGGGCTCGCTCATGTCGTCGGGCACGATCACGGACGCGGCGAGTGCGGGCAGCGGTACGGGGTCCGTGTCCGCGCCGCCGTCGCCGACGGTGAGCAGATACAGATTGGCGAGGACCCCGTCGAGGAACTCCGCCTCCACCTCCGGGTCCCAGTCCAGGGATTCGAAGTCGACCGAGCCGTCCTCGCCGATGAGATCGGCGAAGTCCTCGAAGACGGGAGCGGTGGCGTCGGCGTACACGGCCTCCAGTCCGTCGAGCCAGATCGACAGGACCTCCCGCGGTGAACCGCCGGTGATCAACGCCAGGTTCTCACCGGCGGCGGCGGTCCCCTCCGCGTCCTCCCCCGCCTGCTCCTGCGGATCCTCGACGTCCACGAGCCCCGCGTCGACCGCGAGCCGCCACGCCTCGCTCGCCTCCGCCGCACCGTCCTCGTCCGCCGTGAGGCCGAGGTACTCGGCCGCCGCGGGCAGTTGTGCGTCGACGAGCTCGCCACCGGCACCGACCCTGGTCCCGGGGCCCGCCCAGCGGGCGAGCCGGACGGCGCGGGCGAGCAGCGGCGCGGCGAGCGCGTCCCGTGCCAGCTCGGCCTCGGAGTGCAGCCGTACGGGCGGCAGGGTGGAGTGCTCTGCGGACATCAGGTGGTTCTCCTCGGGACGTACGGGGCGTACGGGGTCGGGCGGCCCAAGCGTAGACGCATTTCGCCCCATGCCGCCCGGTTCATGCAACGGACGGCCGCAGTCCACTCTGAGGACCTTGACAACCGCCTTGCGCACACAAGAGATTGACGCGCGTAGACCTCTCCACCACCCTCGATCCCCCCGGAGTCCGTGATGCCCGCCGCATCGTCCAGAACGACCGCCGTATCCGCCGTAGTCGCCGCCGCGCTCGCCGCGGGTCTGCTCACCGGCGCAGCCGCCACCTCCGCGTCCGCCTCCCCGGCCCCCTCCCCCTCCGCGTCCGCCGACGGCCAGGTCCGGATCCACGACATCCAGGGCACCACCCGGATATCCCCGCTCGACGGCCGGCAGGTCAGCGGGGTCACGGGCATCGTCACGGGTGTGCGGACGTACGGTTCGAAGGGCTTCTGGTTCCAGGACCCGAAGCCCGACGCCGACCCGGCCACCAGCGAGGGCATCTTCGTCTTCACCAGCTCCGCGCCGACCGTCGCGGTCGGTGACGCGGTGACGGTCTCCGGCACGGTCACCGAGTACGTCCCGGGCGGCGCCGCCTCCGGCAATCAGTCGCTCACTCAGATCACCAAGCCCACCGTCACGGTGGTGTCCTCCGGCAACCCCCTGCCCGCGCCGGTGACGATCTCGGAGCGCTCGGTCCCGTCCCGGTACGCCCCGGCCGGCGACCCCGCGGCGGGCGGCTCCATCAACGCGCTCCCCCTCGAACCGTCCCGCTACGCCCTGGACTACTACGAGTCCCTGGAGGGCATGAACGTCCGCGTCGGCACCTCGCGGGTGGTCGGCGCCACCGACCCGCACGCCGAGCTGTGGGTGACGGTGAAGCCGCACGAGAACGCGAGCCGTCGCGGCGGTACGGTCTACGGCTCGTACACCGCGCAGAACACCGGCCGGCTCCAGATCCAGTCGCTGGTGCCGCTCGCCGAGCAGCCCTTCCCGACCGCCGATGTCGGTGATGTGCTCTCCGGTACGACCGAGGGCCCGCTCGACTTCAACCAGTACGGCGGCTACACGCTGACCGCCCGCACCCTGGGCAAGGTCACCGCCAAGGGGCTGAGCCGGGAGACGACCCGCAAGCAGCACGCCGACGAGCTGGCGGTGGCGACGTACAACGTCGAGAACCTCGACCCCACCGACCCGCAGGAGAAGTTCGACGCGCTCGCCGCCGCCGTCGTCCGCAACCTCGCCGCCCCCGACATCGTGGCGCTGGAGGAGATCCAGGACAACAACGGCGCGAAGGACGACGGTACGGTCTCCGCCGAGCAGACGGTCAAGAAGTTCACCGACGCGATCGTGGCCGCGGGCGGCCCGGCGTACCAGTGGCGTTCCATCGACCCGGAGGACAAGAAGGACGGCGGCGAGCCCGGCGGCAACATCCGCCAGGTGTTCCTCTTCAACCCCGCGCGGGTGTCGTTCACCGACCGCGCGGGCGGCGACGCGACGACCGCGACCGATGTCGTGCGCCAGCAGGGCCGGGCGGCGCTGACCCTCTCCCCCGGCCGGATCGACCCGGCGAACGCGGCGTGGACGAACAGCCGCAAGCCGCTCGCCGGCGAGTTCGGCTTCCGCGGCCGCACGGTCTTCGTCGTCGCCAACCACTTCGCGTCCAAGGGCGGCGACGAGTCCATCGTCTCGCAGCACCAGCCGCCCACCCGCTCGTCGGAGGTCCAGCGGTACGCACAGGGCGCGGCGGTCAACACCTTCGTCAAGAAGCTGCTGGGCGTCCAGAAGAACGCGGACGTCCTGGTCGTCGGCGACATCAACGACTTCGAGTTCTCCGGCACGACCGAGGCGCTGACGGCCGGTGGCGTGCTGTACCCGGCGATCAAGTCCCTGCCGCGCTCGGAGCGTTACTCGTACGTCTACCAGGGCAACACCCAGGTGCTGGACCAGATCCTGACCAGCCCGTCGATCCACGGCTTCAGTTACGACAGCGTGCACATCAACGCCGAGTTCGCCGCGCAGAACAGCGATCACGACCCGCAGGTGCTCCGCTTCCGGCCGTAGCCCGTCTCGCCGTTACGCGCCCGCCCCCGGCCGCATGCTGAGCGCGGGCGTGTACCGGTGCACGCCGCCGCCGGTCACACCCGGGTAGGACTGCACCCGCTCCCACTGGGGCGTCCTCGATCCGACCCCGTCACCGGGGGCGGCCAGCGCGGCGGCATGGGCCTGCGCGCTCTCCCATTCGGCGTAATTGAGGACGCGCGTTCCGTCGACGCTCACATGGAAGTGCGCGGAGATGCCTCCGGGGGCAGGCGCCGGATCGGTCCCCAGGGCCTCGAACACGGTGTCCACCCAGTCCCGCTGCCGCGCCTTGTCCGCGCCGTCGAACTCGACGTCGACGATCACGACGCACCCCGGCTCCCGCGTGTCCCCCTCCCTCGGCGGCGTGGAGCGGTACGGCTCAAGGGTGTGCAGACCGAGCCGGCGGATGCCCGGCACGGCGGCGTCGATGTCCGCGTTGCGCTCGTCCCGGCCGCGCCGGAAGAAGTCCTGATAGGCCTGCTCCCCACTCCACTGGCTGTAGTGGAACAACGTCTTCCCGTCCTCACCCGCATGGACGGTGTACGAGAGCAGCCCCGGGTGCGGCCACTCCCGGCTGTCCCACGCCTTGCGGACGGCCTCGATCGTCCGCCGCTGCCGCTCGGGCGTGCCGACGTCCCAGGTGCTCGCCTTGACCAGTCCGACGTCGTTACCGGCAAGATCGGGACGGGACTGGAACCGGACGCTCATGACGAGCCCTCCTGACCGGTGCACCCCTGCGGTGCGCCACTGCCGACCACACTGGTACGTCAAGTGCGCTTGAGGTCAACACCACTCCCGCGTCGGCGCCGTCAGGTCCCTCGAAAGAACAACGACTCGACAGAACCACGAACGGAGCACCTCATGGATCTGCGTCTCAGGGCGATCACCCGCGAGGAACATCTGGCGTTCGTCGCGAGCCGGCCCGCCGTGAGCCATATGCAGGTCCCGTCGTGGGGCGATGTGAAGCCCGACTGGCGTGCGGAGAGCATCGGCTGGTTCGAGCGGGACTCATCCGGCCGGGAACGGATCGTGGGCGCCGGGCTCGTCCTCCACCGGCCGATCCCCCGGACGAAACGCACCCTGGCCTATCTGCCCGAGGGGCCCGTCATCGACTGGCACGACACCGGCCTGCGGCGGTGGCTGGAGCCGATGCTGGCACATCTGAAGGCGCGGGGGGCGTTCTCGGTGCGCATGGGGCCGCCCGTGGTCGCCCGGCGCTGGGACGCCGAGACCGTCAAGGACGCCATCGCCGACCCGTCCACCGGGCGGCTGCGCGACGTGGCGGCGGATGCGGACGAGCCGCAGGCGGCACAGGTCGTGGAGCGGTTGCGCGCACTGGGCTGGCGGCAGGGCGAGGAGGACGGCGAGGACGGTTTCAGTGCCGGACAGCCCCGGTACGTGTTCCAGGTGCCGTTCGCCGGGCTGCCGCTGGAGGAGATCCGGCGCAATCTGAACCAGCAGTGGCGGCGCAACATCAAGAAGGCGGAGAAGGCGGGCGTCAAGGTCGTCGAGGGCGGCTACGAGGACCTCCCCACCTTCTACGAGCTGTACCGCGAGACGGCCGGGCGCGACCGCTTCATCCCCCGCCCGCTCGGCTACTTCCAGCGCATGTGGACCGCACTGCGCGCCGAGGACCCCGGCCGGATGCGGCTCTACCTCGCCCACCACGACGGCGAAGCGCTCGCCGCGGCGACGATGCTGACCGTCGGGAACCATGTCTGGTACTCCTACGGCGCCTCGACCGGCCGCAAGCGCGAGGTCCAGCCCAACAACGCCATCCAGTGGCGCATGATGAGCGACGCGCACGAGCGGGGCGCGGCCGTCTACGACCTGCGCGGCATCACCGACACCCTGGACGAGGGCAACCACCTCCTGGGCCTGCTCCGCTTCAAGGCCGGCACCGGCGGCCGGGCCGCCGAATACGTCGGCGAGTGGGACTACCCGATCAACAAGGTGCTCCACAAGGCCTTTTCGCTCTACATGGCACGCCGCTGACCACAACGGCGGCGGTCGACGGGCCCGGCGGCGACGGGCCGCGGGCGCCCTGGGTCACGCACACCGTGCCGGTCGCTCACGCGGCGCGCCCATGGCCGCGTACTGAGCGTCCAGGCGTCCGTGCCGGACTCCCGAACATGCTCCTTCGCACCGCCACCCGCGCGGACCTGCCCGCCGTCCTCGCCCTGCTCGCGGACGAGGACCGGGTCGTCGCCCCGGCTTCGGCCGTGGTCGACGAGACGTACGAGAGGGCCTTCGCCGCCATCGAGGGCGATCCGCGCAACGAGATGCCCGTCCCTGGTGAAGGGGGACGCCGTGGTGGGCTGTCTGCAGGCGACGTACATACCGGGGCTCGGCAAGCACGGCGAGGAGCGGGCCCTGATCGAGGCGATGCGCATCAGGGCCGACCGGCGGGGCGGCGGTCCGGGCCGGGAGCTGATGAAGCAGGCCGTCGACCGGGCCCGGCTGCGGGGTGCGGACTGATGCAGCTGACCAGCAACACTGTTGAACGATTCTTACCTTTCATCCCAAGCAGAACTAAGTGGACCTTCACGGTCGGGTCGGCTGACACTTCGGGTATGACAGCACCTTCAGCACCTTTCGGCCACGCGCTCTGCGCGATGATCACACCGTTCACCGCCTCCGGCGCGCTGGACCCGGACGCGGCAGGGAAGCATGCCGCCTCGCTGGTCGCCGACGGCTGCGACGGTCTGGTGCTCAGCGGCACCACGGGCGAGTCCCCGACCACGACCGACGCCGAGAAGGCCTCGCTGGTGCGGGCGGTCAGGGCGGCGGTCGGCGACGGTGTGCCGGTCGTCGCCGGGGTCGGCGGCCCGGACACCCGGCACACCGTGGACCTTGCCCGGCAGGCCGAACAGGCGGGCGCGGACGGCCTGTTGGTGGTGACGCCCTACTACAGCAGACCGCCGCAGGCCGCCGTCGAGGCGCACTTCCGGCGCGTCGCCGACGCGACCGGTCTGCCGCTGATGCTGTACGACATCCCCGGCCGCACGGGCACCCGCATCGAGCCGGAGACCCTGCTGCGGCTCGCGGAGCACCCGCGCGTCGTGGCAGTGAAGGACTGCGCGTACGACCTGCTCGGCTCCACGAAGGTGATCGGCGCGACCTCGCTGGCGTACTACTCGGGCTGCGAGGAGCTGAATCTTCCGTTGTACGCGGTGGGCGCGGCGGGCTATGTCAGCACGGTCGCCAATGTGGCGCCCCGGCAACTGAGGGCGGTCCTGGACGCCTTCGACGCCGGGGACACCACCGAGGCCGCCCGGCTCAACCGGCTGACGATCCCGCTCGCCGAGCTGATGATGGCGTCCGGGCTGCCCGGCACGGTCACGGCGAAGGCACTGCTCGACGCCGGACCGGTCCGGGAACCACTGCAGCCCGCCGGGCGCGAGGCGGCCGACGGGCTGCGGAGGGTGTACGAGGAACTTCTCGTCGCTACCCGCTGAGGTCTCTCGTTCGGATCAGGCCGGGCTCGCGTGCCCCGCTCGCCGTTCCGGCCCGATCCGAACGAAAGATCCTAGTTGTGGCTGTGCAGGACGTCGTTGAGGCCGTCCCAGACCGCGTTGTTCGGCCGCGCCTCCACAGCTCCGGTGACCGAGTTGCGACGGAAGAGGATGTTCGAGGCGCCGGAGAGCTCACGGGCCTTGACGATCTGCCCGTCCGGCAGCGTGATGCGGCTGCCGGCCGTGATGTAGAGCCCGGCCTCGACGACGCACTCGTCGCCGAGCGCGATCCCGACACCGGCCTCGGCGCCGATCAGGCAGCGTTCTCCGATGACGATGCGTTCCTTGCCGCCACCGGAGAGGGTGCCCATGGTGGAGGCGCCGCCGCCGATGTCGGAGCCGTTGCCGACGACGACACCCGCGGAGATCCGGCCCTCGACCATCGACGTGCCGAGGGTGCCCGCGTTGAAGTTGACGAAGCCCTCGTGCATGACGGTGGTACCGGAGGCGAGGTGCGCGCCGAGCCTGACCCGGTCGGCGTCGGCGATCCGTACGCCCTTGGGCGCGACGTAGTCCGTCATCCGGGGGAACTTGTCGACCGAGGTGACCTGGAGGTGCAGGCCCTCGGCGCGGGCGTTCAGCCGGACCTTCTCCACGTCGTCCACGGCGACCGGGCCGAGCGAGGTCCAGGCGACGTTGGCGAGGAGGCCGAAGAGGCCGTCCAGGTTCTGGCCGTGCGGCCGGACGAGGCGGTGCGAGAGGAGGTGCAGACGCAGATACGCGTCGTGGGCGTCGAGCGGCTTGTCGTCGAGCGAGGCGATGACCGTACGTACGGCGACGATCTCGACACCGCGGCGGGCGTCCACACCGATGGCCTTGGCGGCACCTGAGCCCAGGAGGTCGACGGCCCGGTCGGGGGTGAGCCGTTCGGTTCCGGCCGGGCCCGGGTCGGCGGTGAGCTCGGGGGCGGGGAACCAGGTGTCGAGAACGGAACCGTCGCCGGCGATGGTGGCGAGGCCGGCGGCGACGGCGCCGGTGGTGCGAGCAGGAGTCGTGTCGGTCATGACAGGAAACCTAACCGGCGGGGCGCCGCCGGAGCCAACCGGTCTCGCCGGGTGGTCGTCCAGAACCCATGACCACCCGGTCAGCCGGACTGCGCCTGCCGTTCGGGCGCCGCCTCGGAGACCTCCTCGCGCACCGGCGCCCGCACCGCCGCCGGCCCCGGTCCCGCCCCCCGCAGCCGCCGTGCCGCCAGTACCGCCACCCCCGCGCCGCAGGCCAGCACCGCGCAGGCCGGCCAGAGCAGACCGGGCGCGGCGGCGTAGAGGGCGCCGCCGAGCGGTGGCGCCAGCACCTGGCCACTGATGGAGGCACCCGCGTACAGGCTCTGGAAACGGCCCTGCGCATGGTCGGGAGCCCGATCGGCGACGTACGCCGTCGCGGTGGTCTTGTACAGGATCTCGCCCGCGGTCAAGGACGCCATCATGGTGACGGCGAACAGCGCTCCGGCCCCCGGGATGAGCACCGCGTAGCCCAGCCCGACGAGCAACAGCCCGGTGCCCACGATGCCCAGTGGCTCCCGTCGGCGCAGCGCGTGCGCCACGGGAAGCTCCAGCAGGAGGATGAGGCCGCCGTTGATGGCGAGCAGCCAGCCGTAGAACTGGGCGCTGTGGCCGTGCTCGGACAGGAAGACGGGCAGGGTCGAGTACTGCTGGCGGTAGACGAGGTCGACGCAGAGGATCGCGGCGAGCAGGACCAGCACCGCGGGCCTGGCCCGCAGCTCCCGCCGGAGCCCGGGTGCGCCGGGTTCGCGGGCCGGCCGGCTCTGCGCGGTGCCGTGCGCCGGCAGCACCATGGCCGCGTACCCCGCGAAGAGCAGCGTCCCGAGACCGTCGGCGACGAACAGCCAGTCGTACGAGAATCGAGTAGGAGGGACGGGTCGCCCGTCCCTCCTCTCACACCACCGGACATGCGGGTCACGCATCCGGCGGTTCATCCAGCTGATCTCAACC
>NZ_JBVJMV010000023.1:0-130189 GCF_055584025.1 Streptomyces sp. NPDC104309 | reverse complement strand
GTGATCGCCATGCCAGCCGGACCGAACAGCGAAGGAATCCCGACCGCGCGGCGCACCCGCGTTCATGTGGTCAGTGACGTGCACGGCAACACCGAGGCCCTGGCCCGCGCCGGGGACGGCGCCGACGCCCTGATCTGCCTGGGTGACCTGGTGCTCTTCCTCGACTACGCCGACCACTCGCGCGGCATCTTCCCCGATCTCTTCGGCGTGGAGAACGCCGACCGGATCGTCGCGCTGCGCACCGCCCGCCGCTTCGAGGAGGCCCGCGCGTTCGGCCGCGGCCTGTGGGCGGGCAAGGACCGCAACGCCGCGATCGTCTCGGCGGTCCGCAAGCAGTACGCCGAGCTCTTCGCGGTCTTCCCCACCCCGACGTACGCCACCTACGGCAACGTCGACATCCCCGGCCTGTGGCCCGAGTACGCGCGGCCGGGCACCACGGTCCTCGACGGCGACCGCGTCGAGATCGGCGGCCGGGTGCTCGGCTTCGTCGGCGGCGGCCTGAGGACCCCGATGAACACCCCGTACGAGATCAGTGACGAGGAGTACGCGGCCAAGATCGAGGCGGTCGGCCCGGTCGACGTGCTCTGCACCCACATCCCGCCGGACGTGCCGGAGCTGACGTACGACACGGTGGCACGCCGCTTCGAACGCGGCAGCCGGGCGCTGCTCGACGCCATCCGCAGGACCCGTCCCCGGTACGCGCTGTTCGGCCATGTCCACCAGCCTCTGGTCCGCCGGATGCGCATCGGTGCCACCGAATGCGTGAACGTCGGCCACTTCGCGTCCACCGGCAGGCCCTGGGCCCTGGAGTGGTGACCGCACCGGCGGCGGACCCTGGGCCGAGGCGGCGCGCGCACGCGATAGCCTTCAGGCGGCAGGCCTCTGCCGACGCACCGGTACACCGCACTGGAGGAGCCACGGCGATGGCTGAACACACCAGCTCGACGATCACGATCGAGGCGGCACCGGCCGACGTCATGGGAGTGATCGCCGACTTCGCCCGCTATCCGGAGTGGACCGGTGAGGTCAAGGAGGCCGAGGTCCTCGCCACCGACGACCGGGGCCGCGCCGAGCAGGTCCGTCTCGTCCTGGACGCCGGGGCGATCAAGGACGACCACACCCTCGCGTACACCTGGATCGGCGACTACGAGGTCAGCTGGACCCTCGTCAAGTCCCAGATGCTGCGCGCCATCGACGGCTCCTACGCGCTCGCCCCGCTCGGCGACGGCGACCGCACCGAGGTCACCTACCGGCTGACCGTCGACGTCAAGATCCCGATGCTCGGCATGATCAAGCGCAAGGCGGAGAAGGTCATCATCGACCGGGCCCTGGCCGGCCTGAAGAAGCGCGTCGAGTCCGTACCGAAGGCCTGACCCGGTGCGTACGGTTCTCGTCACCGGCCCCGGCGGCGCCGGCCGTACCACCGTCGCGGCGGCGACCGCACTGGCCGCGGCCCGCCGAGGCCGCCGCACCCTGCTGCTCTCCACCGACGCCATATCCGGCTTCCCCGACGGCACGGAACCCACCGAGGTCACCGACGGCCTGTGGTCCGCCCGCATCGACTCCGGCGAGCATTTCCGCGGCGAACTCCTCGCCCTCCAGGACCAGGCGTCCGGGGTGCTCGACCTGCTCGGCGGGAACCGGCTGGACGGCGAGGAACTCACCGAACTCCCCGGCAGCGCCCAGCTCGCCCTCCTGCACACCCTGCGCCGCGCCGCCGAGGGCGACTGGTCGCACGAGGGCTACGAACTCCTCGTCGTCGATCTGCCGCCGCTGCGCGAGGCGCTCGCCGTGCTGGCCCTGCCCGAACAGCTGCGCCGCTATCTGCGTCGGCTGCTGCCCCAGGAACGCCAGGCCGCACGCGCCCTGCGCCCGATGCTCGCCCAGCTCGCCGGCGTGCCCATGCCGGCGCAGTGGCTGTACGAGGCCGCCGCCCGCAAGGATGCCGAGCTGGCCGCCGTCCAGGCCCTGATCGAGGACCGCAACACCACGCTCCGGCTGGTCGCCGAACCGGGTCCCGCCGCCGAGGACGCCCTGCGCACCGCCCGCACCGGACTCGCCCTGCACGGGCTGCGCGTCGACACCCTCGTGGTGAACCGGGTCCTGCCCAGGCACTCCGGCGACCCCTGGTTCGCGGCACTGGCTGCGCAGCAGGAGAAGACCATCGACCGCTGGTACGAGGAATGGGAGCCCGTGGCGGCCCTGTGCGAGGTGCCCCACCTCGGCCGCGATCCGCGGGGCCCGGACGACCTCACCCTCCTCGACACCGGGGCCGGCTGCACCGTCTTCGAGGAAGCGGGTACCGGAGGCGGCCTCTTCGAGGGCGACGGACTCGCCGCGGAGCTGGCTGACCGGCGCCCCGGCCGGGCCGACGACCCCTGGTGGATCGAGGTCCCGAACGCCCCGGCCGGCATCGACGAGCTGCGGACCCTGCTGCCCGGTGACCGGATCGTGGCCGTCCCCCCGTCCTCCGACGACTCCGTCCTGGTCTGGTGCCTGCCCCTGCCCGGTGCCGTGAAGACGGACCTCCAGCTGGTGCGACGTGGCAGCGAACTACTCCTCACCGTCGGCCCGTTCCACCGGATCGTTCCCCTGGAGTCAGGGCTGCGCCGCTGCACCGTCTCCGGCGCCGCCCTCACCGACGGGGTGCTCAGAGTCAGGTTCACGCCGGACCCCGGACTGTGGCCCCGGACGAGCTGAACGGCGCGTCACGGTTCGGGTAACGTCGGTAGTACGCGGCCCGCGTGCCGGACCGCGGCCGAACCACGTCGCAGGAGTCCGCCATGAGCGAAGCCACCGATCGTCCCGTCGACGACGACGCGTGGGCGAAGGCCTGCGCCGAGGACCTCGAAGCGGAGAAGGCCCGCCGCCGTGCCCAGTACGGCCCGCCGCCCGGCTCCGCCGCCGAGGAACTGCGCAAGCTGGTCGACGCCGTGGCCGACAAGGTCTCGTCCCTCCGGACGCCGCTCTTCGGTGCGGCGGCCCAGGGCACCGTGCAGCAGATCATCAAGCAGGCGAAGTCCGCCGTCGAGCCCGTCATCGAACGCAATCCGGACGTCTTCGACCACATCGCCGCGGCCGGCGGCGAACTCCTCGCCGCCTACCGTTGTGCCGTGGAAGGCCAGGAACGCCGCTGGACCCGGGGTGCCGAGGACTCCGCGCCCACCGGGAAGAAGGCCGACGACCCCACCGACCCCCGCGACGAGGGCCCCGCCGCGGGCGAACACATCGACCTGGACTGACCGGCACGGATGGGCGGGGTCCCAGGCTCGGGTACCGTTGGCCACAGCGGGGCTCGACCGAAACTGAGGGATTCATGGGACTCACCATCGGCGTCGATATCGGCGGCACGAAGATCGCAGCTGGAGTGGTCGACGAAGAGGGCCGGATTCTCTCGATGTTCAAGGTGCCGACCCCGCCGACGGCTGAAGGCATCGTGGACGCGATCGCGGCGGCCGTGTCCGGCGCGGGCGAGGGCCACCAGATCGACGCGGTCGGCATCGGCGCCGCCGGATACGTCGACGACAAGCGCGCCACCGTGCTGTTCGCTCCGAACATCAACTGGCGGCACGAACCGCTGAAGGACAAGGTCGAACAGCGCGTCGGCCTGCCGGTCGTCGTCGAGAACGACGCCAACGCCGCCGCCTGGGGCGAGTACCGCTTCGGCGCCGGACAGGGCCACGACGACGTCATCTGCATCACGCTCGGCACCGGTCTCGGCGGCGGCATCATCATCGGCAACAAGCTGCGCCGCGGACGCTTCGGTGTGGCCGCCGAGTTCGGCCACATCCGGGTCGTCCCGGACGGCCTGCTCTGCGGCTGCGGCAGCCAGGGCTGCTGGGAGCAGTACGCGTCCGGGCGCGCCCTCGTCCGGTACGCGAAGCAGCGCGCCAACGCCACCCCCGAGAACGCCACAATCCTGCTGTCGCTCGGCGACGGCACGGTGGACGGCATCGAGGGCAAGCACATCAGCACGGCCGCCCGGCAGGGCGACCCGGTGGCGATCGACTCGTTCCGCGAGCTGGCCCGCTGGGCCGGGGCCGGACTCGCCGACCTCGCCTCGCTCTTCGACCCGTCCGCGTTCATCGTCGGCGGCGGGGTGTCGGACGAGGGTGACCTCGTCCTCGACCCGATCCGCAAGTCGTTCCGGCGCTGGCTGATCGGCGGCGAGTGGCGCCCGCACGCCCAGGTGCTCGCGGCCCAACTGGGCGGCAAGGCAGGACTGGTGGGCGCGGCGGACCTGGCCCGCCAGGGCTGAGCCACCGACAGCCGGACGGAGCCGGACGCCCGTCGCGCCCCATGGGGAGCGGCGGGCGTCCGTCGTATCGTGAGGCGCATGGTCCCGACGCCGCTGCCCGACTCCCGTACCGAGCAGGATGGTTCGGCCGTCATCCGGGTGCTCAGCTACAACATCCGGTCGATGCGCGACGACCGCGAGGCGCTGGCCCGCGTCATCGGCGCCTGTGCCCCCGACCTCGTCCTCATCCAGGAGGCCCCGCGCTTCTTCCGCTGGCGCAAGCGCGCCGCCTGGCTGGCGGCCCGCACCGACCTGGTCGTGCTCGGCGGCGGTGCCACGGCGGCCGGACCGCTGCTGCTCTGCTCGCTGCGGGCCGCCGTGGAGCGGACGGAGGACGTCCTGCTGCCGCTCACGCCCGGACTGCACCGCAGGGGCTTCGCCACCTCGGTGGTACGGATCGCGGGCACCCGGATCGGACTGCTGAGCTTCCATCTGAGCCTGCAGCGCGACGAACGCCTGGCCCAGGCCGAGATGGTGCTGGAACGGCTGGACGCGATGGGCGTCGAGCACGCCATCGTGGCCGGTGACCTCAATGACGTACCCACCGGGGCCGCGTTCCGGCAGTTGGCCGGGCGGCTCCAGGACTGTTGGACGGTCCGGCCGTGGGGCGCCGAGAACACCTTCCCGACGGACCGTCCGCGGCGGCGCGTCGACGCGGTCTTCGCGACGCACGGGATCGAGGTGCTCGGCTGCGGTGTCCCCACCGGGCTGCCCGGTGTCACCGAGGCGGATCTGCGGGCGGCCACGGACCATCTGCCCGTACTGGCGGCACTACGAGTGCCCTCGACCAGGCCCTGAGCAGCGCGGCCGACCGCCGCGCGGCGCCTCGGGGCGGACGGTGCCCGCCCGGTGGGCCGTGCCCGCGGCTAGGCGGCATCCGCGGCTGGCCCGCGTCACCGGGGCGGATCCGCGGGCGGTCACGGACGGACCGTGCCCGGGGCAAGGCGGCATCCGCGGCTGCGCGATGCCGCCGCCCCCAGAGGCCGTCCGTCCTCAGACCACCGCTCCGCGTCCGGGGTCGTCGCCGTCCTCGTCGTCGTCGTTCATCCGCGCCACCAGGGTGACGAAGCCGCCCAGGAAGCCGCCGACGCAGACCGTCGTGAGCCACCAGGTCATGTCCCACCGCAGCAGCACCGCGACCAGCATCAGCACCGGACCGCCGACGACCGCGAGCCAGGCGAACTTCGCCGTGACATCGGCCTCCGGCAGCGGCGGCGGCTCCGGGGGGACGAAGTGCCCCTCGTCGCTGTCGTCGAGATCACTGTCCTTCGGCTCCGCGACCTCGTAGTCGCGCGGACCGGCGACGCCGGGCGCGAACACGATCGAGCTGCCGAGCGGTTTCTCCGGCGGCTTCGGCGTCTTCTTGCCGAGCCCCTTGTCCGGATCCAGGACACCCGGCTGGTCGTCCTCCAGCAGCGTCAGGTCCTCGACCGACCTGAACGGTTTGGCGCCCGGCGGGTCCGGCGGCTCCTCGCCGTACCCCGCGACGATCGCCTGCCACGCGGCGTCCTCGTCGATCGACGGATCGGCGGACCGGTCCCCGTCGGCGCCCGGCGGCACCGGCTGGGCAGCGGCGTCCTGCGGACCCGTGCCGTCGTCGGGAACGGTCGTTCCCTCCGCGGGAAGGGGCTCGCGCTCCTCCCCGCCGCCCGCGCGCTCCGCGTCGTGCTCAGCCACCTGACGTGCTCCCCTTCATTCCGACGCTCGGAGCGAGGCGGCCGATGAACGAAAAGCTCTCGTCGAAGATCCGCTCCGCATCGTGGTCCAACGTCGCCACGTGGTAACTCTGTTCCAGCAGGATCTCCTCGACGTCCGTCGACGACACCCGGCTGAGGATCCGGGCCGAGTCGGCGGGCGGCACCACGTGGTCCTGCGGGCTGTGCAACAGGACGATCGGCTGGGTGACCTGGGGCAGTTCGGCGTCGACCAGACGCAGGAAGTTCCGCAGCGAATGCGCCGCGTGCAGCGGTACCCGGTCGTACCCCACCTCGTCGGAGCCCTTCAGGGCGATGTCGCTCGCCAGCCCCTTCGTCGTCCGCACCAGGTGGCGGGCGACCGGCAGCGCGTACGCCGACAGACCGTGCACCTTGTTGGCCGGATTGACGAGCACCAGGCCACTGATCGCGTCCCCGTGCTTCGCCGCCAGCCGCAGCGTCAGCGCGCCGCCCATGGACAGGCCGAAGACGAAGACCTGGCTGCACCGCTCCAGCAGGGCGCGCAGCTCCCGATCCACCTCCGCGTACCAGTCCTGCCAGCCGGTGAGCTGCATGTCCTCCCAGCGGGTGCCGTGTCCGGGCAGCAGCGGCAGCGAGACGGTCAGCCCGCGCTCCGCCAGATAGTCGGCCCAGGGACGCAGCGACTGCGGGGAACCGGTAAATCCGTGACAGAGAAGGACGCCGACCTCTCCGCCCTCGTGGCGGAACGGCTCGGCTCCAGGCAGGACCGGCACCGGGGTCTCCTGTTCATGAGGCTCGAAGGGGAGCGAAAAGGGGGAGTGCAGAAGGATTACTTCACCGTACGCGACCGGGCTGACACCGACCAGGGTCGTCACGGTCCGGGCGGCCGCCCCGGCCCCGTGCCGGGCGGGAGCACGGACGGCCGCACGGGTTAAGGTCAGTCGGACAGCACACAGGAGGCACCCGAGTTGATCTACGGCGCAATGAAGTTCTCCATCGGCGGGTCGTTGAAGCTCGCCTTCAGGCCATGGGTGGAGGGCCTGGAGAACATCCCCGCGCAAGGACCGGCGATCCTCGCGAGCAACCATCTGTCGTTCTCCGACTCGTTCTTCCTGCCGGCCGTCCTGGACCGCAAGGTCACCTTCATCGCCAAGTCCGAGTACTTCACCGCGCCCGGCGTGAAGGGCAAGCTGACCGCCGCCTTCTTCAAGGGTGTCGGCCAGCTCCCGGTGGACCGCTCCGGTGTCCGCGGTGCCGGCGATGCGGCCATCAAGGCGGGCATCGAGGTCATCGAGAGCGGCGGGCTCTTCGGTATCTACCCGGAGGGCACCCGCTCGCCCGACGGCCGTCTCTACCGCGGCAAGCCCGGCGGGCTCGCCCGGGTGGCGCTGGCCACCGGAGCGCCCGTCATCCCCGTCGCGATGATCGACACGGAGAAGATCCAGCCGCCCGGCCAGGTGATGCCCAAGCTGATGCGCCCGGGGATCAGGATCGGCAAGCCGCTCGACTTCAGCCGCTACCACGGCATGGAGGGGGACCGCTTCATCCTGCGTTCGGTCACCGACGAGGTGATGTACGAGATCATGAAGCTCTCCGGCCAGGAGTACGTCGACATCTACGCGACCGCCGCGAAGCGGCAGATCGCGGACGAGGCGAAGCGCCGCGCGGAGGAGGCGAAGCGCGGGGAGAAAGAGTCCGGAACGCAAGGGTGACGGAACGGTTCGGCGCGGCACCGCGTCGATTCCGTCCGGGGGGTGGGGGACGTGGCCAGGCGCGAGCGGGTCGTACGGATGTCGGTCGAGCAGCCGCTGTGGCGTGCGCTGACGGCGTATCGCATTCTGACGATGCTCTACGCGGTGCTGCTCGCCGTCTTCGGCCGGGACAGGTACGACCGGCCGTGGGTCGCCATCGTCTTCCTGGTGGTGATGGCGGCGTGGACGCTCGGCACCCTTCCGAAGGTCGCGGGCGCCGCCGCCTGCACCAAGCGTTTCCTCGGCGCCGACCTGACACTCGCGCTCGTCGGCATCCTCCTCACCCCGCTCGCCGACTTCGAGGCCCAGCACGTCGACGGCCCCACGTTGCCCTCTATCTGGACGGCGGGTTCCGTACTGGCCTTCGCGATCAAGGGCGGCTGGCGCTGGGCGGCCGTCGCCTCCTCCTTCGTCGCCGTCGCCAACATCATCGAGCGCGGCGAGCCCAGCCGGGACACCTTCCACAACGTCCTGCTGGTCTGGGTCGCCTCCATCGCCATCGGCTACGTCGTCGAGGTGGCGCGGGCCAGTGAGCGCACCCTGGCCCGCGCCCTGGAGATCGAGGCCGCCACTCGCGAGCGGGAACGGCTGGCCCGCGACATCCACGACAGCGTGCTCCAGGTCCTCGCGATGGTGCAGCGCCGCGGCACCGCGCTGGGCGGCGAGGCCGCCGAACTGGGCCGGATGGCGGGCGAGCAGGAAGTCGCCCTGCGCACCCTCGTCTCCAGCGGTCTGCTGCCCACCACCAGGGTCTCCGAGG
The DNA here is from genome assembly GCF_055584025.1 of Streptomyces sp. NPDC104309. NCBI lineage: Bacteria > Bacillati > Actinomycetota > Actinomycetes > Kitasatosporales > Streptomycetaceae > Streptomyces > Streptomyces sp. NPDC104309. The sequence goes on along the minus strand of NZ_JBVJMV010000023.1, from coordinate 121,705 downwards.
ACGCCGCCGAGGGTGCCGTAGTCCGTAGCGTCGAGGTCGACGACGAACCGTCCGGGCAGGCCGACTCCGATCTGCGTTCCCTGCTCGCCCCGTACGCCGGCTCCCGGACCAGCTTCGCGGAGCCGGGAGCTCCGGTGCTGCTCGCCCCCGCCGCCGCGCGGGAGCTGGCGGCCGCTGTCAGTGCCGCCCTGGACAATGTCAGGGTCCACGCGGGAGAGCACGCCCAGGCCTGGATCCTGGTGGAGGACTGGCCGGACGAGGTGATCGTCACGGTCCGGGACGACGGGCCCGGCATCCCGGAGGGCCGGCTCGCCCAGGCCGAGGGGGAGGGGCGGATGGGGGTCGCCCTGTCGATCCGGGGAAGGCTGCGTGACCTGGGCGGCACGGCGGAGTTGATTTCGGTGCCCGGCCAGGGCACCGAGGTCGAGTTGAAGGTACCGAAGGTTTCACGGGGGAAGGCGGGATCAGCCGGATGAGCACGGAGAACACCCAGGGCGCCGAGGGGCGGACCATCAGGGTGATGGTGGTCGACGACCATCCGATGTGGCGCGACGCGGTCGCCCGCGATCTTTCCGAGTCGGGTTTCGAGGTGGTGGCGACCGCCGGTGACGGACCGCAGGCCGTACGCAGGGCGAAGGCGGCCGTGCCCGATGTCCTCGTGCTCGACCTCAACTTGCCCGGCATGCCCGGCGTACAGGTCTGCAAGGAACTCGTCGGCTCCCACCCCGGCCTCCGGGTGCTGGTGCTCTCGGCGAGCGGTGAGCACGCCGACGTACTGGAAGCGGTCAAGTCGGGTGCCACCGGGTATCTGCTCAAGTCGGCCAGTACGCAGGAGCTGATTGAGGCCGTGCGGTCCACGGCCGTCGGCGATCCCGTCTTCACGCCGGGCCTGGCGGGACTGGTCCTCGGCGAATACCGCAGGCTCGCCTCCGACCCCGCACCCGTCGCGTCCGACGAACCCAAGGCCCCGCAGCTCACCGAGCGCGAGACCGAGGTGCTGCGGCTGGTCGCCAAGGGGCTCTCGTACAAGCAGATCGCCGAGCGCCTGGTCATCTCGCACCGCACCGTCCAGAACCATGTCCAGAACACCCTGGGCAAGCTCCAGTTGCACAACCGGGTGGAGCTCGTGCGGTACGCGATCGAGCGCGGCCTGGACGACGCCTGAACGCGCCGGAGCGTACAGCTCCGCATCTGTGAGACCAACCGCCCCGTAACGCAACGGATTTGACCTTCCGCCCCATCCCCGAGTGACCTGGATCACGATTAGCGTGGTGGCCGGGGGGCTCACTTCGGCGAAGGGATGCTGCCATGCGGGTCGGAGTACTGACCGGGGGCGGGGACTGCCCCGGGCTCAACGCGGTCATCCGTGCCATAGTCCGCAAGGGCGTGCAGGAGTACGGCTACGACTTCATCGGATTCCGGGACGGCTGGCGCGGTCCGCTGCAGGGCGAGACGGTGCCGCTCTCCATCCCCGCGGTACGGGGCATCCTGCCGCGCGGCGGCACCGTCCTCGGTTCCTCGCGCACCAATCCGCTCCGCGCGGAGCACGGCGTACGCCGGATCAGGGACAACCTCGCCAAGTACGAGGTCGACGCACTCGTCACGATCGGCGGCGAGGACACCCTCGGCGTGGCGGCGACCCTGTCGGACGAGCACGGCATCAGGTGCGTCGGCGTTCCCAAGACCATCGACAACGACCTGTCCGCCACCGACTACACCTTCGGCTTCGACACGGCCGTCGGCATCGCCACCGAGGCGATCGACCGGCTGCACACCACGGCCGAGTCCCATATGCGGGTCCTCGTCGTCGAGGTGATGGGCCGCCACGCGGGCTGGATCGCGCTGCACTCGGGACTGGCCGGCGGCGCGAACGTCATCCTCATCCCGGAACAGCGCTTCGACGTCGACCAGGTCTGTGCCTGGGTGGTCTCCCGTTTCAGGGCGAGCTACGCGCCGATAGTGGTGGTCGCCGAAGGGGCCGCGCCCCGGCAGGGCGAGATGATCCTCAAGGACGGATCGCACGACTCCTTCGGCCATGTCCGCCTCTCCGGCGTCGGCGAATGGCTGGCCAAGCAGATCGAGAGCCGCACCGGCAAGGAGGCCAGAACGACCGTCCTCGGCCATGTGCAGCGTGGCGGCACGCCGAGCGCCTTCGACCGCTGGCTGGCCACCCGCTTCGGCCTGCACGCCATCGACGCCGTGCGGGACGGCGACTTCGGCACGATGGTGGCTCTGAAGGGCACCGACATCGTGCGGGTGCCGATCGCGGAGGCGACGGCCCGGCTGAAGACGGTCGATCCGGCCCTCTACGCGGAGGCGGGTGTCTTCTTCGGCTGAGAGGCTGTCGGGTGACCTCTGATCGGGCGGCCACGCACGCTGCCCGCGTTGCCGAAATGTCCTGGTGGCTCATTCCCCAAGCTCTCGAAGAGCAGGGGAGACCCCATCCGAGGACGCCCCGGCGCCTTGGAAGCGCACGCACCGGTCCGCGTGCGCTTCGTGATCGATGGCCACCCGACAGCCTCTGAGCGGCGCGGCGCGGACCGGGCGGCGCGCCGGGGACATGGGCCGTATATTCGCGATGACCGGCCCATGTCCCCTGATCCATGCGATGTACGGGAGAAGTCGTGGAAATCCTGGCATTCGGCGTGCAGTCCGACGAGAAGCCGCTGATCGAGAAGGCCTTCGCCGGACAGCACGAGGTCCGTTGCCTGGACGTCTTCCTCACCAGGGACACCGCACCCATCGCGGCGGGCTACGAGATCATTTCCACCAGCGTCAACGCCGACCTGGGCAGCGCCGTCCTGCAGACCCTCGCGGCGGGTGGCACGCAGATGATCGCCCAGCGCTCCACCGGCTTCAACAACATCGACCTGGACGTGGCCGAACGGCTCGCGCTGCGGGTCGCCCGGGTCTCGTACTACTCGCCCTACTCGGTCGCGGAATTCGCCTGGACCCTCGCGATGGCGGTCAACCGCCGCGTCATCCGCGCCGCGAGCCGCACCCGTGACTTCGACTTCCGGCTCGACGGACTCCTCGGCCGGGACATGCACGGCCGCACGGCCGGCGTGATCGGTACGGGCAAGATCGGCGAGGCCTTCACCCGGATCGCCCACGGTTTCGGCATGAAGCTGCTCGGCTGGGACGTCGTCCAGAACCCCGCCTGCCTCGGCCTCGGCATGGAGTATGTCGACAAGGAGCGGCTCCTGGCCGAGTCCGACCTGATCAGCCTGCACGTCCCACTGCTGCCCACGACCCACCACGTCATCGACGAGGACGCCCTGGCACACATGAGGGACGACGCGATCCTGATCAACTCCAGTCGTGGCGGACTCATCGATACGGCGGCACTGGTCACCGAGCTCCGCGCGGGCCGTCTGCTGGGCGTGGGACTCGACGTGTACGAGGCGGAGGCCGGGCTCTTCTTCCTCGACAAGTCCCTGGAGGGCATCGACGACGACACCCTCGCCCGGCTCGTCACCTTCCCGAACGTCATCGTGACCTCGCACCAGGCGTACTACACCCAGGACGCGGTGGCCCAGATCATCGACGCCACCGTCCAGAACGTCGCCGACTATCTGGCCGGCCGCCGCAGCGACAACGTCCTCGTACCCGTGCTCGCCCGCTGAGCCGGGACCCCGGAGCTCCGCCGGGGTCCCGGCCGGCCCTTCAGCCGGCCACCGGCAGCCCCGCCAGCAGCCCGGCCACGATCGTCACCCCGCGCAGCGTCAGCACCGACTCCGGATGGAACTGCACCGAGGCGAAGCCCGGTCCGCGCAGCGCGTGCAGCTCCCCGGTCGCCGCGTCCAGGCTCGACTCGATGCCGTGCGCCGCCAGCTCGGTGACCGCCCCGTCGTCGCAGCGCGCGGTGAAGCTGTTGTAGAAGCCGACCGTCTCCGGCCGCCCGAACAGATCGATCCGGGCCTGCGTGCCCTGGTACGGCACGGCCTTGCGGACGATCTCCAGCCCCAGCTCCGCCGCGATCAGCTCATGGCCCAGACAGACCCCCAGCAGACCGTGCCGGTGATCACGGACCAGCTCCGCGGCGAACCCGCGCAGCAGCCGCATCTTCGGATCGGCCGTGTCGCCCGGATCACCGGGGCCGGGGCCCAGCACGACCGGGCCCTCGTGCGCCCGTACGCGCTCGCGCAGCCCCGGCTCGTCGTAGCGGTGCACCGACACCTCCAGACCCGAGGAGCGCAGCAGATGGGACAGCATCGCGGTGAACGTGTCCTCCCCGTCGATCACCAGAGCGTGACCGGACAGCTCGTGCGTACGCTCCTGCATCCGCAGCCAGAACGGCGCGAGACCGTCCCGCCGGGCTTCCAGCGCCGCCTGGACCCGAGGGTCGCCGGCCAGCTGCGGACGCGCGGCCGCGTCCCGCGGCCGGCCCGGCCGCACCCCCAGCGCGGCCAGCACCCCGGCCGCCTTCGCATGGGTCTCGGCGACCTCGCTGTCCGGATCGGAGTGGCGTACGAGCGTCGCCCCGACCGGCACCCGCAACCGCCCGTCGGCCGAGATGTCGGCGGTCCGGATCAGGATCGGCGAGTCCAGGGTCTGGGCCCCGCCCGGCTCCTCCCGCAGCAGGGCCAGCGCGCCCGCGTAGTAGCCGCGCCCGCCGGGCTCGTACCGCTCGATGACCCGGCAGGCGTTCTGCACGGGTGAGCCGGTGACCGTCGCCGCGAACATGGTCTCTTTCAGCACCTCCCGCACATCCAGCGAGGAGCGCCCGCGCAGCTCGTACTCCGTGTGGGCGAGATGGGCCATCTCCTTGAGCCGCGGTCCGACCACCACGCCGCCCATGTCGCCGACGGTGCACATCATCTTGAGTTCCTCGTCGACCACCATGGAGAGCTCGTCCCGCTCCTTTCGGTCGGAGAGGAAGGCCAGCAGACCCTCGGCGGTAGGGCCCTCGGCGGGATAGCGGTACGTACCGCTGATCGGGTTCATCACGACCGTCCCGCCGGACATCCGCACATGCACCTCGGGACTGGCGCCGACGAGCGTCCTCCCGCCCGTCGCCCGCCGCCCCGGGAAGGAGGGCTCGTCGGCCCCGTTGTCGCCCGTGTGCACGACGAAGGTCCAGTACGCGCCCCGCTCGCCGGCCAGCAGCCGCCGGAAGAGGGCCAGGGCGTCCGACCGGCCGAAGCCGGGGATCTCGCCCCGGAAGGTCCGCCGGATGACGAAGTTCGCGCCCTCGCCCTGCCCGATCTCGTCCTCGATGACCCGCCGGACGATCCCCGCGTACTCCTCGTCGGGGACATCGAAGGCCCCGCCCTCGACCCGTACCTCATGGGTCGGCAAATGGTCCAGCACCTCGGCGAGCGGCAGCTCGTACGCCTCCTCGGCGACCAGCACGGACAGCGGTGTCCCGTCGTCACGCACATCGAAACCACGCTCGGCGATCTGCCGGAACGGCACCAGGGCGAGCGAGGGCAGCGGACCGACCGGGAGGTCGGCGAGCCGGTCCGCTTCACGCACCCGGCCGATCAGCACCTCGACCGTGTCGTGGTCGTGACCGGGGGTACGCCTGCGCAGCAGCGCGAACGGTGGGGAGTCGTCGCACAGAAGCCTCTCGATGACGAGGTCCGTGCGGTGAGGCTGAGACATCGGGGGTGTTCCTTCCGGATGGAGGAACGGCTCCCGAAACGCAGAGAAGGCCGCCCCTCGGGCGGCCTTCGCGTGGTCTGTCGCGCGATCGATCAGTGGGCCGCCGGATGAGCGGTCCACCACCAGTTCTGGGTCTTCTGCGCGAACATGCTCCGAACCCTAGCGGACGCCCGGGTCATCCGAGCGCGCGTCTCAACTATTGAGCGTACGGATGGACGCACCGCCGGACCCCGTAATGTTGTCGATGTGACCGTGAACGCCAATACCTCCGTCGCCGGTGGCAACACCTGGCGAGACCTTCCCGCGGCGCAGCAGCCCGAGTACCCCGATGCCGAGGCTCTGCGCGATGTACTCGCGGACCTCGCGTCGTATCCGCCGCTCGTCTTCGCGGGCGAGTGCGACCAGCTGCGTGCCCGCATGGGAGCCGTCGCCAAGGGCGAGGCGTTCCTGCTGCAGGGCGGTGACTGCGCCGAGGCCTTCGACGGCGTGTCGGCCGAGCACATCCGGGCCAAGCTGAAGACGCTGCTCCAGATGAGTGCCGTTCTGACCTACGCGGCCTCCGTGCCCGTGGTCAAGGTGGGCCGGATCGCCGGCCAGTACTCCAAGCCGCGCTCCAAGTCGACCGAGACCCGCGACGGCGTCACCCTGCCGACCTACCGCGGCGATTCCGTCAACGGCTTCGCCTTCACCGAGGAAGCCCGCGTTCCGGACCCGGAGCGGCTGAAGCAGATGTACCACGCGTCCGCTTCCACGCTGAACCTGGTCCGCGCCTTCACCACCGGCGGCTACGCCGACCTGCGCCAGGTGCACGCCTGGAACCAGGACTTCGTGAAGTCGTCGCCGTCCGGCCAGCGCTACGAGGCGCTCGCGCGCGAGATCGACAACGCGCTGAACTTCATGAAGGCGTGCGGTACGGACCCGGCCGAGTTCAAGGCGGTCGAGTTCTACGCCTCGCACGAGGGCCTGCTGCTGGACTACGAGTCGGCGCTGACCCGCACCGACTCGCGCACCGGCGAGCTGTACGACACCTCGGGCCACATGGTCTGGATCGGTGAGCGCACCCGTCAGATGGACGGCGCGCACATCGAGTTCGCCTCGAAGATCCGCAACCCCATCGGCATCAAGCTCGGCCCGACGACCACCGTCGACGAGGCGCTCGGCTACATCGACCGCCTCGACCCCGAGCGCGAGCCCGGCCGGCTGACCTTCATCGTCCGCATGGGCGCCGACAAGGTCCGCGACAAGCTTCCCGACCTGGTCGAGAAGGTCACCGCCTCCGGTGCCACCGTGGCCTGGGTGACCGACCCGATGCACGGCAACACCTTCGAGGCCGCCTCCGGCCACAAGACCCGTCGCTTCGACGACGTCCTGGACGAGGTCAAGGGCTTCTTCGAGGTGCACAAGGGCCTCGGTACGCACCCGGGCGGCATCCACGTCGAGCTCACCGGTGACGATGTCACCGAGTGCGTCGGTGGCGGACACGAGATCTTCGTGGACGATCTGCACCAGCGCTACGAGACGGCCTGCGACCCGCGGCTCAACCGCAGCCAGTCCCTCGACCTGGCGTTCCTGGTCGCGGAGATGTACCGGGACCAGTAGGCATCACCGCAGGTGGCGCGCGTACGACTGTGGGGCACGGATCGATGTGATCCGTGCCCCACAGGGCGTTCGGAGGTTTTCACGGGCTCTTGGCGCCGGGTAAGGTTAGGTAAGCCTCACCGATTACGGGGTGGCAGCAACGACCGATCCCGCCGGGAGGTGAACCGCGTGTACGTCTGTTCGTGCTTCGGCATCACGGAGAAGCAGGTCAAGGAACATGCGGACGCCGGTGCGTGCACGCCCCGGCAGATAGCCTCCGCCTGCAAGGCGGGCACGGACTGCGGCGGCTGCGTCCGTGCCATCCAGGCGGTGCTGGGCCGTGGCGCCTGCCCGCGCCGCGAATTGCTGGACCGGAAGCGGACGCCCGGCACGGCCGACGAGTCCGCCGTGGACGCCGTCCCCGCGTCCGGCCCGGGGTCCGCTCCCGGCATCGCCCCGGGCGTGGCCCCGGGAATCCGGCTCTCCGAAGCGGCCTGACTCTCGCGGGGCCCTGACCGTCGCGAAGTCCTGGGGCACCCGAGCCCGGCATGATCCGAACGAGAGACCCTGGCGCCGTGACCGGCACTGAGGGCTGTCCCGTCATCCCTGGCGGGCGCGCGACGACAGCTACAGCTACGGCACCTCGCCGCGTTGTCGGAACGCCCGCATACATCCAGTACGCGGACGTCCCTCCGCCTTGCGATGCACCGCATCTGACGCCGCGCGCTGATCCACCACGGATTACGGGACAGCCTTCAGCTGTCCGGCTGCTCGATCTGCTGCGCGATGTAGAGCGGCTCGCCGAGCTTCTCGACCAGTTCCAGCTGGGTGTCGAGGTAGTCGATGTGGTGCTCCTCGTCCTCCAGGATCGATTCAAAGATGTTTGCGGACGTGATGTCGCCCTTGCCACGCATCAGGTCGATCCCGCGCTTGAGGCGGTCGATCGCCTCTACCTCGACCTGGCGGTCGGCCTGGAACATCTCGGTGACGGTCTGCCCCACTCGTACATGGAAAAGCCGCTGGTAGTTGGGCAGTCCATCGAGGAAGAGGATGCGGTCCGTGAGGATCTCGGCGTGCTTCATCTCGTCGAACGACTCGGAGCGGGTGTACTTCGCGAGCTTTGTCCAGCCGAAGTTGTCCTGCATCTTTGCATGCAGGAAGTACTGGTTGATGGCAGTCAATTCGGCGGTCAGCTGCTCGTTCAGGAACTCAAGGACCTCGGGGTCGCCCTGCATCGCAGAGGCTCCTTCCAACCGGTGAACGGGGCAAGTTGGCCGCATCCTCGCATCGCACCCGGCGATCGTCCAGTAAGTGCATGCTTAGTATGAGTTGCCCGAATTGCCCCCTGTCCTGGTCGGGACCACCCCTGCCTGTCTGTCACCATGGAGGCATGGGTCAGCCGGAAAGCCGGGAAAACCGCGCGTCAGAGCAGTCCGAGCTTCCGCCGGGACAGCGACTCCAGCGTGGTTGGCCGGTTACCCACTACGGGCCGGTTCCCAAGTTCAAGCCCGACCGCTGGGAGTTCCGGGTCTTCGGTGCCACGGTGGACGGCGAGAAGCGCTGCTGGAACCATCAGGAGTTCTCGGAGCTGCCGTTCGCCTCGGTCGTCGCCGATCTGCACTGCGTCACCAAATTCAGCATGCTCGGCGCCGAATGGGGCGGGGTTCTCGCCCGTACGATCCTGGAACTCGCGCCCCCCGCGCCGAACGTCACCCATGTGATGGTCTGGGCCGAATACGGGTTCAGCTCGAATCTGCGGCTCTCCGACTTCGCCTCGGACCGAACGCTTTTCGCCACCCACAAGGGTGGTGAGCTGCTCACCGCCGAGCATGGCTTTCCGCTCCGGCTCGTGGTGCCGCACCTCTATGCCTGGAAGGGACCCAAGTGGGTCCGTGGCATCGAGTACATGACCGCCGACCGCCGGGGCTTCTGGGAGGAGCGCGGCTACCACAACATCGGCGACCCGTGGCGCGAGCAGCGTTACTCGTACCAGGAGGAGCCCGGGGACGGCCCCGAGCTCTGACCTGACGGCTGCCGGTCGCGTCCGGTCGTCCTCAGTGGTGGTACTGGTGCACCACCGCGTGGCCCTTGCCCCGGCCGATCATCCACTTGTTGACCGGTGTGGTGACGACGAAGGCGAGGCCGAGCGAGAGCGCGAGCGCCCCCCAGAACAGCGCGTCGGCGAGGGTCGCATCCATGGCGCCCGGCCACAGCGCGATCACGCCGTTGTCGATCAGCTCCATCACCGCGATGGAGAGGGTGTCGGCGGCGAGGGCGACCCGGAGGGCGGCTGGTGTGGCCTGTGGGGTCGATGTCGGCAACGTGGCTCGGGTGGTCGACGTGACCTGCGCGGCTTGCATGGGTCACGCGCTCGCTGTGCCGCTCGTGCGGGCTCTGGTTCGCGTGTGGCGTCTCGTGTTGCATGGCGATCCCCCGATGCCGAGTAACGGATCCTGCTGACGGCGAGAACCGTATACCCTCATGGGGTATTCCTCGCTGAGAACAGGACGGCGGCTCAGGAACTCAGTCGCGGTCGCGCAGCCCCTTCAGCCGGGCCACATCCGCCGCATGGCCCTCCTTGCCGCCCGGCGTCTCGATGATCAGCGGTACGCCGGCGGTCGCCGGATGCGAGAACAGCTCCCGGAACGGTTCCTCACCGATGTGCCCGGCGCCGATGTTCTCGTGCCGGTCCTTGTGGGCGCCCACCAGGTCCTTGGAGTCATTGGCGTGGATCAGTTTCAGCCGGCCCTCGCCGACCGTCTCCACCAGCAGGTCCAGGGTCTGCCGCATGCCTGCGGGGCCCGCCAGATCATGGCCCGCCGCGTATATGTGGCAGGTGTCGAGACAGACGCCGAGCCGGGGGTGGGCATCGAGCGCGTCGAAGTACGGGCCGAAGTCCCAGGTCCGCGAGCAGAGCGAGAACCCCTGTCCGGCGGTCGACTCCAGCAGGAGGTACGGGTCGTCGTCGTGCGTCAGCTCGTCCAGGAGCGGCCTCAGGTGCGTGCGTACCTGTGCGAGGGCCTGCGCGCGCGGCCGGCCGCCGGTCGCCGATCCGGTGTGCACCACGACGCCCAGGGCGCCTATCTCACGAGCCCGGCGCAGCGAGTGACGCAGTGATTCCACGGACTTCTCGACGGTGGCCTCGGTGTGCGAACCGAAGTTGATCAGATACGGGGCGTGGACGTACGCCGGCATGGAACCGGCGGCGCACTCCGCGCGGAACTGTTCGTCCTGGGCCGGATTTCCGGCGGGCGTCGCCCAGCCGCGCGGGTTGGCGACGAAGACCTGGACGGCCTCCGCCCCCATCTCGCGGGCGTAGGGGAGGCCGACCTTGGCGAGGCCGCCGGCCACGGGAACATGGCCGCCGACGGGGTTGCGCATGTGGATCTAGAGTCCCTTGGTCTTGATGGTGATGGTGCTGCCCTCGGGGGCCTGCCGGCCACCGGCGACGGACTGGCTCGCGATCGTGTCGCTGAAGGAGAGGAACGGGCGGTCGACCTTGACTTCGAAGCCCGCGTCCTCCAGCTCGCTCCTGGCGTCGTCGAGATTCTTGCCGGTGACGTCCGGGACGTCGATCATCCGCGGTCCCTTGGAGACCGTGAGAGTGATGGTGTCGCCCTCGGCGGCCCGGCTGCCCTCGGCCGGTGACTGATGCGCGATGTCGCCCGCGACCTCGGGGGAATTGACCCGGTCGGGCAGCACCTCGGCCTTCAGCCCCTCCTTGTCCAGCGCGGCGGTGGCGTCCTCGACGGACAGCCCGGTGACATCGGGGACATCGACCGGAGCGCCCTTGCTGACCACCAGGGCGACCGCGGAGTCCGGGTGGCGCTCGGTGCCCGCCTCGGGATCCGTACGGATCACTTCGCCCCGGTCCGTGTCCTCGCTGAATTCCTTGGTGACCATGCCGGGCACCAGGCCGGCCTTCTCTAGCGCGCGTTTGGCGTCGGCCGGCGCGAGACCCTGGACATCGGGCACCTTCACGATCTCCGGGCCGCGCGAGACGACGAGCGTCACCGCGTCGTTCCCCCGGATGCGGGCGCCGGAAGCGGGATCGCTGCTGATGACCTCGCCGCGCGCCACGGTGTCGCTGTAGTCCCGCTTGACGCCCTTGAGCTCCAGGCCCGCGTCCGAGAGCCGCTTCTGGGCGGCCTTCTCGGTCTGCCCGAGCAGCGAGGGGACCCGGGTGAACTGTCCGGAGTTGATGTACCAGACACCGGTGCCGATCCCCAGCGCCAGCAGCACGGCGACGACCACGGCTATGACGGAGCGCCGCGGACCGCGTCGGCCCTCCGGCGGTATCGGCGGGGGCATTTCCAGCCGGCTGGTGTGGTGGGCGACGCCCTGGTCGGCCGGGAGCAGCCGGGGGATCACGCTCGTGCGGTCCTCGGCGGCGTCGTGCGCCTCGGCGAGGGCCTGCGGCGGTACGGCGTCGAGTTGCGCGTCGGTGAGTCCGGCGCGGGCCTCCCGGGTCTCGGCGAGCAGCGCCACCGCGTCGAACGGGCGGACCTCGGGGTTGCGGGCGGTGGCGCTCGCCACCAGGTCGTCGAGCTCGACGGGGAGACCCGCGACGGCGGCCGACGGGGCCGGGACGTCCGCGTTGAGGTGCTGGTAGATGACCTGGGCGGGGGTGTCACCGGCGTGCGGCTTGGACCCGGTCAGCATTTCGTACAGGACGACACCGCAGGCGTACACATCCGTGCGCGTGTCCGCCGTGCCGTGTTCTATCTGCTCGGGGGCGAGATAGGAGACGGTGCCCAGGACGGACCCGGTGGTGTTGGTGACGGTGCCCACCGCCCGCACGAGCCCGAAGTCGGCGACCTTGACCCGGCCGTCGTCCCCTATGAGGACGTTCTCCGGCTTCATGTCGCGGTGCACGAAGCCCGCCCGGTGTGCGGCGCCGAGGGCGGCGAGCACCGGTTCCAGGATGTCCAGTGCGGCCCTCGGCTGCAGGGCGCCACGATCACGCAGTACGTCGCGCAGGGTGCAGCCCGCGACGTACTCCATCGCGAGGTAGACGTACTGTCCCTGGGCGCCCTGGTCGAAGACCGCGACCACATTGGGGTGCGCCAGCCGGGCCACGGACTTGGCCTCGCGGATGAAGCGCTCGACGAACGAGGCGTCGGTGGCGAGCGCCGGGTGCATCACCTTGAGGGCGAGCACCCGGTCGAGCCGGGTGTCCACGGCCCGGTAGACCGTGGCCATGCCGCCCACGGCGATGCGGGCATCGACGCGGTAACGGCCGTCGAGCACCTGCCCGACAAGAGGGTCCTGGAGGGTCGTATCCACGCATGCGAGTCTACGAGCAGCCACGGACACGGCTCACGCGCCGGGGCACACCCGGGGCAGTACTGCAGCCGAGCCGTGACAGGGACATGCGCCCCAGGCGTCCCGGCGGGTCCACGGTGGCGCCCCGCCGGGGCACGGTCGGTCCCGGCGGGGCCGGCGGGTCAGAACGCCGGACGTTCCGGGTCCAGCACCGCGCGCCCTTCCACCGGGGAGGAAGCCTCGGCGAAGTGCCGGCGCGGGATCCGGCCCGCGCGGTACGCCAGCCTCCCGCCCGCCACCGCGTGCCGCATCGCCGCGGCCATCAGCTCGGGCTCCTGGGCCCGGGTCACCGCGGACGCCAGCATCACCGCCGCGCACCCCAGCTCCATCGCGAGCGCCGCGTCCGACGCCGTTCCGGCGCCCGCGTCGAGGATCACCGGCACCCGGGCCTGCTCGACGATGAGCTGGAAGTTGTGCGGGTTGCGGATGCCGAGGCCGGAGCCGATGGGGGAGCCGAGCGGCATGATCGCCGCGCACCCCACGTCCTGGAGCCTGCGGGCCAGCACCGGATCGTCGTTGGTGTAGGGCAGCACGGTGAAGCCGTCGTCCACCAGGGTCTCCGCGGCGTCCAGCAGCTCGATCGGGTCGGGCAACAGGGTCCGCTCGTCGGCCACCACCTCCAGCTTGATCCAGTCGGTGCCGAGCGCCTCGCGGGCCAGCCGGGCGGTCAGCACGGCCTCGCCCGCGGTGAAGCAGCCCGCCGTGTTCGGCAGCACGCGAATGGAGAGCCGCCGGAGCACGGAGAGCACCGAGCCCTGCACGGTCGGGTCGAGGCGGCGCATCGCGACGGTGGTCAGTTCGGTACCGGAGGCGGTCAGTGAGCGTTCGAGCACGTCGAGGCTGGGTGCCCCGCCCGTCCCCATGATCAGCCGGGAGCCGAAGGCGGTGTCGCCGAGGGTGAAGAGGTCGTCGGACATGGTCAGCCTCCCTGGACCGCGGTCAGGACCTCGACGCGGTCACCGTCGCCGAGCACAGCGGTGGACCACTGGCCGCGCGGGACGACGGTCTCGTTGACGGCGGCCGCGACGCCGGAGTGCGCGGCGGTCAGGGTGGCTACGAGGGTGTCCAGGGTGGTGCCCGCGGCGAGGAGGCGGACCTCGCCGTTCACGGACACGGACAGGGGCGCGGGCTCGGGAGTGGAAGCCGGCTCGGACAGGGGCGCGGGCTCGGTCATGCGGGCTGCTCCTGACGTACGGGGGCGGCGGGTGAGAAACGGAACGGGGTGAAGGGGCGGGCCACCTCGGGCACCTCGCCACTGGTGAGGAGCTCCGCCATGACGTCACCGGTGACGGGGGTGAGCAACACCCCGTTGCGGTGGTGGCCGGTGGCGAGGTGGAGGCCGGGCAGGGCGGTGGGGCCGAGCAGCGGGGCGTTGTCGGGGGAGGCGGGGCGCAGACCGGCCCAGGTCTCGGTGAGCGGCAGTTCGGTGATGCCGGGCACCAGTTCGTGGGCGTCCCGCAGCAGCTCGTAGACGCCGCCGGCGGTGACGGTGGTGTCCCAGCCCATCTCCTCGCTGGTGGCGCCGACGACCAGTTCGCCGTTCTCGCGTGGTACGAGATAGACATGGCTGCCCCGGACCACGGCCCGGACCGTCCGGGTGAGGAAGGGCGCGTACGCGGCGGGCACCGTCAGCCGCAGCACCTGTCCCTTCACCGGACGGACCGGCGGCACGACCTCGTCCGGCAGTCCCGGGAGCCGGCCGCTCAGGCTGCCCGCGGCGAGCACGACCTGGTCGGCGGTGAGTTCCGTGCCCCCCGCGAGGACGGTTCCGGTGGCCCGGTCGCGTACCACCGTCAGGCGCTCCACCCATCCGCGGTGGAAGACCACCCCGGCCCGCTCGCAGGCGGCCAGCAGCGCGGTGGCCAGTCGGCGGGGATCGATCTGGTGGTCGCCGTCGACCCGCAGACCGCCGCGGACGCCCGGCGCGAGCATCGGCTCCAGGCGGCGGCATTCGCGGCCGGTGAGCCACTCCGACTCCAGGCCGGAACGCTGCTGCAGGGCGTGCAGTTCCCGCAGATGGGCGCGGTCGTCGGAGTCCAGCGCGACGGCCAGCGTGCCGCAGGCGCGGAAGCCGGTCTCCCGCCCGCTCGCCGCCTCCAGTTCGGCCGCGAAGTCCGGATAGCGGGCGGCCGAGGCGACATTGAGGCCCAGCAGCATCTGTTCGCCGTAGTGGAGTTCGGTGACGGCGGCCAGCATGCCGGCCGCCACCCGGGCGGCCCCGCCGCCCGGTTCGGGGTCGACGACCGCGGTGCGCAGTCCGCGTTGCGCGGCCCGCCAGGCGGTCACCAGACCGATGATCCCGCCCCCGATGACGAGGACGTCGGATCCGTTTCCGTTCCGAGAAGAACGCATGGGCGTCCAGCCCCTCCCTTCGCCGGCATGACCCGGATCAGGTTCGTACGGTCGGAGGCCGCCCCAGCCTCCCTCTCAGCCCGGTGCGTCCGGGCTCCCGCGAGTGTTTTACGTTGGCCACCCTAAACCCCGCCCGCCGGACCCAGTAAGGGAGCAGCCATCGTGGCCCGTTCGCTCGACGGACTCGTCCTCTCGCCGGTCGCCGACCAGGCCCCTGGCCAGGTCGGCACCCGTACCCGCTTCACGTACCACGAGGAGAACGGCCGGATCTGGGCCGAGTACGCGGGCGGCGACGTGGTCCGCGGCCATCTCGTCGGCACCCGCGCGGGCGACGCCCTCGACTTCCGCTACGTCCAGCTGAAGCACGACGGAACGACATCCTCCGGCCACTGTGTCTCCACCGTCGTCGACCTCGCGGACGGCAGGGTCCGGCTGGACGAGCGGTGGGAATGGGAGTCGCAGGACGGCAGCGGTACGAGCACGGTGGAGGAGCTCTCCTTTCCTGACGATGCGTCAGATGCGTAAGGTGTACGGGTGAGCGAACAGCAGCAGTCGGAGCGGCCGGACCGGCAGGCGGGGCGACGTGTCGTCATCGTCGGCGCGGGCATGGCCGGAGTACAGACGGCGGTGGCCCTGCGGGAGCAGGGCTTCACCGGCCCCGTCACCCTGATCGGCGCCGAGCCGCACCAGCCCTACGACCGGCCCCCGCTGTCCAAGGCGGTACTGCTGGGCGAGGCCGAGGGCTCCGCCTTCGACGTCGACTTCGAGGCACTGGACATCGATCTGTGGCTGGGGTGCGAAGTCACCGGTGTACGGCCCGCGGCGCACGAGCTGGGCACGCCGTCAGGACCCGTTCCCTACGACGTCCTGGTGGTCGCGACCGGCGCCGAACCGATCGTCCTGCCCGGTGCCGAAGGCGTTCCCGGGGTCCATCTGCTGCGCACCCTCGACGACGCGGCACGACTGCGGCCCGTCCTCGACGAGCGGCACGGCGTCGTGGTCGTCGGCGCGGGCTGGATCGGCGCGGAGTTCGCCACCGCGGCCCGCGCCGCGGGCTGCGCGGTCACCGTCGTCGAGGCCGCCGACCGGCCGCTCGCCGGCGCGATGCCCGCCGAGGTCGCCGCCCCGATGGCGGCCTGGTACGCCGAGAGCGGCGCCGAACTCCTCACCGGGGCCCGGGTCGAGCGCATCGAACCCGGCCGTGTGATCCTCGCGGACGGTCGCGCTATCCCGGCCGGAGCGGTCGTCGTCGGCATCGGCGCACGGCCCGCCACCGGCTGGCTCTCCGGCTCCGGCATCGCGCTCGGCCCCGACGGATCGGTGACCGCCGACGACGCGCTGCGCACCTCGCTGCCCGATGTGTACGCGGTCGGCGACTGCGCCTCGTTCCCCTCCGCCCGATACGGCGAACGCCTTCTCGTCCACCACTGGGACAACGCCCTCCAGGGCCCGCGCACCGCCGCCGCCAACATCATCGCGGCAGGGGCCGAGGACGGTCCGCCGCCGCGGACGTACGACCCCGTGCCGTACTTCTGGTCCGAGCAGTTCGGCCGGTTCGTGCAGTACGCGGGCCACTACGCGGCGGCCGACACCCTGCTGTGGCGCGGCGATCCGACGGACCCCGCCTGGTCGGTGTGCTGGCTGCGCGACGGCGTCCTGGTCGCGGTCCTCGCCGTCGGCCGTCCCCGCGATCTGGCGCAGGGGCGCAGACTCATCGAGGCGGGGGCGCGGCTCGATCCGGCACGGGTCGCGGACCCCTCCGTACCGCTGAAGTCGGCGACCCCCTGACGGCGTACCCGGCACCCCCGTACGGTCGGCCCGGCTACCGACTGTCGGTCCGGGATGGCACGCTTGTCCCCGTGACCGAGATTGACGCAAAGATCGATGCTCTCGTCCCTGCCTGGCTCTACCTCCCCGACATCGCGGAAATGCTCGATGTCGAGGTGACGCGCGTGCGGCAGCTGGTCAAGGAGGGCCAGCTCATCGCCGTACGACGTGGTGAGAACCGGGCGCTGCAGGTGCCTGCCGCCTTTATCGCGGGCGACAAGGTCGTCAAGGGCCTCTCCGGGACCCTGACGCTGCTGCGGGACGACGGCTTCACCGACGAAGAGATGCTGGAATGGCTCTTCACCCCCGACCCGACCCTGCCCGGCACCCCTGCCCAGGCGCTGAGCGAGAATCGCGGCACGGAGGTGAAGCGTCGCGCCCAGGCGCTCGCCGTCTGACCGCCGGCCGTAGGTGAGGTGCGGGCCCCGCGGTATCGCGCGGCCCGCACCCCGCACCGTCCCGACCACCGCTCCACCACGCTCTCCAGGGGGAACCGCACCATGTCCACGCCTCGCGCGCTGCTGTCCGACGCCCGGCTGTATCTGTGCACGGACGCCCGCAAGCGGCAGGGTGACCTCCCCGCCTTCCTGGACGCCGTCCTCTCCAGCGGGGTGGACATCGTCCAGCTGCGCGACAAGGGCATGGAAGCGGCCGAGGAGCTCGAACACCTGGCTGTCCTCGCCGAAGCCTGCAGGCGCCACGGCAAGCTCCTCGCGGTGAACGACCGGGCCGATGTCGCCCACGCCATCGGCTCCGACGTGCTGCATCTCGGCCAGGGCGACCTGCCGGTGCCCGCCGCCCGCGCCATCACCGGCGAGAAGGTGGTGATCGGCCGCTCCACCCACGCGGAGTCCGAGGTCGACGCGGCCGTCGCCGAGCCCGGTGTGGACTACTTCTGCACAGGCCCCTGCTGGCCCACCCCGACCAAGCCCGGCCGGCCCGCCCCGGGGCTGGACCTGGTGCGCCACGCCGCCTCGCTCGGCACGCGGCGCCCGTGGTTCGCCATCGGCGGGATCGACGCGGGCAACCTCGACGAGGTGCTGGACGCCGGAGCCCGCCGGGTGGTCGTCGTACGGGCGATCACGGAGGCCGCCGACCCCGCCGCCGCCACCGCCGAGCTCGCCGAGCGAATCCGGGCACGCACCGGAGCGTGATCCGGCCAGATGTCCGAGGGGTGGACAAACAACCTGTCAATTCGGACAATTAACGCTGGTCTGGTCCTGCGGTCGTCGCGCTCTGGTTAACCTGCCCATATGGCCCTTGGCACATCTTCCACCAGGACGGATCACGCGCGTACGGTGCGTGAGCTCCTTGCGACCGGCAAGACCTCGTATTCGTTCGAGTTCTGGGCGCCGAAGACCGAGAAGGGCGAGCGGAATCTCTGGAACGCGCTCCGCCGCGTGGAGGCGGTGGGGCCGAGCTTCGTCTCCGTGACCTACGGGGCCGGCGGCTCCACCCGGGCCGGGACGGTCAAGGCCACCCAGCAGATCGCCGCCGACTCCACCCTCACTCCGGTCGCGCACCTCACGGCGGTCGACCACTCCGTCGCCGAGCTGCGCAACATGATCGGGCAGTACGCCGACGCCGGAATCCGGAACATCCTCGCCGTGCGCGGAGACCCGCCCGGCGACCCGATGGGTGCGTGGATCGATCACCCGCAGGGTGTGCGGTACGCGGCCGATCTCGTCCGGCTCATCAAGGAATCCGGCGATTTCTGTGTCGGCGTCGCGGCATTTCCCGAGATGCATCCCCGCTCGACCGACTGGGACACCGACATCCGGCATTTCGTGGACAAGTGCCGCGCCGGTGCCGACTATGCCATCACTCAGATGTTCTTCAATCCGGAGGACTATTTGCGGATGCGTGACCGCGTGGTCGCGGCGGGTTGCGAAACCCCGATCATCCCCGAGGTCATGCCGCTGACCAGCGTCAAGCAACTGGACCGGTTCGCGCAGCTCAGCAACGCGTCTTTCCCTTCCTCTCTGAAAGAACGCATCCTCGCCGCCAAGGACGATCCCGCCGCTGTACGCTCCATTGGCATCGACTTCGCAACGCGGTTCTGCGCGAGGCTGCGCTCCGAGGGTGTGCCCGGACTGCACTTCATCACGCTCAACAACTCGACGGCGACGCTCGAAATCTACGAGAATCTCGGACTGCACAAGCAGTCGTGACCGGCCGTACCCGCCACGACCCGGGGCGGTGGCCGTAGGAGGGGGCGGGCATGGGCTGGACGGTCCTCTACATCGCGTTCGGAATAGTCGCGCTGTGGCTGCTCGGCGAGGTGCTCCTGCAGTACAAGGCGCGCCTGCGCTGGCGTCTGCTCGCCTTCGCGGGCTTCGGCTGTGTCGTCGTCGGCGTGCTGATACCGTCCGTGTTCGTCATCGCCCTCGGCACGATCGCGTTCGCGACCGGTCAGACCTACGTCACGTTGTCCTTCCGGCGGGGCTTCTCCACCGGCTGGGCGATAGGGGGCAGCCCCGGCGCGAGCCGCCGCCGCCGGGGTGGCGGCGGGCGGGCGCGCCGGGAGCCCACCCTTGAGGTGTCGGACCTGGAAATGGAGTACGACGGGCAGTTCCCGCAGCGGACGGGTGCCGAGGCGGCTGCGACACCGGCGGCCACGGTCTACGAGCCGGAACCGCTGCCGGACGACACCGGGCAGTACGGCGTCTACGGCGATCAACGCCAGTCGCAGCAGTCGCAGCAGAGTGCGCAGCCCGAGCAGCAGCCGCAGTACGCCGCCTATGAGCCCTACGCCGACCACGCCGCTTACGCGGCGCACGGCCAGGACCCGTACGCCGGTCACGACGCCTTCGGCGGACAGGACCCCCTGGCCGGCCAGCACGACTACGGCACCGACCGGCAGCAGTACGCCGCGTATTCCGATCCGTACATCGGGACCGGCGCCGGTGGCTCCACGCAGTACACCTCGTACGACAGCCACGGCAACGGCTTCGACGGCTACGGGGCCCAGCAGCAGCACGCCGCCGACCCGTACGCCCAGGAGTACGCCGCCGAGACCCCGCCCGGCGGGGTCTGGGTGCCGCAACAGCGCGAGGGCGAGCAGTACCCGGCCGCGCCCCCGCAGCAGCCTGCCCCGCACCCGAACGGCTACGCCGACGGCAACGGCTACGACGAACAGCAGCACCGCTACTGACGACGGCCCGGCCAGGGTCTGCGGGGGAGACCGGGGGCGGGACGGCGACCGGAGGCACCCGGAATCCCCGGCGCGCCGCGAGCCGGCCTCTCCCGCCTCATTGGGAGCCCCGGAATCCGTCTCCCTCCACGATCAGCCCGGCGACCAGCGCCCCCGACATTCCCGCGTGGGCGAGCCCGCCGCCCGGGTGCGACCAGCCCCCCGCGGCGTAGAGCCCCGGCAGCCGGGTGCGATTGCCCGGATGCAGATACCCGCCCTCCGCCCCGGCCAGCGTGGGCGCGGGCACCGAGCCGCCCTCGGCGCCGGTCTCCGCCGCGGTCTCGGCCGGGGTCCGCACCTCGGCGTGGAGCAGCCGGTCCCGTATGCCGGGCACGACCGCGCCCGCCGCCTCGATCAGCGCGTCGGCACACCGCTCGCGCAACGCCGCGTCCGTCCAGTCCACCGCCCCGTGCGGAGCGACCGTCGCCATCAGTGTCACCGCCTCGTGCGCGTCGTCGGGGCGGGTCGACGGGTCGTCCGGACGCAGCACCGTCACCGTGGGACGGCCTGCGAGCCTGCCGCCGAACACCGCCTCGCGCTCCGCCCCGCCGTCGGCCGGGTGCACCAGCGTCCGGTGCACGGCATCCGCGGGCCGGGCGCCACGCAGCGACAGCAGGACCAGGAACCGGCCCGGCAGCACGCCCTGCCCCCGCGGCTGCACCGCCACGTCGCCGTCGCGCCACAGCTCCTGACCGGGCACCAGGCCCGGATGCGGACGGGCCCCCAGCACCACATGGGCGGCCTCGGCCACCGTTCCGTCCGTCAGCTCGACACCCGCCGCCCGGCCGTCCTTCTCGACGACCCGGGCCACCTCGCCGCCGAAGGCGAACTCCACCTTCCGGGCCAGACACCGCTCGTACACCGCCTGCGCCAGGGCCCGGATCCCGCCGGAGACGTACCAGCTGCCGAAGGTCTCCTCCATGTACGGCAGCAGGGCTGCCGCCGCCGGTGCGCGCAGCGGGTCCAAGCCGTACGACAGGGCATATCCGTCGAGGAGGGCCGCGAGCCGGGGGTCCGAGAGTTCCCACGCGCCGATCTCCGTCAGCGTGTCCGCCTGCCGGGCCGGGCGCAGCAGCCTGCGCTGCCGGAGCGCCGGATAGGGATCACGTCCGAGCACCTGCCAGTCGGCGCGCAAGGGCTCTTCGAGCAGAGGACGCCTCGACCGGTCCCAGGCATCCCGCGCCCGGTCGAGGAACTCGCCCCAGGCCGTGCCCGCGCCGCTCCCGAGCGCGGCGTCCAGGGCGGCGACCACTCCGGCCCGTGAGGCATTCGGCAGGGAGACCGCCGTGCCGTCCGCGAAGACGTGGCGGCTCGCCGGATCGACCTGCGTCATGGTGACGCATCGCTCCAGCGGCTCCTTGCCTGTCTTCACGAACAAGTCGCGGTAGACCGCGGGCAGATGCAGCAGCGTGGGACCGGTGTCGAAGGCGAAGCCCTCATGGGCATACCGGCCGACGGAGCCGCCGAAGGTCTCCGACCGCTCGTACACCGTCACCCGATGGCCTGCCACGGCGAGCCGGGCAGCCGCCGCCATCGCGCCCATCCCGGCGCCGATCACCGCAATACGTGCCATGTCAGTGACCTTAACGGCCGCCTGTGACACTCACTCCGGCGGCCAGTGCGAACCTGCCCCGGCCAGGCGTTTCTCCTCGCGGCGCCGGCCCCTGCGGCGCAGGAACCGGCGGATCCGGGACGCCAGGAAGAGCAGTGTCACGATGCCGAGCAGCAGCAGCGTCCCGGCGATGACGGCGGCCACCAGCGGATGGAATATCGCGAAGGTGACGATCCCCGCGACGCCCAGGTCCTCGGCCGTGCTCACCGCGATGTTGCTGAACGGCTCGGGGGAACTGTTGACCGCCATCCTGGTGCCCGCCTTCACCAGATGGCTCGCCAGTGCGGTGGAACCGCCGATGGCACCGGCCGCGAGCTCCGGCAGCGACCCGCTCTCCCCGGCCAGCAGGGCTGCCACGACGGCACCGGCGACCGGCCTGACGACGGTGTGCACCGAGTCCCAGACCGAGTCCACGTACGGGATCTTGTCCGCCACCACCTCGCAGAGGAAGAGGACACCGGCCACCACGAGGACATCGGTGCGCTGCAGCGACGCGGGCACCTCGTCGGAGAGGCCGGTCGCGCCGAAGACACCGAGCAACAGGACCACCGCGTAGGCGTTGATCCCGCTCGCCCAGCCGCTTGTGAACACCAGAGGGAGTACGGACACGGGGCGATCGTAACGAGAGGGCGCGCGGGCCGGGGTGGGGTTCGGTGCGCAGCCCTGAGTATCCGTACCTAGGCGATGAGATGAGTAGGTGCGCGGATGGGCTCCCGCCTGCGTTGACGGGAGAGTGGAGAACACGGGGAGGGGCGCGGCCCGGCACCGCCGGCACGGGGCGGCGGAACGGGCGCGGTACCCCTTCCGGAACGGGGGAGCACGACGGAGGGCCCGGGGACCACGGGGGAGAACGGGGCACGGGGGAAGGCCCTCCGGCAGCACGGAAGGCGCCGGTCCGGCGCAGGCTCGGGGGGATCGAGCCTCGCCGGACCGGCGCCTTCGTGCGTCGGTGCGCCAGGTCGTCGCGGGGACGGCCGGGCCGTGGGGACGGTCCGGCGCACGGTCGGCCGGCCCCGCACCGTGGGTCAGCGCCCGCTGACCCGCCCGTGCAGCAGCAGCGACAGCGCCGAGTGCACATCGTCGATCGACCGCTCCGGCTGGAACGCCTGCCAGTCCAGAGCCGCCACGAGCACCATCCCGACCAGGGCCGCGGCCGTCAGCGGAATGTCGATCTCCTCGCTGAGCTCACCGTTGTCCACGCCTTCGCGCAGCACCCCTTCGACCACGGCGACGGCCTCCTGACGCACCACCAGGAGGGTCGACTGCCAGGCCCGGTTGGTGCGCCACAGCTCCGCGACGTAGAGCTGGGTGAAGGACGGATAGCGGTCGATGAAGGCCAGACCGGCTCTGATCATCGCGTCCAGGGCCTCGACCCGGGTGCCGCCGCGCGCCCCGGTCCCCTCGGCCGCGGAGCGCAGCGATGCCGTGAGCAGCCCGACGCCGTGGCGCAGCAGCTCCTCGAACAGCTCGGTCTTGCTCTTGAAGTTGTAGTAGACCGTGCCCTTGGCGACCCCGGCGCGCTCGGCGATCTCGTCCACCGTGGTCGCCGAGAATCCCTTTTCGGCGATGAGAGTGACGGCCGCCTCGTAGAGCCTCTGCCGGGTGGCCTGGCGGCGCGTGGTGCTACTGCTTTCCATGCCCCCGATTCTCACAGGTCCGGGCGCGCTCACAGGCTCAGCTCCGGGTGAAGCCGGTCCAGGGTCCACACCTGCTTGCGGCGCGCGGAGACCGCGGTGAGGGCCAGCGCCCCCGCCGTGAAGGCCAGCAGCACCGCACAGCCCTGCCAGACCGGTCCGAGACCGCCGCCCGTGATCAGCCGGCGCAGCCCGTCGACGACGTAACTCATCGGCAGATAGGGGTGGATCGCGTTGAAGAACCCGGGGCTGGTCTGGACGGGATACGTGCCCCCGGCCGAGGTCAGCTGGAGCATCAGCACCGCGAGCACGAGGATGCGCCCCGCGGCCCCGAACCGGGCGTTGAGCCACTGCACGATCGCTGCGAAGCAGCAGGTGACGAGTGCCAGGAAGCCGATCGTCCCGGCGGCCCTGGTCATCTGCAGCCCGAGTCCCCAGTGCAGTACGGACATCAGAGCGGCCACCTGGAGCAGACCGAGCGCGGCCACCGGCAGCCAGCCCGCGAAGGCGATCCGCCAGGCGGAGGCCCCGGCGGCGAGCGCCCGCCGGTTGAGCGGCTGGATGAGCATGTACGCGACCATCGCGCCGACCCAGAGGGAGAGCGGAATGAAGTAAGGGGCGAAGCCGGTGCCGTAGTTGGGCGCCGCGTGCAGCGACTTGGAGGCCAGCTGCACAGGGTCGGCCATGACTTCGGTACGCGCGTCACGGTCCTTCTTGTCGTAGTCGGGGATCTTGCCGACGCCGTCGTTGAGCCCCTGGGCGAGGCTCGTCGAACCGTCGCCGAGCCGGATCAGCCCGCTGTCCAGGTCGTTCGCGCCCTTCTTGAGGTTGCTCACGCCGGTGTCCAGGTCGGCGGAGCCCGTCCTGGCCGTGGCCAGGCCGGTGTGCAGTTCGTTCGCACCCTTGGCGACCTTGTGGGCGCCGGTGTTGAGCGCGTTGACCTTCTCCACGGCGGACTTCAGGTCCTCGTCGAGATGCGGCGCCGCCTCGGTCAGGCCGTCGGCCTGCTGCTGCAACGTGGTCAGTTGGGTGCGCAGCTTCTTCAGATCGCCGTTCTGGCTGGTGACCAGGGCGTTCACGTCGTCGGCGACCTTCGAGACATCGGCCGCCGCGGCCTTCGCGCGCTTCAGCGGCGGGCAGACGGAGGGGTCGGCGGGCGACTGCTCCGTGCAACTGGTGCGGTAGACCTCGTCGAGGTCGTCGGAGGCCGTGCGGGCGGTGGTGGCCGCGGTCGGCGCCGCCTCCACCAGCAGGCCGAGGTTGTCCCGTACGGTCTGCGCGGAATCGGCGACCAGCCGGGCGGTGTCGCCGATCGACTTGCCGTTGTCCTTGAGGAACGGGCGTACGTCGCCCGCCACCCCGTTGACCTTGTCGGCCAGCAGCTGGGTGCCGTCGGCGACCTGCCGGGAGCCGGTCTCCAGGTCGCCCGCGCCCTTGTTCAGCCTGACGATGCCCCCGGCCAGGTTGCTGCTGCCGTCCTTGGCGTTCTTCAGCCCGTCGGCGAGGTCCTGCGATCCCTTCTTCGCCTTGCCGATGCCGCCCTTGAGGTCGTCGGCCCCCTTGGCGGCCTTCGCCGTGGCGTCGTGGAGGTCGGAGAAGTTGATGAAGATCCGGTCGAGGAAGCCGCGCGAGGCGTTGGTCGACGCGGCGGTGCGCACCTCGGAGAACACCGACCGGGAGATCTGCCCGACGATGTAGTTGTTGGCGTCGTTGGTCCGCACCTGGAGCGCGCCGGTCTCGGGGGAGTCACCCGAACTCGACGCGATCCGCTTGCTGAAGTCCGACGGCATGGTGAGCGAGAGGTAGTACGTGCCGTTCTCGACGCCCCTGTGCGCCTCGGCGGAACTCACCTCGTGCCACTCGAAGGTCTTGGAATCGAGGAGCTTGCCGGTGATCTCGTCGCCGGCCGCGACGTGCTTCCCGTCCGCGGTGACGCCCTTGTCGTTGTTGACCAGCGCGACCGGGATCTTGTCGAGGCGGCCGTAGGGGTCCCAGAAGGAGCACAGGTACAGGGCGCCGTAGAGCAGCGGCAGCAGCAGGAGTGCGATCAGCGCGGCGACCGGCAGCTTCCCCCTGCCGAAACGCTTCAGCTCAAGCGCGGCCAGTCTGGGCGAACGCATCGGCCGGTCCTTCCTCGGTCGTGGTGTCCCCGGCCGGGGCGTCCTGCGTGTCCGCCGGCGCGGCCGTGGTGTCGGTACGTACGGTGATGGCGCCCTCGGGCGCCTGGCTGCACACCGCGAGCACGGTGGTCCCGTTGTCGGCGATGGACCGCAACAGCTCCCAGGCCTCCGCGCGTTCGGCGTCGGACAGCTTGAGGTCGGTGTCGTCCACCGCGAGCAGCCGGGGCCCGCCGATCAGCGCGAGGGCGATGGACAGCCGCAGCGCCTCCAGCCGCTCCAGATCCCGTACGGAGGTCCGCTCGGCCTTGGGCAGGGTGGCGGTGTCGAGTCCGGCGGCGGCCAGGGCCGCGTCGATCCGTCCCCGCGCGGCGGCGACGCGCTCGGAGCGCGGGCGCAGCAGAGCACGCAGCGAACCGTCGAAGCGGTGCTGCAGCAGGGCCCGCTCGCGCAGGTGCTCGGCGACGGTGAAGGCCGGGTCGAGCTCGTTGACCCCGGGCACCTGGCCCAGCGCGGCCAGGCGGCGCACGGCGGCCATCTTGCGGGGCAGGCGCAGCCCGCCGATCTCCGCGTGGCCCTCGGTGGGGCGCATCCGGCCGGTGAGAGCGAGCAGCAGGCAGGTGCGGCCGGAACCGGACGGGCCTTCGATCGCCACCAGTGAGCCGGGGCCGGCCGCGATGTCCACGCCCCGGAAGGCCCAGCCGCGCGGCCCCTTGAGCCCGAAATCCTCCGTGGTGACGGCTGCCCCGTGCGGGCTGTCCACAGGCTCTCCCTTCTTTTTGAACTGACCAGTCAGTTCAAAAAGGTAGCCCGAACTCGCTGTCGAAGCAAAAGGGCAGGTCAGAGGTTGGTTGAGGCCGATTGTCAGTGGTGCCCCTCACGATGGATACATACGGCTACGGAGCCGTTGCACGAGACAGGAGGTTTCGTCATGGCCCCATCGTCCGCAGCAGCGGCACCCCGGCGCCGCGTAGCCGGCCCTGCCCCCTCACTGACCGGCCCGGCACACGACGTCCATCCCGTTCCGCGCCGCACCGCGGCGCCGCCGGCCGCCCTCGACCTGCTCTCCCAGGCCCGCACCGGCCTCGACGAGGCCGCCGTTCTCGATGTGCCGAACGAGCGGTATGCCACCGCCCACCTCGCCGCGTTGCGCATCGCCGCGGCCGTGCTCGCCGCGCGGGGCCGTCCCGAGACCTCCAAGCGGCGCCGGGAGCGGATCCGCAGCGCCTGGGAGGTCCTCCCGGAAATAGCTCCGGAGCTGACCGAGTGGAGCGCACTGTTCGCCTCCGGGGCCCGCCGCAGGGCCCGAGCGGAAGCCGGCATACCGGGCGCGGCCAGCCGGCGGGACGCCGACGACCTGCTGCGGGACGTGGCGATGTTCCTGCGTCTGGTCGAGCGGTTGCTGGTCCTTCAGCCGGTGCTCCCGAAGGCCCGGAAGGAGCGGCCCGACGCGCGATGACGGTGACGGCGGTGCGAGGCAATAGGGTGGACAGCACCTGCACCACCTGCACTGTTCACGCTCCGCCGTCAGCGGCGGCATCGTGCCGAGGAGTCATCTGCCGTGTCGGACCAGTTGCGCCCCCGCGCTTCCCTCCGTACCGCCGTGGTCTGGGAGGTCCTGAAGGACGCCCTCGACCACCAGGTCAAGGCGACCGGCAGGGACGCCCTGGATGTTCTGGACACCGGCGGCGGCACCGGCAACTTCGCGGTGCCGGTCGCCCGCCTCGGCCACCGGGTCACCGTCGTCGACCCCAGCCCCAACGCGCTCTTCGCCCTGGAGCGCCGTGCCGCCGAGGCCGGGGTCGCCGACCGGGTCCGCGGCGTCCAGGGCGACATCCACGGCCTGTTCGACGTGGTGGAACGCGGTGGCTACGACGCGGTGCTGTGCCACGGAGTCCTGGAGTACGTGGACGACCCCGCCGAAGGCGTGCGCAACGCGGTCGAGGCGCTGCGGCCGTCCGGTGCGCTCAGCCTGCTCGCCGCCGGGCTCGGCGGCGCCGTCCTGGCACGGGCACTCGCCGGGCACTTCACCGAGGCCAGGCGGGCGCTCAGCGACCCGGCGGGCCGCTGGGGCGACGGGGACCCGGTGCCCCGGCGCTACACCGCGGAGCAGCTCACCGAGCTGGTCTCCGCGGCGGATGTCGAGGTCGGCGCGGTCCACGGCGTGCGGGTCTTCGCCGACCTCGTCCCGGGCGTCCTGGTGGACACCGAACCCGGTGCCATGGAGGCGCTGCTCAAGCTGGAGGCGGCCGCCGCCGAACTGCCCGCCTTCCACTCGGTCGCGACGCAGTTGCACGTCCTGGGCACGAAGCGCGCCTGAGCGCGAGGCAGCCGACCGGTGGCAGCTCGGCCGTAGCGTGGCTGATCAGGGACGCAACCGCAGATGGAGTACGTCTCAGGACCCCCGATCGGGGGCTTCGCCACGTATGATCGGGGGACACCATCCGGCATGACGGATCGGAGGTTGGGGAATCAACGCCTCAGCAGCTGAGCCGTCGTGGCGGCCCGGACTGGCTGATTGGCAAAGAGGGCGGGTTTCACGGGGGCGATTCCCTGCCTATCCTGGAAGGGCCGCATACCGGTCGCCCCCCCGCGGCCGACGACGAGGAGGACTCCGTGCCGCTCTCGGAGCACGAGCAGCGAATGCTCGAGCAAATGGAGCGAGCGCTGTACGCCGAAGATCCCAAGTTCGCGACAGCGCTCGAGGGAAGCGGACTGCGTACGTACACCCGGCGACGGGTTTACCAGGCGGTCGCAGGCTTTCTGGTGGGTATCGCGCTCCTCATGGCCGGAATGGTCGCCCAGCAGATCTGGATCAGCGTGGTGGGGTTCCTCGTCATGCTCGGCTGTGCGGTTCTTGCGGTCACCGGTTGGCGCAAAGCCCCCAAGCCCGGCGAGCAGCAGGCAGCCGCAGGCAGCGGCGGACGCCGTCAGCCCAGGCAACGCCGGACCGTCATGAATCGGATCGAGCAGCGGTGGCAGCGTCGCCGTGACGAACAGGGGCAGTAGGATCTCGGACACTCTTGGGTGAGGGGCGGTCGCGTCTTCGCGACCGCCCCTCACATGTGTCCGCCGCGGCCCGGTCAGTCTTCGGCCTCCGCCCGGAGCCGAGCCGGCCCGGCGATCGACGGCGCCCCCTCGTCCGGCCGGGCCGAGAAAGCTCCGAGCCGCCCGACCGCTCGGGGACGCGGGGCCAGGACTTCTCGTTCGGATCAGGCCGGATCGGCGAGCGGGACGACGAAGGGATCCGGACGGGTCCGGGGGCACCCGCTCAGGTGGCCGTACGGCGACTGAGGCCAGGGACGCGGACCGCAGTCCACGCCCCTGTCACCCCTGCTGGCGGGACGGCCGTCGCAGCCAACCCGTCCACGGGCCACGGCGCAACCGCGCCGCCCCCTTGCCGGTGAACGCCGCCCACCGTTCCGATGCTCCCCAGATCACCCGAATGGCCGAGCGCGGTACCGCGACTGCGCGGATCCGGGCGAGCCGGCCGGCCGATGCCCGCAGACCGGCCCGTACCGCTTCCACATCCGCCGCGAGCCCGGTGCCCGACCGGGGCTCCCGGGCGTAGAGCACCTGCTCCACCGCCCCGGCCACCCGGTGCGCTGCGGCGGCCTCATCCGGTTCGAGCCGGCCCAGGCGCACCACCCGGGCCGCCGCTTTACGGGGCGTCCGGGAGTCGTCCGGCTCGATGCCGTGGTCCCACGCCGTATCGATGATCTCCTGCCAGGCCGCCAGCGTTCTGGCCGTCGCGTCCGCCCGCGTCCGTCCGGCGGAGAAGCCCAGCCGACGCCTGCGCACCCGAAGCCGCCAGAGCAGCGGCAGCAAGGGCAGCACCACGACCACCACGGCGACCAGGGACAGACCGAGAACGGTGCCCAGAGGCGTTCCGGAATCAGTCGGCGTCGCCACCCCCGGCCCCGTCGGTCCGCCGCACTCGCCCTGCTTGCGCAGCTGGGCCGGGCAACTGTCCGAGACGGACGGGGCGGCCGTCGGGGCGGCCGAGGCGCCCCTTTCCGGCAGAACCGGGTCCGCGGCGCCACCGGCCGGGGCGTCCGGCCGGGTGTAGGACGGGACGGAGCCCCGCGTCGGGGTCGGCTCGAAACGGGTCCATCCGACGCCCTCGAAATACAGCTCCGGCCAGGCATGCGCATCGCGCAGTCCGACCGAGACCGAGCCGTCCGGCTGCCCGGTGCCGGGAGTGAAGCCCACCGCGACCCGGGCCGGAATGCCCAGCGTCCGCGCCATCGCGGCCATCGTGAACGAGAAATGGACGCAAAAGCCCCGCTTCTCCTTGAGGAACCGTCCGATCGCCGCGCTCCCGGTGCCCGAGGTCACCGAGGTGTCGTAGCTGAAACCGCCCTCCGAGGCGAAGTAGTCCTGCAGCTTCACCGCCCGCTCGTAGTCGTTGCCGGCCCCCTTCGTCACCTTGTCCGCGGTTTCCCCGACCACCTTCGGCAGGGAGTCGGGAACGCGGGTGTACTCGCGTCGCAGCGCGACCGGCGGGGCGCCCGCCGCGGCGAGCTGATCGGCGGTCGGCTGGACCACCAGACTGGAGACCCGGTACTGCGCGCCACGGGTCGTCTCCCCGCCGTCACCGACGAGCGTCCGCCCCCGGGGCTCGTACCGCCAGCGTCCGCCGATCCGGACCTCGGACGCGGGGTAGGGGAGCGGCAGATAGGTCTGCTGGTAGGAGCGGGACGCGGAGATGGTCGAGTTGGTCTCCGTGACCAGGACGTCCGGGCCCAGGCCCTCCGGGGTCGGCAGCCGCTTGGGCACGTCCTCCAGACGGCGCGTGGAGGGCCGCCACTCGTTCCCGTTGAACTGGTCCAGGGCCAGGATCCGCAGATAGAAGCCCTGCGGGTCACCGGAGTCGGTGCGGTAGGACATCACCTGCCGGTTCTCCGGCTGGTTCAGATTGTTCTGCAGCGAGACCAGGGGATTCACCGCGGAGATGGTGCCTCCGCCTCCGCCCTTGCCGTTCCCGCCGCCCGTACCGGTCAGCAGCCCGCCGTCCAGCGCGGGCAGCGCCGCCGGCACGACCAGCGAGACCCCCAGCGCCAGCGCACCGATGCGGCGGCCGGTGCGGACCGGGGCCGTGGGGCGGCTGCCGGAGATCGCCGCACCGACCGCCGAACCCCTCGGGGATCCGGACGCGCCGCTGAAGACCCGTCCCCACTGGGAGAGCCGGTCCCGGCCCTCGGCCAGCAGAAGCAGTAGATAGCCACCGGCCGCGAGCAGGAACCAGAGCCAGTCCGCTCCTCCCTCGGACAGTCCCGCCGCGACCGAGTACAGCGCGAGGAGCGGCAGACCCGCCGGGGCGGCGCTGCGGAACGTCACCGCGAGGGTGTCCACGACCAGACCGACCAGCAGCACACCGCCGATCATCATCAGCCGGATGCCGTCCGTCACGGGCGCCGGAGCGGCGTACCTTCCGACGTCCTCGGCGCCCGACGTCAGCAGATCCGCGAGCCGCTGGACGACCTCCGGACCCGGCAGGACACCGACCAACGCCTGCCCCCTGGCGAAGACCACCGTGAGCAGAACCAGGGTGACCAGTGTCTGCGCCGCGACGACCAGCATCCGGGGCATGGGCACCCGGCGGGCGAGCACCCCCGCCCCGCTCTGGACCGCCAGCAGGAGCGCGGCCTGAAGAATCCACCCGGCCGGCTCGACCAGCGGCAGCATCGAGCCCGCCGCCATCAGCGTCGCCGCGAAGGCGCACAGCGCCAGCCGACCACGACCGTTCATGACCATCCCCCGGAGAAACCTGTCGTGCCACCTGTGCCGCCGCCGACGGCGGTTGACTGCGCGGTTACGCCCGGGTGCCCCGCCGCCTGCTGCCAGTACCGGGCGAGACCGGCCCCGGGCGCCACCGCCACCGCCGTCCAGCCGGATTCGCGCAGCAGCCGCAGCCGCCGCTCGACGTCCGCGTCCGACCCCGTGGGCGGGGCGCCGCCCTGCGTCCAGGCCACGCTGTCCAGTACGAACGCGACGGCGCCACCGCTGCGCTGCCGCATCCGGGCCGCCACCGCCGCCTGCTCCTCGTCCAGATCACCGAAGAACGCGATCAGCAGCCCTTCGTCGCCGCCGCGCAGCACGTCGTACGCGCGCGACAGACCGCCCCCGTCGGAATGGTCGACCACCGCCAGGGTGTCCATCATCAGGCCCGAGGAGTCGGCGGACTCCTGCGTCGATCCGGCGAAGCCCCCCGTGCTCTCGCCCGGAACGGCGTTCCCGTCGTCGGTCAGCAGCCGCACCGCGAAGCCGCGCTCCAGCATGTGCAGCAGCGCGGACGCCGCCCCGGAGACCGCCCACTCGAAGGCGGAGTCGGGCCCCGTCCCCTGATAGGCGATCCGCCGGGTGTCCAGCAGCACCGTGCACCTGGCCCGCTGCGGCTGCTCCTCGCGGCGCACCATCAGCTCGCCGTAGCGCGCGGTGGAACGCCAGTGGACCCGGCGCAGATCGTCGCCGTGCCGGTAGCCGCGCGGAATCACGTCGTCATCACCGGCCAGCGCCAGCGAACGCTGCCGCCCGTCGCCGTATCCCGAGGCTTCGCCCGCCAGCCGTACCGGCGGCAGCGGCTCGGTCCGCGGAATGACGACGAGGGTGTCGTACGCGCTGAAAGAACGGGTCAGCTCGCACATCCCGAACGGATCGTTCAGCCGCAGCTGCAACGGGCCCAGCGGGTAGCGCCCGCGCAGATCCGACCGCACCCGGTAGGACACCTCGCGACGGCCGCCCGCCTCGACCCGGTCCAGCACGAACCGGGGACGCGGCCCGAGCACGTAGGGCACCCGGTCCTGCAGCATCAGCAGCCCGGTAGGCAGCCGCGACACGTTCTCCATCCGCAGGTGGACCCGCGCCTCCGTGCCCGCGGGCACCCGCGACGGCGAGAGCCGCCGGGTACCCGCCACCCGGTAGCGGGTGCGGACGAGCACCACCACACAGACCAGCGGCAGCGCGGCGAGCAACAGCCCGACCCGCAGCAGATCCGCCTGGCCCAGCACGTAGGCGCAGATCGCCGCGGCGACTCCCGCCGCGAGGAAGGACCGCCCGCGCGTGGTCAGCCCGCTCAGCGCGGCCCGCAGACCGCCCCTGTCGTCGCCGTCGTCCATGGCGGCCGGCCCCCCGGCCGCCATCAGGCCCGCCGTACGCCGGGCTGCTGCCGGCCATGGACCGGACGGTCCGGCCGGTGCTGGGGCTGCACCCGCGCGACGCCGCCACCGGCGGTCGGTACCGGTGTCTGCTGGAGGATCTCCAGCACGACCTGCTCGGCGGTACGGCGGTTCAGCTGGGCCTGCGCCGTCGGCAGCAGCCGGTGCGCGAGGACCGCGACCGACAGGGCCTGCACATCGTCCGGCAGGCAGTAGTCCCGGCCGCTCAGCGCCGCGGAGGCCTTCGCCGCGCGCAGCAGGTGCAGGGTGGCTCGCGGCGAGGCGCCGAGCCTGAGATCGGGATGGCCGCGGGTGGCTCCGACGAGCTCCACCGCGTACCGCCGCACGGCGTCGGCCACATGGACCGTCCGTACCGCGTCGATGAGCTTCACCACGTCATGGGCGTGCGCCACCGGCTGCAGATCGTCGAGCGGCGAGAGCCCGCCGTGCACGTCGAGCATCTGCAGCTCGGCCTCCGGACTCGGATAGCCGATCGACACCCGCGCCATGAACCGGTCGCGCTGGGCCTCGGGCAGCGGATACGTGCCCTCCATCTCGACCGGGTTCTGGGTGGCCACCACCATGAACGGGTCGGGCAGCTCGTACGTGTGCCCGTCGATGGTGACCTGGCGCTCCTCCATCGACTCCAGCAGCGCCGACTGGGTCTTCGGCGAGGCCCGGTTGATCTCGTCGCCGATCACGATCTGGGCGAAGATCGCGCCCGGCTTGAACTCGAAGTCGCGCCGCTGCTGGTCGAAGATGGACACACCGGTGATGTCCGAAGGCAGCAGGTCCGGTGTGAACTGAATGCGTCGCACCGAGCAGTCGATGGACCGCGCCAGCGCCTTGGCCAGCATCGTCTTGCCGACGCCGGGGACATCCTCGATGAGGAGATGTCCCTCCGCCAGCAGCACGGTCAGCGAAAGCCGTACGACCTCGGGCTTGCCCTCGATCACACTCTCCACCGACCTGCGCACCCGCTCCGCGGTCGTGGTCAGATCTGTGAGGCTCGCTCGATCGTCATAGGTCGTCACCCGGCCCTCCTCGGCCCTGCCCCACGCTCACCAGGAGCAGGGGATACCCCAATTCACGGGCCGGCGCGCGTGCGGCGGCCCGGCCCACCCCGAAACATGGACACCCCTCCGGAAACGTCCGGCGAGATGTCACATGCGCATTCTTGTTGCCGTTACCGCTTCGTGTCACTCGCCTGTGGACAAGTGGGGGCGGTATGTCGGCTTCGGGTGGGGATATCGGCTCCGACGGGCACCGTCCCGGGCCGCCCGGACCGGCACCGACCGGGCGGTCAGGAGGTGGGAAGGATCTCGCGCAGCAGGCCGCTGGTCACATCGAAGACGAAGCCGCGGACGTCGTCGGTGTGCAGCAGGAACGGCGAGGTGCGCACCCGCTGCATCGACTGCCGCACGTCCTGGTCGGCGTCCTTGTACGCCTCGACCGCCCAGACCGGACGCTGGCCGACCTCCCGCTCCAGCTCCTGGCGGAACTCCTCGGTGATCGACTCCAGGCCGCAGTTCGTGTGGTGGATCAGTATGACGCTGCGGGTGCCCAGGGCCCGCTGGCTGATGGTCAGCGAACGGATGACGTCATCGGTGACCACGCCGCCCGCGTTGCGGATGGTGTGGCAGTCGCCGAGCGACAGACCGAGGGCGCCGTGCAGGTCGAGCCGGGCGTCCATGCAGGCGACCACGGCGACGCGCAGCACCGGCTTGGCGTCCATGCCCGGGTCCTCGAACGCGGAGGCGTACCGGGTGTTCGCTTCGACGAGGCGGTCGGTGACCGTTCCTCCGGAACGGGCCCGGTCGGCAGCGGGTGCGGAAGGCTCGGCGGGGGAGTGTGCGGAAGTCGGCATGGCTATGACGTTAGCTCTCACCAGCGGCCCCGTCGTGCTGCGGAAAGGGACAAAGAACGTCGACGAGGCTTGTTGTGAGGTAGCCCACAAGCTTCGCCGTCGTTGGTTCGACCGGGTGAACAGGGGCCGGAGCGACGCGCTGCCGGGCTGATTGATCGGGAATCGATCGAATGGCAGGGTGGACTAAAGTGACGGGAAGTTACCGACACCCTGCACATTCCGTAGATTTCCCCCGTGTGCGCGGCGTACGTACGGTCCGGCCCTCTCCCGCTCGCCGGTCGACCGACGCCCCTTCCCCGGCGCCGGCCGACCTCCCCTTCTGAGCGGGTGGGGACCAGGCCGTACGTGGAGCCACACGGGACCTGAGCCTGAGAGGGCACATGAGCCAGACCCGACACGTCCCGGTGATGCTCCAGCGGTGCCTGGACCTGCTGGCCCCGGCTCTGGAGGTGCCGGGCCCGCAGCAGCCCGTGGTCGTCGACTGCACCCTGGGACTCGGCGGACACAGCGAGGCACTGCTCTCGGCCTTCCCCTCCGCGCGGCTGATCGCGCTGGACCGGGACAAGGAGGCGCTGCGGCTCTCCGGCGAGCGGCTCGCCCCGTACGGCGACCGGGCCACCCTGGTGCACGCGGTCTACGACGAACTGCCGGAGGTGCTCGCCAGGCTCGGCATCCCGAAGGTCCAGGGAGTCCTGTTCGACCTCGGCGTCTCCTCCATGCAGCTGGACGAGGCCGACCGCGGCTTCGCGTACTCGCAGGACGCCCCGCTGGACATGCGCATGGACCAGACGACGGGCATCGGCGCAGCCGAGGTGCTCAACACCTATCCGGCGGGTGAACTGGTACGGATCCTGCGCGCGTACGGCGAGGAGAAGCAGGCCAAGCGGATCGTCTCCGCGATCGTGCGCGAGCGCGAGAAGGAGCCGTTCAGCAACAGCGCCCGGCTCGTCGAGCTGATCCGTGACTCGCTGCCCCAGGCGGCCAAGCGCACCGGCGGCAACCCCGCCAAGCGCACCTTCCAGGCGCTGCGCATCGAGGTCAACGGCGAGCTCACCGTGCTGGAGCGAGCCATTCCGGCCGCCGTGCAGAGCCTCGCGGTCGGCGGTCGCATCGCCGTTCTCTCCTACCACTCGCTGGAGGACCGGCTGGTCAAACAGGTCTTCGCGGCGGGTGCCGCCACCACGGCGCCGCCCGGACTGCCGGTCGTGCCCGAGCGCTACCAGCCCCGGCTGAAGCTGCTGACCCGTGGCGCGGAGCTGCCCACGGAGGAGGAGGTCGCCGAGAACCGGCGCGCCGCCCCCGCCCGGCTGCGAGGCGCCCAGCGGATCCGCGAGGAGGAACGATGAGTGCCCGGCGACCGGGGACCCGGACACCGGCGACGCCGGGGGCGGCACGGTGAGCAGACCGGCCGCGCAGTTGAGAGGGCGGGCGGCGAGGATCGCCCGGCTGATGCCGTCCGGGCCCAGCAACGCGGCCCGTACCCCCTTCGTCCTGCTGGTCGTGCTGCTTCTCGGCGGTGGGCTCATCACGCTCCTGGTGCTCAACTCGGCCCTCAACGAAGGATCGTTCAGGCTGAGCGAGCTGAAGAAGAAGACCACTCAGCTCACCGACGAGCAGCAGGCCCTCCAGAACGACGTCGACAACTACTCCGAGCCGGACGCCCTGGAGCGCCGCGCCCGCCGGCTGGGCATGGTGCCCGGCGGCAGCCCCGCCTTCCTCGACCCGGACGGCAAGGTCCGTGGCGTACCCGCCGAGACGAGTGCCCGGCCGACCCCCACAGCGCCGCCGCGGAAGCCCCGTACGCCCCCCGCGAGCGCGCCGTCCCCCGGCTCGCCCTCCCCCCCGGCACCGGCCACCCCCTCCGGTACCGCCGTGGCGCCCGGCCCCTCCGCGGCCCCGCCCGCCTCGGCAGACCAGCCCTCGACGAGCCCAGGCAGGTGACGCAGTGCCTCCCAAGGAACCACCGCGCCGCCGGGTCCCCGGGCCCGCGCGCCCCCGCGGCGCCGCCGGCGGCCAGGGACGCCCCCGGCCGGCCGGCCGCCGCCCGTCGTCCCCGGCCCCCCGCGCCCGGAAGCCCCGCAGCCGCCCCGTGTCCTCGCTGCGTCTCGGCAGCCCGCGCCCCCGGCTCCGCCTGGTCAGCCTTGCCCTGACGCTCGTCATGCTGACGTTCGTCGTCCGGCTCCTCCAGGTCCAGGCCGTCGACGCCAACGCGTACGCGGCCAAGGCCAAGGTGAACCGCTACCTCAGCTACACGATCTCCGCCGAGCGCGGTCAGATCACCGACCGCAGCGGTATCGCGCTGGCCACCAGCGTCGACGCGTACGACATCACCGCCGACCCGTCGATGTTCACGCCCGAGTTCAGCAAGGCCCCCGACGCGCCCCAGCAGGCGGCGGCCCTCCTCGCCCCGATCCTCGGCGTCGATGCCGCCGAGCTGACCGCGAAGCTGTCCAAGAAGGGCCGCTACACCGTCCTGGCCCGCCGCCGGACCCCGCAGGTCTGGAACCAGATCAAGGACCTCAAGTCCGTCTTCGCCGAGAAGGCCACGAAGGACAAGGCGGCCGGCGGCCCCGGAGCCAATGTGCTGGCCGGGATCTTCCAGGAGTCGACCACCAAGCGGGTCTACCCCAACGGCGGGCTCGCCGCCGGGATACTGGGTTACGTCAACGCCGAGGGCAAGGGTGCGGGCGGCCTCGAATCGCAGCTGGACAAGGAGCTCGCGGGCGAGGACGGCAAGATCAAGTACGCCCAGTCCGGCGGTCGGCGGGTGCCCACAGCGGGCACCCAGGAGGTCCCGGCCGTCGCCGGGTCCGACATCGAGCTGACCATCGACCGCGACATCCAGTGGGCCGCCCAGCAGGCCATCACCGACCAGGTGAAGAAGTCCAAGGCGGACCGCGGCTACGTGGTCGTGCAGAACACCAGGACCGGCGAGGTCCTCGCCATGGCCAACGCGCCGGGCTTCGACCCCAACGACCTCTCGCAGGCCGACGCGGCCTCGCTGGGCAACGCGGCGCTCCAGGACGTGTACGAGCCCGGCTCCACCAGCAAGGTCATGTCCATGGCCGCCGTGCTGGAGGAGGGGGTCGCGACCCCCGGCACCCATGTCACCGTCCCCAACCGGCTGCACCGCGGCGACCGGCTCTTCAAGGACGACATCGACCACTCCACCTGGTACCTGACGCTCAACGGCGTACTCGCCAAGTCCAGCAACATCGGCACCATCCTGGCCACCGGAGAACTCGGCAGGAGCCAGGCCGAGGCCAACCAGGTCCTCTACTCCTACCTGCGCAAATTCGGGATCGGCTCGCCGACCGGTCTCGACTACCCGGGCGAGACCCCCGGCATCCTCGCCAAGCCCAAGGACTGGTCGACCTCGCAGCAGTACACGATCCCGTTCGGCCAGGGACTCTCCCTCAACGCCATGCAGGCCGCCTCCATCTATTCGACGATCGCCAACGACGGGGTCCGTATCGCGCCCACGCTGGTACGCGGCACCAAGGGCCCCGACGGCCACTTCAAGTCCGCCCCCGCTCCCGAACGGACCCGGGTGGTCAGCGAGAAGACCGCCAGGACGCTCGCCGCCATGCTGGAATCGGTGGTCGGTGACGAGGAAGGCACCGGAGCGAAGGCCAAGATCCCCGGCTACCGCGTGGCGGGCAAGACCGGTACGGCCAACCGGGTCGACCCGGTCCGCGGCGGCTACCACGGCTACACCGCGTCCTTCGCGGGCTTCGCACCCGCGGACAACCCCCAGATCACGGTCTACTGCGCGATCCAGAACCCGACCAAGGGAAGCTACTTCGGCGGTCAGATCTGTGGACCGATCTACAAACAGGTCATGGAGTTCGCTCTGAAGACCCTCCAGACCCCACCGTCCGGCAGCGAGTCAGCACGGCTGCCGGTGTCCTTCAAGCCCGGCGAGTGAACACGGGGAAACCAGCCAGTGACAACCATCACCCCCGATCCCGGGAACCGGAACGGGAACCACCAGAACCCCGGCCCCTCACTTCGCGAGAGGCCGGGTGGGCCCGGTACGCTCACCGCCGTGCCCCACGCTGATCAGTTCCAAACCACCCAGAAGGACGCCCCTGTGAACTACCCGGGAGCGCCCCGCCCGGATCGGCTCAGGCCGACACCCCTCGGCGAGCTGGCGGCCCGGCTGGGAGTCGAACCGCCGGGATCCGGCGAGGTCACCGGCATCACCCACGACTCGCGGGCGGTCCGCCCCGGTGATGTGTACGCGGCCCTGCCGGGCGCCCGGTTCCACGGCGCCGACTTCGCAGCCCAGGCGGCCGGCCTCGGCGCGGCGGCGGTTCTCACCGACCCGGCCGGCGCCGAGCGCGCCGCCGCCACCGGACTGCCGGTGCTGGTCACCGAGGACCCGCGCGGCCGGATGGGCGAACTCGCCGCCGAGATCTACGGACGGCCCGGTGCCGACCTCCTCCAGATCGGCATCACCGGAACCTCCGGAAAGACCACCACCGCGTACCTCGTCGAGGGTGGCTTCCGCGGCGCCGGGCGCGCCACCGGGCTGCTCGGCACCGTGGAGACGCGGATCGGCGACGAGCGCATCAAGTCCGAGCGCACCACCCCCGAAGCCACCGATCTGCAGGCCCTGTTCGCCGTCATGCGCGAACGCGGGGTCGACTCGGTGACGATGGAGGTCTCCAGCCACGCCCTGGTGCTCGGCCGGGTCGACGGCTGCGTCTTCGACGTTGCGGTCTTCAACAACCTCAGCCCGGAGCACATGGAGTTCCACTCCGGGATGGAGGACTACTTCCAGGCCAAGGCGCAGCTCTTCACCCCGCGGCGCAGCCGGCGGGGCGTCGTCAACTTCGACGACGAGTACGGCCGCAGGCTGATCACCGAGGCGTCCGTCCCGGTCGTCACCTTCTCCGCCGAGGGCCACCCGGACGCCGACTGGCGCACCGAGGACGTCGAAGTGGGGCCGCTGGGCTCCACCTTCACCGTCGTCGGTCCCGAGGGCGAGCGGATCGCGGCCAGGGCGCCGCTGCCCGGCCCGTTCAACGTCGCCAACACCCTCGCCGCGATCGTCACGCTCGCCGTCGCGGGCCTGGACCCCCAGACCGCGGCCGACGGCGTCGCCGCCGTGCCGGGCGTCCCCGGCCGGCTGGAACGCGTCGACGCCGGACAGCCGTACCTCGCGGTCGTCGACTACGCGCACAAGACCGACGCCGTCCAGTCCGTCCTGCGTTCCCTGCGCAAGGTCACCAAGGGCAGGCTGCACATCGTCCTCGGCTGCGGCGGCGACCGCGACGTCACCAAACGCGGCCCGATGGGCGCCGCGGCGGCCCGCCTCGCCGACACCGCCGTACTGACTTCCGACAACCCCCGTTCCGAGGACCCTCTCGGAATCCTCGCCGCGATGCTCGCGGGCGCCGCCGAGGTGCCCGTGCACGAGCGCGGCGACGTCCTGGTCGACGCCGACCGGGCCGCCGCCATCGCCGCCGCAGTCGCCCGCGCCGAGCCCGGTGACACGGTGCTGATCGCCGGCAAGGGCCACGAGCAGGGCCAGGACATCCACGGCGTGGTCCGCCCCTTCGACGACCGCGTGGTCCTGCGCGCGGCCATCGAGCGTTCCCTGGGGCACAGCGGCACCGAGAGCGCCGCCCACCGCGCCCACACCCACGAGAACAACAGTCAGGGATGACCAAGTGATCGCCCTTTCCCTCGCCGAGATCGCCGAAATCGTCGGCGGGCAGTCGCACGACATACCCGATCCGGCAGCAACCGTCAGCGGGCCCGTCGTCATCGACTCCCGAGAGGTGAAGCAAGGCAGCCTGTTCGTCGCCTTCGTCGGCGAGCGGGTCGACGGCCACGACTACGCGCAGCGCGCCGTCGAGGCGGGCGCGGCAGCCGTGCTGGCCGCCCGCCCCGTCGGTGTTCCGGCGATCGTCGTCGACGACGTCGTGGCCGCACTCGGCGCGCTCGCCCGCGCCGTCGTGGGCCGCCTCGGCACCACCGTCGTCGCCCTCACCGGTTCCGCGGGCAAGACGTCCACGAAGGACCTCATCGCCCAGCTCCTCGAACGCAAGGGGCCCACCGTCTACCCGGCGGGCAACCTCAACAACGAGATCGGCCTGCCGCTCACCGCGCTGCGCGCCACGGAGGAAACCCGCCACCTCGTCCTCGAAATGGGCGCACGCTACATCGGCGACATCCGCTATCTCACCGGTCTCGTCCCGCCTCGTGTAGGCCTCGTCCTCAACGTCGGCACCGCCCACATCGGCGAGTTCGGCGGCCGGGAGCAGATCGCCCAGGCCAAGGGCGAGATGGTCGAGTCGTTGCCCGAGGACGGCCGCGCCGTGCTCAACGCCGACGATCCGCTCGTGCGTGCCATGTCCCCCCGTACGAAAGCCCCGGTGCTGCTCTTCGGCGAAGCCGCGGATGCGGACGTACGGGGCGAGAATGTCCGTCTCACCGACGACGGCCGCCCCACTTTCAAGCTCCACACACCCACCGGGTGCAGCGACGTGACCATGCGCCTGTACGGTGAGCACCACGTGTCGAACGCGCTCGCCGCGGCCGCCGTCGCCCATGAGTTGGGCCTGTCCGCAGACGAGATCGCCGAAGGGCTCTCCGAGGCGGGCACCCTCTCCCGCTGGCGCATGGAGGTCACCGAGCGTCCGGACGGCGTGACGTTCGTCAATGACGCCTACAACGCGAACCCCGAATCCATGAGAGCAGCGCTGCGCGCGCTGGTCGCCATGGGGAAGGGCCGGCGTACGTGGGCGGTGCTCGGCCCCATGGCCGAGCTCGGCGACGCCTCGCTCGCCGAGCACGACGCGGTCGGACGGCTCGCCGTCCGGCTCAACGTCAGCAAGCTCGTCGCGGTCGGGGGCAGAGAGGCCTCCTGGCTGCAACTGGGCGCATACAACGAGGGTTCGTGGGGTGAGGAGTCGGTGCACGTGTCCGACGCACAGGCTGCCGTCGACCTGCTGCGCAGTGAACTGCGCCCGGGAGACGTCGTGCTGGTGAAGGCGTCCCGGTCGGTCGGCCTGGAGCAGGTCGTCATGACGCTGCTGGAGAACACGTCCGAGGGCGAGGTCGCCGGCCGATGAGGCAGATCCTCTTCGCGGGGGCCATCGGGCTCTTCCTGACCCTGGTCGGAACTCCGCTGCTGATCAAGCTGCTGGCCCGCAAGGGATACGGGCAGTTCATCCGGGACGACGGCCCGCGCACCCACGGGTCGAAGAAGGGCACGCCCACCATGGGCGGCATCGCCTTCATCCTGGCGACGATCATCGCGTATCTCGCGGCGAAGCTGATCACCGGAGAGGAGATGCGCTTCTCCGGCGTGCTGGTGCTCTTCCTGATGACCGGCATGGGTCTCGTCGGCTTCCTCGACGACTACATCAAGATCGTCAAGCAGCGTTCGCTGGGTCTGCGGGCCAAGGCGAAGATGGCGGGCCAGCTGATCGTCGGTATCGCCTTCGCGGTGCTCTCGCTGCAGTTCGCCGACTCCCGCGGCAACACCCCGGCCTCCACCAAGCTGTCGTTCGTCGCGGACTTCGGCTGGTCGATCGGCCCGGTGCTGTTCGTCGTCTGGGCCCTGTTCATGATCCTCGCCATGTCCAACGGCGTGAACCTGACGGACGGTCTGGACGGCCTGGCCACCGGTGCGTCGGTGATGGTCTTCGGCGCGTACACCTTCATCGGGCTGTGGCAGTTCCAGGAGTCCTGCGCCAACGCGACGACCCTGACCAATCCCAACGCCTGTTTCCAGGTACGCGACCCACTGGACCTCGCGGTCGTCGCCTCGGCGCTGATGGGCGCCTGCTTCGGCTTCCTGTGGTGGAACACCTCACCCGCCAAGATCTTCATGGGAGACACCGGTTCGCTCGCCCTCGGCGGCGCCCTCGCCGGTCTGGCGATCTGCTCCCGTACCGAGTTCCTGATGGCCATCCTCGGCGGCCTCTTCGTGATGATCACCATGTCCGTGGTCATCCAGGTCGGTTCCTTCAAGATGACCGGTAAGCGGGTCTTCCGGATGGCGCCGCTCCAGCACCACTTCGAACTCAAGGGGTGGTCCGAAGTCCTTGTCGTGGTCCGCTTCTGGATCATCCAGGGCATGTGCGTGATCGTCGGACTCGGTCTCTTCTACGCGGGATGGGCAGCCGAGAAGTGAGCAACCAGGACTGGCAGGGCAAGCACGTCACCGTCGCGGGACTCGGGG
Organism: Streptomyces sp. NPDC104309; assembly: GCF_055584025.1. NCBI lineage: Bacteria > Bacillati > Actinomycetota > Actinomycetes > Kitasatosporales > Streptomycetaceae > Streptomyces > Streptomyces sp. NPDC104309. Next base: position 79,236 of record NZ_JBVJMV010000023.1, on the reverse strand, counting down.
TGTCCGGAATCCCGGCGGCCAAGGTGCTGCACGGCCTCGGGGCCGTCGTCACGGTGGTCAACGACGGGGACGACGAACGGTCCCGTGCGCAGGCCGCGGAGCTGGAGGCGCAGGGCATCACCGTGCGCCTCGGCGACGGGGCGACCCTGCCCGAGTCCACCGAGCTCATCGTCACCACCCCCGGCTGGAAGCCCGACAAGCCGCTCTTCGCCGCAGCCGCCGAGGCGGGTGTCCCGGTCTGGGGCGACGTCGAACTCGCCTGGCGGCTGCGCGGCCTGGACGGGAGGGAACCGGCACCCTGGCTCGCGGTCACCGGCACCAACGGCAAGACCACGACCGTACGGATGCTCGCCTCGATCCTGGAGGCGGCCGGGCTGCGCACCGCCGCCGTCGGCAACATCGGCGTCTCCCTCCTGGACGCCGTCCTCGGCGACGAGAAGTACGACGTACTCGCCGTCGAGCTGTCCAGCTTCCAGTTGCACTGGGCGCCCTCGCTGCGCGCCCACTCGGCGGCGGTCCTCAACCTGGCGCCCGACCATCTCGACTGGCACGGCTCCATGGAGGCGTACGTCGCGGACAAGGGCCGGATCTACGAGGGCAACCGCATCGCCTGCGTCTACAACGCGGCCGAGAAGGCGACCGAGGACCTGGTCCGCGGGGCCGATGTCGAGGAGGGCTGCCGCGCCATCGGCTTCACGACGGCCACACCGGGCCCGTCCCAACTGGGCGTCGTCGACGGCATCCTCGTCGACCGCGCCTTCGTGGCCAACCGGCAGAAGCAGGCCCAGGAGCTCGCCGAGGTCGCCGACGTCAACCCGCCGGCCCCGCACAACATCGCCAACGCCCTGGCGGCCGCGGCCCTGGCCCGCGCCTTCGGTGTCGAGCCCGCGGCCGTACGGGACGGACTGCGGGCCTTCCGCCCCGACCCGCACCGCATCGAGCACGTCGCGGACGTCGCCGGGGTCGCGTACATCGACGACTCCAAGGCCACCAACACCCACGCCGCCGTGGCCTCCCTCGCCGCCTACGACCCGATCGTCTGGATCGCCGGCGGCCTCGCCAAGGGTGCCGCCTTCGACGAACTGGTGACGGGGGCGGCCGGGCGGCTGCGGGGCGTCGTGCTGATCGGCCGCGACCGGGCGCTGATCCGCGAAGCCCTCGCGCGACACGCCCCCGAGGTCCCGGTGGTCGACCTCGACCGGACCGACACTGGGGCGATGTCCGAGGCGGTCCGCGAGGCGGCACGGCTCGCCCGGCCGGGGGACACCGTACTGATGGCCCCGGCCTGCGCCTCGATGGACATGTTCGTCAATTACAACAAGCGGGGCGAGGCGTTCGCGGACGCGGTCCGCGCACTCGCCGCCGAGAGCGCCTGACGGGCCCGGCCTCTGCGCCGTACTGTCCCGGACAACCGGGTGCGGGCGGCCGCGCCACGGGCCCCGGCCCTCGGCGGCGGCCCCGGGCACGAGCAGTGGAGGGGACAGCGACAATGCCGGCCGAAGAGAGCTCCGCCGTGCCCCGTGAGGACCGCTCACGGGGCACGGCGATCAGCCGGGCGCTCACCCCGCCCCTCCTCGCGGGCGCGGGCCCCGGCGCACCGCTCGGTCCCGCCCTGCGGGTCAGGTCGGTCACCGGCACCCGGCGCCCCTCGGCGGCGCGTCCCAAGGGGCGCTCCACCGGCAGCCCACGTGCTCCCCGCAGCGGGGGTGTGCGGCGGATGTACGAAGAGGCGCGCCGGGCCTGGGACCGCCCGCTGACCGCGTACTACCTGATCCTGGGCGCCGGCCTGCTGATCACCGTGCTCGGCCTGGTGATGGTCTACTCCGCCTCGATGATCAAGGCCCTGGAGCTACACAAGCCCGGCACCTACTTCTTCCGCAAACAGTTCCTCGCCGCGGTCATCGGTGCCGGACTGATGGCGCTCGCTGCCCGGATGCCCGTCAAACTGCACCGGGCGTTCGCCTATCCGCTGCTCGTGGGGACCGTCTTCCTGATGGCGCTGGTCCAAGTGCCGGGGATCGGAATGTCGATCAACGGCAACCAGAACTGGCTCTCTCTGGGCGGTCCCTTCCTGCTCCAGCCCAGCGAGTTCGGGAAGCTCGCCCTGGTCCTGTGGAGCGCGGACCTGCTCGCCCGCAAACAGGACAAACAGCTGCTGACGCAGTGGAAACACATGCTCGTGCCCCTTGTCCCGGTCGCCTTCGTACTCCTCGGGCTGATCATGCTCGGCGGCGACATGGGCACTGCGATCATTCTCACGGCGATCCTGTTCGGACTGCTCTGGATCGCCGGGGCCCCCACCCGGCTCTTCGCGGGGGTGCTCGGCTTCGCCGGGGTGATCGCGTTCGTGCTGATCAAGACGAGCCCGAACCGGATGTCCAGGCTCGCCTGCGTCGGCGCCAGTGATCCCGGGCCCGGGGACTCCTGCTGGCAGGCCGTGCACGGCATCTATGCTCTGGCGTCCGGCGGATGGTTCGGTTCCGGGATCGGTGCGAGTGTGGAAAAATGGGGTCAACTACCTGAACCGCACACGGACTTCATCTTCGCCATCACCGGGGAGGAACTGGGGTTGGCGGGGACGCTGTCGGTACTCGCCCTCTTCGCGGCTCTAGGCTATGCGGGTATCCGCGTGGCCGGACGCACGGAGGACCCCTTCGTGAGGTACGCCGCGGGAGGTGTGATCACCTGGATCATGGTGCAGACCGTGATCAATATTGGTGCGGTGCTCGGCCTGCTGCCGATCGCCGGTGTCCCGCTCCCGCTGTTCTCCTACGGAGGATCGGCCCTGCTGCCGACCATGTTCGCTGTCGGGCTGCTGATCGCGTTCGCGCGACAGGATCCCGCCGCGAAGGCGGCCCTGGCCATGCGGAGGCCCGGGGTGAGATGGAAGACGATGAGACGGCGCGTCAAGAAGCGTCCGTCCGGAGAGCGGTGAATTTCGGTGCATGTCGTACTCGCCGGTGGGGGGACCGCCGGCCACATCGAGCCCGCGCTTGCCCTCGCGGACGCCCTGCGCAGGCAGGACCCGACCGTGGGAATCACTGCCCTCGGCACGGAGCGCGGACTCGAGACCAAGCTCGTACCCGAGCGGGGGTACGAACTCGCCCTGATCCCGGCCGTGCCGCTGCCGCGCAAGCCCACCCCGGAACTGATCACCGTCCCGGGACGGCTGCGCGGCACCATCAAGGCGGCCGAGCAGGTCCTGGAACGCACCAGGGCGGACTGTGTCGTGGGCTTCGGCGGCTATGTCGCCCTGCCCGGCTACCTCGCCGCCAAGCGGGTCGGTGTGCCGATCGTCGTCCACGAGGCCAATGCCCGGCCGGGCCTGGCCAACAAGATCGGCTCCCGGTACGCCCACGGGGTCGCCGTCTCCACCCCCGACAGCAAGCTGCGCGGTGCCCGCTACATCGGCATCCCGCTGCGCCGGACCATCGCCACCCTGGACCGGGCCCGGGTCCGCCCCGAGGCGCGTGCCGCCTTCGGCCTCGACCCCAACCTGCCGACGCTGCTGGTCTCCGGCGGCTCGCAGGGCGCCCGCCATCTCAACGAGGTGGTCCAGCGGGTCGCCCCGCTGCTGCAGCGCTCCGGGATCCAGATCCTGCACGTGGTCGGTCCGAAGAACGAATTGCCGCGTGTCGACAACATGCCCGGGATGCCGCCCTACATCCCGGTACCGTACGTGGACCGGATGGATCTCGCGTACGCGGCGGCCGACATGATGCTCTGCCGCGCGGGCGCGATGACCGTCGCCGAACTCTCCGCCGTCGGGCTCCCCGCCGCCTACGTCCCGCTGCCCATCGGCAACGGTGAACAGCGGCTCAACGCCCAGCCGGTGGTCAACGCCGGCGGCGGTCTGCTGGTGGACGACGCGGCGCTCACCCCCGAGTGGGTGCAGGGCAACGTCCTTCCGGTGCTCGCGGATCCGCACCGGCTGTACGAGATGTCCCGCGCCGCCGCCGAGTTCGGCCGCCGGGACGCCGACGACCTGCTCGTCGGCATGGTGTACGAGGCGATTGCCGCACGCCGAGGCGCGTGAGGCGGTGGCCGGGTCCGGGGGCGGCGCTCCCCGGACCCGGCATAAGGAGCGAGCGTGGCCGGACCGACGACCGCCCAGCGCGGTGCAGCACAGCGGGAGGACTCCCCGGCCCGCCCGTCGCGCCCGCGCCCGCAGGGGCGCAGAACGCCCAGCCGCGGACAGTTGATCGTGATCGGCGTGCTGGTGCTGCTGCTCGGCTCCGGCGCCGCCTGGGCGCTCTACGGCTCCGCCTGGCTCCGTGCCGAACAGGTCGGGATCAGCGGGGTCGACGTGCTGACTCCGGCCGAGGTGGAGGCCGCTGCGGCGGTGCCGATCGGCGCTCCGCTGATCTCCGTGGACACCGATGCCATCGCTGACCGGTTGCGCCAGAAATTGCCCCGTATCGACTCGGTGGATGTCGCGCGGTCATGGCCGCACGGAATCCGACTTCAGGTGGCCGAACGGCAGCCGGTCCTGTTGATGAAAAAGGGCGCAAAGTTCATTGAAGTGGACGCGAAAGGCGTGCGCTTCGCAAAAGTGGACAAAACGCCCGGCCATGTACCTTTGCTGGAATTGACGCCTGATCGCTCCGCGAGTCTGCGCCGCTTCGACAGCGACCGGTTGGTGCGGGAGGCTGTCCGGGTCGCGGGCGGCCTTCCGGACGGCATCGCCAGGGACACCGAGGTCGTACGGGTCACCTCGTACGACTCGATCTCCCTGGAGCTCACCCGGGGGCGGACGGTGGTCTGGGGCAGCGGGGAGGACGGGTCGGTGAAGGCGAGAGTCCTCACCGCTCTCATGAAAGCCGCTCCCAAAGCGGGACACTTCGACGTGAGTGCACCCACCGCCCCTGCCGTGTCGGGTAGTTGACGCATATTCGGCCTGGCCAGCACCCTGGTTGGTCAGCGCTACGGGTGATCACATAGGGTGAAAAGAAAAACGGGAGGTTCGGCGTGTTCGTTGAACGGGCGCCACTTGTCGACTTAGTGTCCTGTTCGGAAGAGTCCATGAAGCAGACACACTGGTAACCCTAAACTTCAACGTTAGGGTTTGGGTCGGCGTTCCGGACCGTCCCAATCGGCATCCGTCGTCGCGGCGGGACTACCGCGAAGCGACGACACGTAACTCGAGGCGAGAGGCCTTCGACGTGGCAGCACCGCAGAACTACCTCGCAGTCATCAAGGTCATCGGTGTCGGCGGCGGTGGTGTCAATGCCATCAACCGAATGATCGAGGTCGGTCTCAAGGGCGTCGAGTTCATCGCGATCAACACTGATGCGCAAGCCCTGTTGATGAGCGATGCCGACGTCAAGCTCGACGTCGGCCGCGAACTCACCCGCGGCCTCGGCGCCGGGGCCAACCCGGCCGTCGGTCGCAAGGCGGCAGAGGACCACCGTGAGGAGATCGAGGAGGTCCTCAAGGGGGCCGACATGGTCTTCGTCACCGCCGGAGAGGGCGGCGGCACCGGCACCGGCGGCGCACCCGTCGTCGCCAACATCGCGCGCTCGCTCGGCGCCCTGACGATCGGCGTGGTCACCCGCCCGTTCACCTTCGAGGGCCGGCGACGCGCGAACCAGGCGGAGGACGGCATCGCCGAGCTCCGCGAAGAGGTCGACACCCTCATCGTCATTCCCAACGACCGGCTGCTGTCCATCTCGGACCGCCAGGTCAGCGTGCTCGACGCGTTCAAGTCGGCCGACCAGGTGCTGCTCTCGGGTGTCCAGGGCATCACCGACCTCATTACGACGCCGGGCCTGATCAACCTCGACTTCGCCGACGTCAAGTCGGTCATGTCCGAGGCCGGTTCGGCACTCATGGGCATCGGCTCGGCCCGCGGCGACGACCGCGCGGTGGCCGCCGCGGAGATGGCGATCTCCTCGCCGCTCCTGGAGGCGTCCATCGACGGCGCCCGCGGTGTCCTGCTCTCCATCTCCGGCGGCAGCGACCTCGGTCTCTTCGAGATCAACGAGGCCGCCCAGCTGGTGAGCGAGGCGGCGCACCCCGAGGCGAACATCATCTTCGGTGCGGTCATCGACGACGCGCTGGGCGACGAGGTCCGCGTCACCGTGATCGCGGCGGGCTTCGACGGCGGACAGCCGCCGGCCCGGCGCGAGAACGTCCTGGGCGCGAACTCCGCCAAGCGTGAAGAGCCGGCTGCGCCGGTCCGGACCGCCGAGCCCGTGCGCCAGACCGGCGGACTGGGCTCCGTGCCCCCGCGCGAGGAGTCCTCGATCCAGGCCGAGCCCGTACCGGCGGCCGGCGAGAGTCACCTGCCCCCGGTCACTCCGCCGCACATCCCGCCGGCCCGTCCCTACCAGGACTCCGCGGCCGAAGAACTGGATGTTCCGGACTTCTTGAAGTGATAAGTCCGCATCACGCAGGTTCCGCAGCACCTTCAGTGTCCTCAGTGGATCGAGCGCACTTCGCCTTCACCGACAGGTGGGGCGGGGTGAGCGCCGCTCCGTACGAGGAGCTCAACCTCGGCGGCGCGGTCGGAGACGACCCCGCCGCCGTTCTGGCCAATCGGGAACGCGCCGCGCGGGCCCTCGGTCTGGACCCGGCGCAGGTCGTCTGGATGAATCAGGTGCACGGTCGGGACGTCGCGGTGGTCGACGGCCCGTGGGGCGACGCCGCGGAGATCCCCGCGGTGGACGCGATGGTGACCGCACGGCGCGGGCTGCCGCTCGCCGTGCTCACTGCCGACTGCACCCCCGTACTGCTGGCCGACCCGGTCGCCGGGATCGCGGCGGCGGCGCACGCGGGCCGCCCCGGTCTGGTCGCGGGAGTGGTCCCCGCCGTGGTCGAGGCCATGGTCGGACTCGGTGCCGAGCCCCACCGGATCATCGCCCGCACCGGACCGGCTGTCTGCGGGCGGTGCTACGAAGTCCCGTCGGGGATGCGCGCCGAGGTCGCCGAGAGCGTCCCGGCCGCCTGGTCCGAGACCAGTTGGGGCACCCCGGCCGTGGATGTCACCGCCGGGGTCCAGGCCCAGCTCGAAGCCCTCGGGGTCGACGACCGGCAGGCATCGCCGGTCTGCACCCTCGAATCGGGCGATCACTTCTCGTACCGCCGCGACCGCACCACCGGGCGGCTCGCCGGATATGTCTGGTTGGACTGATAGGGCATGACGGACCGTAGGACTCAACTCGCCGACAATCTGGCACGGGTGGAGGAACGCATTGCTTCCGCCTGTATCGCCGCGGGCCGCGAACGGGAAGAAGTGACCCTCATCGTGGTCACCAAGACCTACCCCGCGAGCGATGTGCGGATTCTGCATGAACTCGGTGTGCGTCATGTCGCGGAGAATCGTGACCAGGACGCGGCCCCCAAGGCAGCCGAATGTGCGGATCTGTCGCTCATCTGGCACTTTGTTGGTCAATTGCAGACGAATAAGGTTCGTTCTGTGGCGAGTTATGCCGATGTCGTGCAGTCAGTGGATCGGGTCAAATTGGTCACGGCCCTGTCGGCGGCGGCCGTGCGCGAGGAGCGCGAACTCGGCTGCCTCATCCAGGTCGCGCTCGACGCGGAGAGCGGCGAACGGGGTGACCGGGGCGGTGTCGCGCCGGACGGGATCGAGGAGTTGGCCGCCGCGGTCGACTCCGCCCCCGGGCTGCGGCTCGGCGGTCTGATGACCGTCGCGCCGCTCGCCGGCCCGTACGCGGGACGGCAACGCGCCGCCTTCGACCGGCTGATGGAATTCTCATCCCGCCTGCGCGGGAACCATCCGGCTGCGAACATGGTCTCCGCGGGGATGAGTTCGGACCTCGAGGACGCGGTCGCGGCCGGAGCGACACATGTGCGCGTCGGTACGGCGGTACTCGGAGTCCGACCGAGGCTCGGGTAACGTCGCCAAGCAGGTCGGACCACAGCAGAAAATATGGTCATTCCCGCCTATGGCGGGCAGGCCTCAGTGGATCGCGGGGCACTTGGTGACAGATGCCGATCCACCACAGAGCGGAGGACTCGGAGCATGGCCGGCGCGATGCGCAAGATGGCGGTCTACCTCGGCCTCGTGGAGGACGATGGGTACGACGGTCCGGGGTTCGACCCCGACGACGAATTCGAACCCGAGCCGGAGCCCGAGCGGGACCGGCGGCGGCACCAGCCCGCGCATCAGGTGGAGCGGGAACGGGACGAACCGGTACGAGTGGTGCAGCCTCCCGCGCAGCGGGAGCCGGTTCAGATCCCGGCGGAAAGGGAGCGACCCGCCCGAATCGCACCCGTGGCATCCATCACACCTGAACGCCCGAACATGGAGAAGAACGCACCGGTGATCATGCCCAAGGTTGTGTCCGAGCGGGAGCCCTACCGCATCACCACGCTGCACCCCCGGACCTACAACGAGGCCCGTACCATCGGGGAACACTTCCGTGAGGGCACTCCGGTGATCATGAATCTCACGGAGATGGACGATACGGACGCGAAGCGACTTGTCGACTTTGCTGCAGGACTCGTCTTCGGTCTCCATGGCAGCATTGAGCGCGTGACGCAGAAGGTGTTCCTGTTGTCGCCTGCTAACGTCGATGTCACGGCGGAGGACAAGGCCCGCATTGCTGAGGGCGGATTCTTCAACCAGAGCTGAGAACACGACACCGGGAACGACCCGGCCGTAAGGCCGGAGCTACGAGAGCCAGGGGAGAGGGAAGCGCGAAATGGGCGTCGCACTGCAGGTTGTCTATATCGCGTTGATGTGTTTCCTCATCGTGCTGATCTTCCGGCTGGTCATGGACTACGTCTTCCAGTTCGCACGTTCATGGCAGCCCGGCAAGCCGATGGTGGTCATACTTGAGGCCACCTACACTGTCACGGATCCACCGCTCAAGCTTCTGCGGCGGTTCATCCCGCCGCTGCGTCTCGGGGGCGTGGCACTCGACCTGTCCTTCTTCGTTCTGATGATCATCGTCTACATCCTGATCAGCATCGTGATCAGGTTGTGAGCGATACGGTCTTGCCGACTGCCGACGACTACGTAGAGGTGAAGAAGAGATGCCGCTGACCCCCGAGGACGTGCGGAACAAGCAGTTCACGACCGTCCGCCTCCGAGAAGGCTATGACGAGGACGAGGTCGATGCCTTCCTCGACGAGGTCGAGTCCGAGCTGACGCGCCTGCTCCGTGAGAACGAGGACCTGCGCGCGAAGCTGGCCGCCGCCACGCGTGCCGCCGCGCAGAACCAGCAGCAGGGAATGCGTAAGCCGGAGCCGCAGGACCGGCCCGGGGCACCTGTGCCCGCCGCCATATCGGGTCCGCCGGTCCAGCAGCAGCCCCCGCAGATGGGTCCCCCCCAGCTGCCCGGTGGTGCTCCGCAGCTGCCCGCCGGTCCCAGCGGTCACGGTCCTGGTCCCCAGGGCCCGCACGGCCCCGGCCCGCAGGGCCCGCACGGCCCCGGTCCGATGCAGGGCGGTCCCATGGGTGGCCCGATGGGCGGCCCCATGGGCGGTCACGCCCCGCAGCAGCAGATGCAGCAGATGCAGCCGCCGCCGCAGATGCAGCAGCCCGGTCAGGGCCCCGGCGGCGACAGCGCCGCCCGTGTCCTGTCGCTCGCGCAGCAGACCGCCGACCAGGCGATCGCGGAGGCCCGTTCCGAGGCCAACAAGATCGTCGGCGAGGCGCGCAGCCGTGCCGAGGGACTGGAGCGGGACGCGCGTGCCAAGGCGGACGCGCTGGAGCGGGACGCGCAGGAGAAGCACCGCGTGGCGATGGGCTCGCTGGAGTCGGCCCGCGCGACGCTGGAGCGCAAGGTCGAGGACCTGCGTGGCTTCGAGCGCGAGTACCGGACCCGGCTGAAGTCCTACCTGGAGAGCCAGCTGCGTCAGCTGGAGACCCAGGCCGACGACTCGCTGGCCCCGCCGCGGACCCCGGCGACCGCTTCGCTGCCGCCGTCGCCCTCGCTGGCTCCGGCCGGTGCGGGCGTCATGGGTCACACCATGGGGAGCGGCAACCACGGCGGTCACGTCAACCCCCCGATGGGCGGCAACCCGTCCATGGGCGGTGGGCCCTCGTACGGCGGTCAGCAGCAGATGTCGCCGGCGATGACCCAGCCGATGGCGCCGGTGCGGCCGCAGGCGCCGCAGCCGATGCAGCAGGCCCCGTCACCGATGCGTGGGTTCCTGATCGACGAGGACGACAACTGAGCCCGGTGCGCGCGGTGAGCGCGTAGCCGTCGGCAGGCTGAGGGCCGGGCCCCGGGGTTTCCCCGGGGCCCGGCCCTTTTGCCGTGGACGGGGGCGGTGTGCGGGTGGGGGCGCCTCCGGTGGAACCCCGTTCCCTTTCCTGCCCCTTCCCGGAGCCCGGACCCCGGACCCCGGGCTCTGCCGGGAGCATACAGAAAGGCCCGCCCTGTTCCGGGCGGGCCTTCGATGCGCCTGGGCTACCGCTCCGTCCTGCGGAGGCGGAACGTCAGGGACAGGCCCTCGTCCTCGAACGGCGCGCCGTACTCCGCGTCCGCCTCGCCCTGTGCGTAGTCCAGGGCCAGGACCTCGTCCGCGATCAGGGCCGCGTGCTCGGTCAGGGCCTCCGCGGTGGCGGGGGAGGCCGACGTCCAGCGGACGGCGATACGGTCCGCGACGTCCAGGCCGCTGTTCTTGCGGGCCTCCTGGATGAGGCGGATCGCGTCACGGGCCAGGCCCGCGCGCCGCAGCTCCGGGGTGATCTCCAGGTCCAGGGCGACCGTCGCGCCCGAGTCGGACGCCACCGACCAGCCCTCGCGCGGGGTCTCGGTGATGATCACCTCGTCGGGGGCGAGGGCCACCGTCTCGCCGTCCACCTCGACCGATGCCGTGCCCTCGCGCAGGGCCAGCGACAGAGCCGCCGCGTCGGCGTTCGCGACCGCCTTGGCCACCGCCTGGACGCCCTTGCCGAACCGCTTGCCGAGCGCGCGGAAGTTGGCCTTCGCGGTCGTGTCGACCAGCGAGCCTCCGACTTCGGAGAGCGAGGCCAGCGAGGAGACGTTCAGCTCCTCCGTGATCTGCGTGTGCAGTTCGGGGGAGAGGGACTCGAAGCCCGAGGCCGCGACCAGGGCCCGGGACAGCGGCTGACGGGTCTTGACGCCCGACTCGGCGCGGGTGGCCCGGCCCAGCTCGACCAGGCGGCGCACCAGCGCCATCTGGGTGGAGAGGGCCGGGTCGATGGCCCCGAAGTCCGCCTTCGGCCAGGCGGAGAGGTGGACCGACTCGGGGGCGTCCGGGGTGACCGGAGCGACCAGGTCCTGCCAGACCCGCTCGGTGATGAACGGGGTGAGCGGGGCCATCAGCCGGGTCACCGTCTCGATGACCTCGTGCAGGGTGCGCAGCGCCGCCTTGTCGCCCTGCCAGAAGCGGCGGCGCGAGCGGCGTACGTACCAGTTGGACAGGTCGTCGACGAACGCGGACAGGAGCTTGCCGGCGCGCTGGGTGTCGTAACCCTCCAGAGCCTGCGTGACCTGGTCCACCAGCGCGTTCAGCTCGCTCAGCAGCCAGCGGTCCAGGACCGTGCGGTCCGCCGGGGCCGGGTCGGCGGCGGAGGGCGCCCAGTTCGACGTACGGGCGTACAGGGCCTGGAAGGCGACCGTGTTCCAGTACGTCAGGAGGGTCTTGCGGACGACCTCCTGGATCGTGTTGTGGCCGACACGGCGCGCCGCCCACGGGGAGCCGCCCGCCGCCATGAACCAGCGCACCGCGTCCGCGCCGTGCTGATCCATGAGGGGGATCGGCTGAAGGATGTTCCCGAGGTGCTTGGACATCTTGCGGCCGTCCTCGGCGAGGATGTGGCCCAGACAGACCACGTTCTCGTAGGACGACTTGTCGAAGACCAGCGTGCCGACCGCCATCAGCGTGTAGAACCAGCCGCGGGTCTGGTCGATGGCCTCCGAGATGAACTGCGCCGGGTAGCGGCTCTCGAAGATCTCCTTGTTCTTGTACGGGTAGCCCCACTGCGCGAAGGGCATCGAGCCCGAGTCGTACCAGGCGTCGATGACCTCCGGGACGCGGTACGCCTCCAGCTGGCAGTTCTCGTGCGAGCAGGTGAACGTGATCTCGTCGATGAACGGGCGGTGCGGGTCGAGGCCGGAGAGGTCGGCGCCGGTGAGCTCGCTCAGCTCGGCGCGCGAGCCGACGCAGGTGAGGTGGCTGTCCTCGCAGCGCCAGATCGGCAGCGGGGTGCCCCAGTAGCGGTTGCGGGACAGTGCCCAGTCGACGTTGTTGTTCAGCCAGTCACCGAAGCGGCCGTGCTTGACCGAGTCCGGGAACCAGTTGGTCTTCTCGTTCTCTTCGAGCAGCCGGTCCTTGATGGCGGTCGTACGGATGTACCAGGACGGCTGCGCGTAGTAGAGCAGCGCGGTGTGGCAGCGCCAGCAGTGCGGGTAGCTGTGCTCGTACGGGACGTGCCGGAAGAGCTTGCCGCGGGCGGCCAGGTCCTCGGTGAGCGCCTCGTCGGCCTTCTTGAAGAAGACGCCGCCGACCAGCGGCAGGTCCTCCTCGAAGGTGCCGTCGGGGCGGACCGGGTTCACGACGGGGAGGCTGTACGCCTTGCAGACGACGAGGTCGTCGGCGCCGAAGGCGGGGGACTGGTGGACCAGACCCGTGCCGTCCTCGGTCGTCACGTACTCGGCGTTGACGACGTAGTGGGCCTCGGCCGGGCTGTGTCCATCGCTTCCCTCGCCGACGCTCGGGAAGTCCACCAGGGTGAACGGGCGCTCGTACGTCCAGCGCTCCATCTCGCGGCCCGTGAAGGTCTGGCCGGTGGTCTCCCAGCCCTCGCCCAGCGCCTTCTCGACGAGCGGCTGCGCGACGACGAGCTTCTCCTCGCCGTCGGTCGCCACGACATAGGTGACGTCGGGGTGCGCGGCGACAGCGGTGTTGGAGACCAGGGTCCAGGGAGTGGTCGTCCAGACGAGGAGGGAAGCGTCGCCGGCCAGCGGGCCGGAGGTGAGGGGGAAGCGTACGAAGACCGACGGGTCGACGACCGTCTCGTAGCCCTGGGCCAGCTCGTGGTCGGAGAGGCCCGTGCCGCAGCGGGGGCACCAGGGGGCGACGCGGTGGTCCTGGACCAGCAGGCCCTTGTTGAAGATCTCCTTCAGCGACCACCACACCGATTCGACGTACTCGGGGTCCATCGTGCGGTACGCGTCGTCGAGGTCGACCCAGTAGCCCATCCGGGTCGTGAGCTCGGTGAACGCGTCGGTGTGGCGGGTCACGGACTCGCGGCACTTGGCGTTGAACTCGGCGATGCCGTACGCCTCGATGTCCTTCTTGCCGTTGAAGCCCAGCTCCTTCTCGACCGCGAGCTCGACCGGCAGTCCGTGGCAGTCCCAGCCGGCCTTGCGGCCGACGTGGTAGCCCTGCATGGTGCGGAAGCGGGGGAAGACGTCCTTGAAGACGCGGGCCTCGATGTGATGGGCGCCGGGCATGCCGTTTGCGGTCGGCGGACCCTCGTAGAAGACCCACTCGGGGCGGCCCTCGGACTGTTCGAGGCTCTTGGCGAAGACCTTGCTCTCGCGCCAGAAATCGAGCACGGCGTGCTCCAGCGCGGGCAGGTCGACCTGGGCGGGCACCTGGCGGTACTGCGGCGATGTCATGGGCGGACTTCCTCCGGCGGACGTTTTCCACTTCCGTCGGAGGGACGAGGGCCTCATCGGCTCCCGCGGTACCACCCTCCTTGGCCCCGGGTGTGTGCCCGTGGCCCCCTCATTGGGGTCGCGATGCCGGTTCTACTTGCCTTGCGGCGTTCTTCCGACGGCTCCGGGTGATCTTCACGACGCGCTCGCCCCCGGGCTCCCACCGTCCCCGGGTCGCTCCTGGCTGCGTACGACGCTACTCGTCCCATCCACGCCTCTCGCTGAGGCCAGTGTACGGGCCCGTCCGGGCGACGGCCGACCGGTTTAACCCGTGGGGCGGGGCGTGACCCGAATGGGCAGACGCGGGCGTACGGAGTCCCGGCGGGGGACGGGAGGCGGATTACCCGGCGGGGAGCTGGGCACAACGGATTCAGACGCGTCGGTGTCCGGACACGGGGAGGGGCGATTCGGCGGCGTGCCCCGTTGCCGCGGGGCTGGGGTCGATTTATCGTCCCAGCACGATTCGCGTGCAAGATCACAATATGTGAAGGGGCCGCGGCCATGGTGGCGAAGAAGACCGCCGCGAAGAAGTCGGCGTCAACGAGATCCACGGGTGCGGCGGCCGGGAGCACGAGCGGAGAGGCTGCCGAGAAGTCCGCGGTGAAGCAGGCCGCGGCCAAGAAGGCCGCCGCGAGGAAGACCGCGGTCCGGAAGAGGACGGCGCCCGCCGAGCACGCGGATGCCGAGCACGCGGCGTCGGCCGAGAGGGCGCCCGCGAAGAAGAGCGCGGCCAAGAAGGCTTCGAAGAAGGCCGCTGCGGCGGCCACGGTGGCGGCCGAGGCCGCCGAACAGACGGGAGCCCACACGGTGGTAGCCAAGAAGAGCGCGGCCCGGACCCGCACGCCCGGCAAGGGCGTCGTGCCTCCGGCCGGTGGAATCGCCACGGCAGTCCCCGGCGAGCTGGCGGTCCGGCCGGGTGAGGACCCCTGGACGCCGGGGGAGGTCGAAGAGGCGCGGTCCGTGCTGAGCAGCGAGATCACGCGGCTGCGCAATGAGCTGGAGGCGGCGAGTGCCGCGCTCGCCGGGCTGATGCGCGACTCCGGCGACGGGGCGGGTGACGACGAGGCGGACACCGGCACCAAGAACATCACCCGCGAGCACGAGATGTCGCTCGCCGCCAACGCCCAGGAGATGCTGGACCAGACCGAGCGGGCGCTGGCCCGGCTCGATGCCGGGACGTACGGGCTGTGCGAGGTCTGCGGCAATCCGATCGGCAAGGCACGGATGCAGGCGTTCCCCCGCGCCACGCTCTGTGTCGAGGACAAACAGAAACAGGAGCGACGCGGTTGATCCGTGGCGGTGTGTCGTACCCTCGTCCTCAGTCAGGAACCTAGGGTTGAGGGACTCACGTGGCAGAGGCGGAGCGCATCATCGGTACGCCGGACATCCCCGATGCCGAGGGGACTGAAGGGGACGAGGCCGGGGGCCGGGTCGAGGAGACCGCTCCGAGCAGGGGCAAGCGGAAGATCGCGGTGCTCTTCGTCGTGGCCGCCTTCGCCTTCCTGCTCGACCTGATCAGCAAGATGGTCGTGGTCGCGAAGCTGGAACACCACCCGCCGGTCGAGGTCCTCGGCAACTGGCTGAGGTTCGAGGTGATCCGCAACTCGGGCGCCGCGTTCAGTGTCGGCGAGGCGTACACGGTGATCTTCACCGTCATCGCGGCCACCGTGATCGTCGTGATCGCCCGGCTCGCCCGCAAGCTCTACAGCCTGCCGTGGGCCATAGCGCTCGGTCTGCTGCTCGGCGGAGCGCTCGGAAACCTCACCGACCGCCTCTTCCGCGCTCCCGGCACCTTCCAGGGCGCGGTGGTGGACTTCATCTCCGTCGAACACTTCGCCGTCTTCAACCTGGCGGACTCCGCGATCGTCTGCGGCGGCATCCTGATCGTGCTCCTCTCCTTCCGGGGCCTGGACCCCGACGGCACCGTGCACAAGGACTAGCGGGCGCAAGGCATACTCGATCAGGTGAGTACGTATCCCGAGGTCCGCACCCTGCCCGTACCCGACGGTCTGGAGGGCGAGCGGATCGACGCCGCCATTTCCCGGATGTTCGGTTTCTCCCGCACCAAGGCCGCCGAGCTGGCCGCTGCCGGGAAGGTGCAGGTGGACGGTTCGGTGGTCGGGAAGTCCGAGCGGGTGCGGGGCGGTGCCTGGCTGGAAGTGGAGATGCCGCAGGCACCCGCTCCGGTGCAGATCGTCGCCGAGCCCGTCGAGGGCATGGAGATCGTGCACGACGACGACGACATCGTCGTGATCGTGAAGCCGGTCGGGGTCGCCGCCCATCCGAGCCCCGGCTGGACCGGCACGACCGTCATCGGTGGTCTCGCCGCGGCCGGATACCGGATCTCCACGTCCGGAGCGGCCGAGCGCCAGGGCATCGTCCACCGTCTCGACGTGGGCACCTCCGGCCTGATGGTCGTCGCCAAGTCCGAGCGCGCCTACACCCTGCTGAAGGCGCAGTTCCGCGACCGGGTCGTCGAGAAGAAGTACCACGCGCTGGTGCAGGGCCACCCGGACCCGATGAGCGGCACCATCGACGCCCCCATCGGGCGCCACCCCAACCACGACTACAAGTGGGCCGTCACCGCAGACGGCAAGCCCTCCGTGACGCACTACGACCTCATCGAGGCCTACCGCGCCGCCAGTCTTCTGGACATCAAGCTGGAGACGGGCCGCACCCACCAGATCCGGGTGCACATGTCCGCCCACCGCCACCCCTGCGTCGGCGACCTGACCTACGGCGCCGACCCGACGATGGCCAAGCGCCTCGGTCTGACGAGGCAGTGGCTGCACGCCGTCCGGCTCGGCTTCGAGCACCCCGCCGACGGCAGCTGGGTGGAGTTCTCCAGCGACTACCCTGCCGACCTCCAGCAGGCCCTGGACAAGATCACCGCGGAGAGCGAATGAGTGGCACGCCCGCCCCGTACGCCACCCGTACCGTCGTCGACGAGCGGGACCGCGCCGCCTGTTTCCAGGTCCGCAAGGACGTCTTCGTCGGCGAGCAGAACGTGCCCGAGGAGATCGAGTACGACGCCTACGACGCGGGCGCGGTGCATGTGATCGCCGTCGCGGCGGACGGTTCGGCGCTCGGTACCGGGCGGCTGCTGCACGGCCCGGCCGCAGCGGCCAAGACCGGCACGGACCTCGCCGTCGGCTCGCTCGGCCGGCTGGCGGTGATCAAGCGGGCGCGCGGCCTCGGTGTCGGCGTGGCGCTGGTGAGGGCCATCGAGGACGCGGCCCGCGAGCTGGGACTGGCCGCCGTCGACCTGCACGCCCAGACCCATGCGCTCGGCTTCTACGAGCGGCTCGGGTACGCGGCGTACGGTCCCGAATTCCCGGACGCGGGTATTCCGCACCGCGCGATGCGACGCACTCTGCAGGACTGACGCACTTCGCAGGACCAGGGCCTCTCGTTCGGATCCTGCCGGGCCGGCGGCGCCCGGCAGGATCCGGCCCGACCGAACGAAGGAACCGGGGCCGGGCCCCCGGCGCGGGGTGCCGCTCCGGTCGTACGGACGCGGCGGCACCCGGGCGGTCGTCAGGGGCGGTCCGGCAGGCCCCAGCGGGTCCACGTCCCGTTCGACGGCACGTCGCGCGGTTCTGTCCCGGAGGGGCGCGCGCCGTGCGGAGTGACCACCGCCGTGCCACCGCGCGGCAGGCTCAGGGCGATGCGGCCCGGCCCGGTCTCCCGCCAGCGCAGCGGTCGCCCGTGTGCGTCGCGCACGTCGATCCGGCCCGTGATCGAGTGGTCCAGGGTCAGTGGCGCGCCCGCCTCGCTGTGCACCCGTACCCAGCGCGTGGCACCTCCGGAGCGGTCCGCGTCCACGAGGAACGCGCCCTGGGTGCGCAGTGAAGCGATCGAGGCGTCCGCCCAGCGGTCCGAGACGGAGGGGAAGACCCTCACGACTCCCTCGTGGCCCTGCACCACCATGTCGAGCATCGACTGGGCAGCGGACAGCGGACTCTCCAGGGCGAGGTTCTTGCCCTCCCTGTACATGGTGTTGACCGTCATCTGGCAGTCCGCGACCACCTTCAGATCGGTGAAGAAGGTCAGGAAGTCGAGAGCCTTCTCCGGCTCGTCCATCACCGAGTACATGGACGAGGCGGTGGCGTAGCTGTATCCGTGCCACAGCTGCTGCATGGAGACCCAGTGGTCCATGGAGCGCCGCATCACATCGCGGTCCCCGGCCCGGTCCCAGTTCCGCTCGCGCAGCGGATGGAGCCAGAGCAGATGCGAGTGGTGGCGGTGCGAGTCCGCGAGCGGGACGTCCTTGCCGATCATGACGCCGGCCACCGGGTCCTCGGCGTACGGGGTGAGCCTGCGGTCGATGTCCTGCCAGCGCTTCAGCCGGGGGTCGTCGTTGCGCAGCAGCTTCGCGGAGGTGATGAGGGTGCGCACGCCCCAGCGGACGAGCGAGAGGTCGTAGGTGCAGTCCGCGGCGTTGGCGTACTCGGGGGAGCGGGTCTCCAGCAGATGCAGCCTGCCGTCGGGGCCCTCGTGCAGGAAGTGGGCGTAGAAGTTGATGGCCTTCGCCAGGATCGGGTACACCACGTCGCGCAGCACGGTCAGGTCCATCGAGTGCCGGTAGGACTGCCAGACGTTGTGAAGCGCCCAGGTGAGGTTGCCGAAGTTGTCGGAGACGTGGTCCGAGCCCGGGGCTCCGACGTCGTACGTGTCGCCCGCGCGCAGCTGCCAGTCGGAGGGGTGGCCCAGCGCGTAGCTCTCGCCGTCTCGGTGGTCGACGGGGACGGAGGCCGGGAGGTTGTGCTCGAAGCGGCGGAAGGCGCCCGTCACCGAGTCGAGTTCGGGGTGGTTGGAGCCATGGACGGGCGCCATGCCGATCTGGACGTTGAGGTTCCACCAGACCGCGGTCCAGTTGTTGCCGACCTCGGGGAACCACGGGCCCCATTCGGAGATCGTCGGGCCCTCGGCCCTGGTCGACGCGGCGAGCTTGTAGAGCTGGATGAGGTAGAAGCTCTGCAGCCGCTTGTCCGGCACGGAGAGGAAGCTGCGCCGGTAGTACGTGTGCCACCAGTCGCGGTGTCGGTCCACCAGTCGGTCGAGGTCGGTGGCGAGGGTGCGGTCCACGGCCCGGAGCGCGGCGGTCGTCGCCTCCGACACCCGGCCGGGAAAGCGGTACACGAGGTGTGCGGCGAGCAGCCGGCCGGTGCCCTCGCGGCGTTCGCGCCAGGCGGTGGTCCAGCCGCCGCCCGCGAGCAGCGGCTGCTCGACGAAGCCGTCGCCGACGCGCGGGTCCGGGTTGGGCGTGTAGTCCTCCGGCTTGCCGCTGTTGCGGGTGGTGGCGGCCTGCAGCCACTGGAAGGACCAGGCGGCGGACTCCTCGCCGGGGGAGGGCCGGGTGGAGATCAGCAGAGCACTGGTGTCGTTCTGGACGAGGGCGGAGAAGGCCAGCGAGCCGCGGCTGGTGGTGACCGTGCCGCGCAGCTCGGCGTCGTACGGATCCAGGGTCCAGTCGACGCCGGTGATCTCCCCGGCGAGGGTCAGGGTGAAGTACCCGACGGGGAGGCGGGAGAAGCCGATGCCGCCGCGCCACTGGCCGCGCTGGTCCTGCACCTGGCTGTGGCTGAGCATCAGCTTCAGCGTGTTGGCGGTCTTTCCCGCGTACAGCTGGGCGCCGAGGTAGCCGTTGGCGAGGAAGGGGGCCTGCTGCCAGCCGGTGGGGAGGGTGCGCCAGGTCATGGCGGCGTCCCGGACGGTCGTCTCGTGGACGTCCGCCCCTGGGCGGCCCGCCGGGCCGGGGGCGGACGCGGCCCATGCGGTACGGGAGCCGGCGAGCCAGAGCGCGGATGTTCCGGCAGCGGCGGCGCCGACGAAATGCCTTCGGGAGAACGCGGTCACGTGGATTCTCCTGTCAGTCATGTATGTGGTGAGGGTTCCTGTCCCTGAATCACGCACGCCGCATACTGCCCGCCCCGGAGAGGGAGCGGAAGAGGGGGGACCGTATAAACATCGGAGGAATGGTCGGCCGGTGGGGGCCATGAAGGGGGTGTTGTCTGGATAGCGGGCCTTGCGTGTCAGGCTTGAAACCCCATGTCGGCCGATCGCGGTGGCCGGCTCACCGCGCTCGGAAGGCACCTCGTGGACCAAATGGCACTGCTCCTCCTGCTGTTGCTCGGAGCTGTGGTCACGGTGCCACTGGGGGAACGCCTGGGACTGCCCGCGCCGGTGCTGATGACGCTCGCCGGAGTCGGCATGGCGTTCCTCAGCTTCGTGCCGAATGTGGACATCCCGCCCGAGATCATTCTTCCCGCGCTGCTGCCGCCGCTGCTCTACGCCTCCGTGCAGCGCACTTCCTGGCGGCAGTTCGCCGCCAATAAACGACCGATCTTTCTGCTGGCCGTGGCGCTGGTCTTCATCACGACGGCCGCCGTCGCCGCGGTGGCCAACGCGCTGGTCCCCGGGCTGCCCATCGCCGCCGCGGTGGCGCTCGGAGCGCTCGTCGCCCCGCCCGACCCCGTCGCGGCGACGGCCGTCGCGGGCTCGGTCGGGCTGCCGCGCAGGCTCGTCTCCATCCTGGAGGGCGAGGGGCTGTTCAACGACGTGACCGCGATCGTGCTCTACCACGTGGCGATCGCCGCCGCGGTGAGCGGCACGTTCTCGCTGCCGGAGGCCTTCGGGCTGCTCGTACTCTCCGCGGTCGTCGCCGTGGTCGTGGGCCTCGCGCTCGGCTGGATCACCATCAAGCTCATGGGCCTGCTCGGCGACGCCACGCTCCAGGTCGGCCTCACCCTGCTGGTGCCGTTCGTGAGCTATGTGCTCGCGGAGGAGCTGATGGGATCGGGTGTCCTCGCCGTCCTCACCACCGCGCTCTTCCTCGCCGAGCACACCGCCGACGCCGACGACGTCCTCGGGCGGCTCACCGGCCGTAGCTTCTGGGAGATCGTCGACACCCTCGTCACCGGAGTCGCCTTCGGACTGATCGGCCTCGAACTGCACAACGTCTTCGGGACGGCCGACGGCCGCGAGCTCCGGATGCTCGGCTGGGGTCTGGCCGTCGTCGCGGTCGTCGTCGGCGTACGGCTGCTGTATCTGCTGCCCGCGACCTGGCTCGCCAAGCGGCTGCACACCCGGCGCGACGTCAGCGAGGAGATCCCCACCAGCTGGCGGGAGACCGTCGTCATGTGGTGGTCCGGGATGCGCGGCGTCGCCTCGGTCGCGCTGGCGCTCGCGATCCCGCTGAAGACGGACGACGGGAAGCCGTTCCCGGGACGCGACGAGATCGTCTTCATCGCCTTCGCCGTGATCATGGCCACGCTCGTCGTCCAGGGACTCACCCTGCCGTGGCTGGTCCGCAAGCTCCGGGTCCGGGCGGACACGGACGCCGAGGAATCGCTGGAGAAGGACCTCGCGATCCGCGCCGCGAAGGCCGCGAAGCAACGGCTCAAGGAGATCCAGGAGGTCGAGGAGTTCCCGGAGGAAGTCGCGGAGCGGCTGCAGCGGTTGGCGTACGACGTGGGGGCGCGGATCAGTCCCGACATGGTCGACGAGGAGCGCCGCGAGGCGTACGCGCAGCGCGTCGAGCGCTTCAAGGCGGTCAACCGCGTCCAGCGCGAAATGATGTCGGCCGCCCGCCACGCGGTGCTGTCGGCCCGCAACGAGGCGGGCACGGACCCGGAGATCGTCGACCGGGTGCTGCGACAGCTGGATGTACGCAGCCTGCGGTGAGGCGGCGCCGGCGGCGGGCCGGCCCGCCGCCGGCGCCCGCGGGAACCGGTTGAGGCAGGCGTCCGGTCGCACGGGGCGGCTCCCGCCGGCGCCCGCGGGAACGCGCGGCGGATCAGCCGCGTCCCGTGCGCGGCGACTTGTCACGGTCGGCCGGTTTCTCGTCCGTCGGGTGGGACGGGTTCGGCCACTCGTCACCGGGCGGAGGCGTCGCGGGCGCCGTCGCGATCCGTGGCAGCGCGTACGGATGGTGGTCGCGCAGCCAGCCGATGAGCTGCTCCCGGACGGCACAGCGCACCGTCCAGATGTCGTCGGCGTCCTTCGCCGTGACCACCGCGCGGACCTGGATCGTCGACGGTGTGGTGTCCGTGACCGCCAGGGACCAGTTGCGTCCGTCCCAGGCGGCGCACTCGCCCAGGATGTCCCGCAGCTGCTCGCGCATCGCGGCGACCGGGGCCGAGTGGTCGAGGTGGAAGAAGACCGAGCCGGTCATCTGGGCACCGCCGCGCGACCAGTTCTCGAACGGTTTGCCGGTGAAGTACGAGACCGGCATCGTGATCCGCCGCTCGTCCCAGGTCCGTACCGCGAGGAAGGTCAGCGTGATCTCCTCGATCGTGCCCCACTCGCCGTCCACCACCACCGTGTCACCGATCCGCACCATGTCGCCGAACGCGATCTGCAGCCCCGCGAAGAGGTTGCCCAGCGTCGACTGGGCCGCGATGCCCGCGACGATGCCGAGGACACCGGCCGAGGCCAGCATCGAGGTGCCGAACGTCCGCATCGCCGGGAACGTCAGCAGCATCGCGCCGACCGCGACGACCGCCACGATCGCCGTGACCACCCGCTGGATCAGCGTCACCTGCGTACGGACCCGCCGCACCCGCGCCGGATCGCGGGTCCTCGCCGCGTACCGGGCGTAGACGGAATCGACCACGGCCGCCGCGATCCGCACGACCAGCCAGGCCGACGCGCCGATCAGCACCAGTGTCAGCACCTGGCCGATCCCCGCCCGATGGTCGTCGACCGGTTCGAGCCGGGTGTGGGTGTACGTGCCCCTCAGCAGCGCCGTGCACAGGGTCAGCTGGAGCGGGATCCGGCAGCGCCGCAGCAGACCCCACAACGGCGTCTCCCGGTGGCGGCCGTCGGCCCGTCTGAGCAGCAGATCGACCAGCCAGCCGACCAGCAGCGTGATCACGACCGCGCCACCGACGACGATCAGCGGACGCAGCACGCTCTCCATCCCGCCGCTCTCCATGCTCTCGGCCGTAGCTGGCACCATGGGCCCCATGAACATCATGCTTTTCCACTCGACGTACGGTCTGCGCCCCGCGGTGCACGCTGCCGCCGACCGGCTGCGCGCCGCCGGGCATGAGGTGCACGTGCCCGATCTCTTCGAGGGGCACACCTTCGAAACCGTCGAGGAGGGCCTGGCCTTCAAGGAAGAGGTGGGCAAGGACGAACTGCTCAGGCGGGCCGTGCTGGCCGCCGCGCCCTACTCCGACCGGGGCCTGGTGTACGCCGGATTCTCCTTCGGCGCGTCCACCGCGCAGACCCTGGCGCTCGGCGACGAGAAGGCGCGCGGTCTGCTGCTGTTCCACGGCACCTCCGACATCGCGGAGAACGCCTCGGTGGACGAGCTGCCCGTACAACTGCATGTCGCGGACCCCGACCCGTTCGAGACGCACGACTGGCTGAACTCCTGGTATCTGCGGATGCAGCGGACCGGTGCCGATGTCGAGATCTATCGCTACCCGGGGGCGGGCCATCTCTTCACGGACCCCGAACTGTCCGACTTCGACCAGGCGTCGGCCGAGCTGGCCTGGAAGGTCTCGCTCGGATTCCTCGCCACGCTGTGACCGTACGAAGGGCCCCGCACGCGGGGCCCTTCGTACGGACGGTGGATCAGCCCCGGTAGGCGGTCCAGCTGTCGCTCATCCGCTGCACCTGGCCCGGCGTGAACTGGTACATGCACGAGTCGTAGGTGTAGTCCATGAAGTTGTGGATCGGGTCGACACCGGGCTTGCTGGTGCAGGTGTCGCGTCCGGTCGGGCAGGCGTACGCCGCGCTCGCCTCGGCCGGGGTGTCGGCGACGTAGTCGCCGTTGCCGTTACAGCCGCCCTGGAAGGTGTGGTACAGCCCCATCCAGTGGCCGACCTCGTGGGTGGCGGTGTCGCCCTCGTTGTAGTTGGTGGCCGACCCGCCGGGCAGCGAGGCGTCCAGGATGACGACGCCGTCCATGCTCGGGCTGGACGTGTACGAGCTGGGGAAGGTGGCCCAGCCCAGCAGGCCGCCGCCGAGGTTGGCGGTGTAGACGTTGAGCGCGTTCTTGCCACCCTTGCGCAGCGTCGACTTCATCGACTTCTCGGCGGCCGAGCCCGACGAGAGGTTGTACCAGGAGGCGTTGTCCGTGTAGTCGGTACCGGCCAGCGAGAACTGGAAGCCGGAGTTGGTGTTGCCGGTGCCCTGGCCGCTGTAGGCCGCGTTGAGCACGCTCATCTGGCTGCTGATGTCGCTCGCGGTGAGCTTGCCGGTGGTGCCGGAGTGGATGACGTGGAAGTAGACCGGGACGGTCGCTCCGGCGGCGAGCGTGGAGCCGCTCACCCGGCGGTCCGCGAGTCTCTCCTTGAGCTGTGTGTCCATGGCCTTGGCCTGGGCCGCGGTCAGTTCATTGGGGTCCGAGGCGTGCTTGGCGCCCGAGGGGCGGGCCGCGCGTGCGGTGGCGCCGGCGCTCGTACCGCTCGCGCACTTCTCGGCGGACGTGGCGGACGCGGAGGACGCGGAGGAGGCGGACGTCTTTGCGGCGGCGGTGCCGGGGGTGGCGGAGAGCGGTGCCAGGGCCAGGGTTCCGGCCAGGACGGCGGTGCCGATCGCACGGTTACGCATACGCGGTGATATACGGGCAAGAGTGCGCACAGGGACTCCTCGCGGATGTGTGGGGGAGGGATTTCCTTCCCCGCCGCCGGGAGATTACGTGCGCATGTCAGATCTTGAGGAGAATCGATCAAGCCCAATCAATCACGGGGCAAAGCGGAGAAACAGGAAGAAATAATTCTGCGCGTTCCAGAGTTTGAGACGTCGGCGTAACGTCCCGCGTTACCCCGGTGGGTGGTGTGTCCCCATTGGGGTCGGGGAGCACACCACCCGCCGTAGCGACGTAATACGCCGTCAACACGGCCTGGAGTGGCTGAAAACAGACCCTCAGCGCACCGGTTGGTTCACCCGCTCGACCTTCTGTGTTCCGTTGAGCGTCCGGTAGGAACGCGTCCAGGCGGCGGTCGCGTCCCGCTTCGTCCTGTCGGAGACCACGTAGTAGTCCATCTGCGAGCGCTCGGCGGTGACGTCGAGCACGCCGTAGCCGTGCGAGTCCATGTCCACCCACTTCACATGACGGTTGGCCGCCTTGACCGCCGCGCTCGCGACGACCGAGACGGTCCCCGGTGCGACATGCAGGATGTCGTCCAGGTTGTCCGAGGTCACCGATGTCACCACGAACTCGGTGGCGGCCGAGGCCGAGAGCGGATACGTGGCCGCCTTCACCGGTACGTCGTTGGCCCACGCCATGTGGATGTCGCCGGTCAGGAAGACCGTGTTGGTGATCGACCGGTCCCGCAGATGCGTGATCAGTTCCTTGCGGTCGTCCGTGTAGCCGTCCCACTGGTCGACGTTGACGGCGAGCCCCTCCTTGGGCAGCCCCAGCAACTCGGCCAGCGGACCCAGCAGATGCGCGGGTACGGAACCGAACGCGACCGGCGAGATCATCACCGATGTGCCGACCAGCTTCCAGGCGGCGTCCGAGCCGGCCAGGCCCGACTTCAGCCAGTCCAGCTGGGCCCGGCCGGTGATCGTGCGATCCGGGTCGTCGACCGAGCCGTTGCCGATCGTCGACTGCTGGGAGCGGAAGGTGCGCAGATCGAGGAGGTGGAGATCGGCCAGGTTGCCGAAGCGCAGCCGGCGGTAGACGGTGCCCTCGGTGGAGGCGCGGACCGGCATCCACTCGAAGTACGCCTGCTTGGCGCCTGCGACCCGGTCGGCCCAGGCGCCCTCCGTGCCCGGCGTGTGGTTCTCGGCCCCGCCCGACCAGGCGTCGTTGGCGAACTCGTGGTCGTCCCAGATCGCGATCACCGGGTGGGCGGCGTGCAGCGCCTGGAGGTCGCTGTCCGTCTTGTAGGTGCCGTGCCGGGTGCGGTAGTCGGCGAGGGTGAGGATCTCGTGCCTCGGCTCGTGCGGACGTACGACGTACTTCGCGGCCGGGTAGCTGCCCGAGGCGTACTCGTAGATGTAGTCGCCGAGGTGCAGCACCGCGTCGAGATCGGCGCGGGCGGCGAGATGCCGGTACGGGGAGAAGAACCCGGCCTCCCAGTTGGCGCAGGAGACCACCCCGAAGCGCACACCGGGGGTGGCCGCGCCCGCCGCGGGCGCGGTGCGGGTGCGCCCCGTCGGTGAGCAGGCCCGTGTACCGTCGCCCGCCGAGAAGCGGAACCAGTACGCGGTGGCCGGGCTCAGTCCCCGTACATCGGCCTTGACGGTGTGGTCGCAGGCGGCGCTCGCGACGGTGGAGCCCTGCGCGACGACCCGGGCGAACTCCTTGTCCTCGGCGACCTCCCAGCGCACTGCCGTATCGACGCCGCGGCCGGAGCCGGGCACGGCGTCGGGGGTCGGGGTGACGCGGGTCCACAGGAGTATGCCGTCGGGCAGGGGATCGCCGGAGGCGACGCCGTGCAGGAAGGCGGGCCCGTCCGCGGCGCGGGCGGTGGTGGCGCTCAGCGCGGGGGCCATGACGGCGCCGGCGGCAGCGGCCTTGACGACCGTGCGGCGGCTGGGGGCGGGCAGGGACGGAGAATTACGTCGACTGGTCACGGCCCATCAGCCTACTGACGGGTAAGGTGAACGGGCAGGCGAACCAAGGAAGTTCGCCTGCCCGTCGGAGAGCCGCAGCCGGGGGTTCGTCGGCCGGACGGGGCCTTCGGCCCTGCCCGCCGGAGGCCCTACCCCTTCAGCGCGGCGTTGACCGCGGTGTTGAAGTCGGCCACCGTCATCGGAGCGTTCTCGCTCTTTCCGTCGGTGAGCGCCTTGCCGTCCATCTTCAGCGTCGGGGTTCCCCTCACACCGCTCTTGTTGAACGCCTCGGACATCTTCATCGCCCAGCTGTCGTACGTACCGTCCTCGACGTCCTTCTGGAACGCCTTGTTGCCCTTCAGCGCGTCCACCGAGTCGGCGATCTTGATCAGATAGGCGTCGTCCTTGAACTTGTCGTCGGTCTCCTCCGGGTGGTACTTCGCGGAGTAGAGCGCGTACTTGTAGTCGAGGAAGGCCTCGGGGCTGACATTGAGCGCCGCGCCGAGCGCGCTCAGCGCGTTCTTCGAGCCCTCGCCGTTGGAGGCGTTGTCGATGAACGTGGCGCCGATGTACTTGATCTTGTACTTCCCGGCGTCGACGTCCTTGTGCACCGTCTCGCCGATGGTCTGCTCGAACGTGGCGCAGATCGGGCAGCGCGAGTCCTCGTACAGCTCCAGGGTCTTCTTGGCGGTCGACTTGCCGATGACGACGGTCGTGCCGTTCTCGCCCGAGGTGTTCTTGGGCGCCGTGACGTTCTTCGCGTCCTTGGCCGCCTCCCAGTGGGACGGCTTGTTCAGCTGCATGACACCCCAGCTGGCGGCGCCGACGACCGCCAGTGCGCCGACGATCGAGACACCGACGATGATCTGCCTGCGTGCCTTGTCCTTCTTGACCTGGCGCTCGCGCTCGGCGCGCAGTCGCTCGCGGGCCGCCGTCTTGTTGGCCTGGCTGTTGCGCTTGCTCATGTTCGTCTCTCCGTGGTGTGGGTGGTACGTCGTCAGGGATGTGCGTGCTCAGGCGATGGCGCAGGCCGAGCGCGGCGGTCCCCTCCGTCCCACGGAGTGCACGAGCAGACGGGCGTGAACGAGCGGGAGCGGGCCGCGTCCGGCGGGGCGCACCCGGCGGCGTTCGGAGCGGCGGGCCGTACCCACCACGGCGACCGCGATCAGCAGCGGCCGGAACGCCAGAACGGCGACCGCGCCCAACAGGCCGACGAGCGCCGACTCGCCGCGCCGCAGCCAGGCCGCAGCGAGCAGCCCGACCGTCACATGGGCGGCGAGCAGCAGCCACGGCACCGCGGGACCCGGGGATGCCAGCAGCGCGGCCGTCGTGTGTCCGGCGCCGGTGACCGAGGCGAACGGGGTACCGACGTCACCGACCTGGGCCGCCCCGGCGCCGATGTCACCGCCGCCGCACAGCACATCGACGCCGACCGAGCGCAGCGGGCCCGCGATCGGGCCGCCCGCCGCGCCGTAACAGAGGTGCTGGCCGGTGGTGAAGACGGTGTCGGCGGCCAGCTCCAGCGGGATCAGCAGCCCGGCGATCGCCCCGAAGCCGCGCTCCCGGCCGGCCAGCGCGTACGCCACGGCGAAGACCGCACCGGCCAGCAGCGCGACGACGTTCAGCGGCAGCGCGACCCGGGAGAGCAGCACATGGGACGCGCTGGAGAGCGTCACGACGAGCGCTGTGAAAAGCGCCGCGCGAACGACTCTGAGCTGCGTCCCGGATATGTCCATCGTCGAGGAGTGTCGCATGCGAACCTGTAGGCGCTCCCCGAAGGGGCGGGAACAGTTTCGCGCGAGGGTCCTACAGCCCCGGAATCCGGCCGTTGCGGAAGAGATCCACGAAGATCTGGTGGTCGGCGCGGGCCCTGGCGCCGTAGCCGTGGGCGAAGTCCACCAGCAGGTCGGCGAAGCCCTCCTCGTCCGCCGCGATCGCCGCGTCGATCGCCCGCTCCGTGGAGAACGGCACCAGCGAGTGGCCGCTCTCGTCGTCCGCCGCGGAGTGCATCGTCGCCGTCGCCCGGCCGAGGTCGGCGACGACCGCGGCGATCTCCTCCGGCTCGTCGATGTCGGACCAGTCCAGATCGACCGCGTACGGAGACACCTCGGCGACCAGCTGTCCGGCCCCGTCCAGCTCGGTCCAGCCCAGCCACGGGTCGGCGTGCGCCTGCAGGGCGCGCTGCGAGATGACCGTGCGGTGACCCTCGTGCTGGAAGTAGTCGCGCACGGCCGCGTCGGTGATGTGCCGGGAGACGGCGGGGGTCTGCGCCTGCTTGAGATAGATCACCACATCGTTCTCCAGGGCGTCGCTGTTGCCCTCCAGAAGGATGTTGTACGAGGGCAGCCCGGCCGAACCGATGCCGATGCCGCGACGGCCGACGACATCCTTCACCCGGTAGGAGTCGGGGCGCGCCAGGCTCGACTCCGGCAGTGTCTCCAGATAGCCGTCGAAGGCGGCCAGCACCTTGTAGCGCGTCGCCGCGTCCAGATCGATCGAGCCGCCGCCCGCCGCGAACCGGCGCTCGAAGTCCCGGATCTCCGTCATCGAGTCCAGCAGCGAGAACCGGGTCAGCGACCGGGCGTCGCGCAGCGCGTCCAGCAGCGGGCCCTCGGCGGTGTCGAGGGTGAAGGGCGGCAGCTCCGATATGTCGCTGTTCTTCGCGCCGGTCGCCAGCGCGTGGATCCGCTCGCGGTAGGCCGCGGCGTAGATCCGGACCAGCTCGGTGATCTGGTCGTCGCCCAGCGCCTTCGCGTACCCGATCAGCGCGACGGAGGCGGCGAACCGCTTGAGGTCCCAGGTGAACGGGCCGACGTACGCCTCGTCGAAGTCGTTCACGTTGAAGATCAGCCGGCCGTTGGCGTCCATGTACGTGCCGAAGTTCTCCGCGTGGAGATCACCGTGGATCCACACCCGGCCGGTCCGCTCGTCCAGATACGGGCCACCGTGCCGCTCCCGCTCCAGGTCGTTGTAGAACAGACACGCCGTGCCCCGGTAGAAGGCGAACGCGGAGCCCGCCATCTTGCGGAACTTGACCCGGAAGGCAGCCGGATCGGCGGCCAGCAGCTCCCCGAACGCGGTGTCGAAGACCTCAAGAATCTGCTCCCCGCGCTGCGCCGCGCCGGTCTGCGCTTCCGACATCTGTGGGTGCCTCCTGCTACCTGACGTGCATGACAAAGGGGACGGGCTTCTCAGCCCCTCCAACGCGCGACCGTACCCGGGAGTGCCCCTCGTCTGTCAGCTCGGAGACGTAGACTTCCACGCTGTCCCCCCAGCCAGCCATCGCCAGTTCTCCCGGAGGCCCGACGCCGTGACCAAGCCGCCCTTCACGCACCTTCACGTCCACACCCAGTACTCGCTGCTGGACGGTGCCGCGCGGCTCAAGGACATGTTCAACGCGTGCAATGAGATGGGCATGTCGCATATCGCGATGACGGACCATGGCAATCTGCACGGGGCGTACGACTTCTTCCATTCGGCGCAGAAGGCGGGGGTGACGCCGATCATCGGGATCGAGGCGTATGTCGCCCCGGAGTCGCGCAAGCACAAGCGGAAGATCCAGTGGGGTCAGCCGCATCAGAAGCGCGACGACGTCTCGGGTTCGGGCGGGTACACCCACAAGACGATCTGGGCGGCGAACTCGACGGGGCTGCACAACCTCTTCCGGCTGTCGTCGGACGCGTACGCGGAGGGCTGGCTGCAGAAGTGGCCACGTATGGACAAGGAGACCATCGCCCAGTGGTCCGAGGGGCTGATCGCGTCGACCGGCTGTCCCTCGGGTGAGGTGCAGACACGGCTGCGGCTGGGTCAGTTCGACGAGGCGGTGCAGGCGGCCTCGGACTACAAGGACATCTTCGGCGAGGGCAGGTACTTCCTGGAGCTGATGGACCACGGCATCGAGATCGAGCGCCGCGTCCGTGACGGGCTCCTCGAAATCGGCAAGAAGCTCAGCATTCCGCCGCTGGTGACCAACGACTCCCACTACACCTATGCCCACGAGGCGACCGCACACGACGCGCTGCTGTGCATCCAGACCGGCAAGAACCTCTCCGACCCGGACCGCTTCCGCTTCGACGGCACCGGCTACTACCTCAAGACCACCGACGAGATGTACGCCGTCGACTCCTCCGACGCCTGGCAGGAGGGGTGCGCCAACACGCTGCTGGTCGCGCAGCAGATCGACACCGCCGGGATGTTCGAGAAGCGCGACCTGATGCCGAAGTTCGACATCCCGGACGGGTTCACGGAGATCACCTGGTTCCAGGAGGAAGTGCGGCGCGGGATGGAGCGCCGCTTCCCGGGCGGTGTCCCCGACGACCGGCAGAAGCAGGTCGAGTACGAGATGGACATCATCATCCAGATGGGGTTCCCGGGCTACTTCCTCGTCGTCGCCGACTTCATCATGTGGGCGAAGAACAACGGCATCGCGGTCGGCCCCGGCCGAGGCTCCGCGGCCGGTTCGATCGTCGCGTACGCGATGGGCATCACCGACCTCGACCCGATCGAGCACGGACTGATCTTCGAGCGGTTCCTCAACCCCGAGCGCGTCTCCATGCCCGATGTCGACATCGACTTCGACGAGCGTCGGCGCGTCGAAGTGATCAGGTACGTGACGGAGAAGTACGGCGCCGACAAGGTCGCCATGATCGGCACGTACGGCAAGATCAAGGCGAAGAACGCCATCAAGGACTCCGCCCGCGTCCTCGGCTACCCGTACGCGATGGGCGACCGGCTCACCAAGGCCATGCCCGCCGACGTCCTCGGCAAGGGCATCGACCTCAACGGCATCACCGATCCCAAGCACCCGCGCTACAGCGAGGCGGGCGAGATCCGGGGGATGTACGAGAACGAGCCGGACGTGAAGAAGGTCATCGACACCGCGAAGGGCGTCGAGGGCCTGGTCCGGCAGATGGGCGTGCACGCCGCGGGCGTCATCATGTCCAGCGAGCCGATCGTCGACCACGCCCCGATCTGGGTGCGGCACACCGACGGCGTCACCATCACGCAGTGGGACTACCCGCAGTGCGAGTCGCTCGGCCTGCTGAAGATGGACTTCCTGGGCCTGCGCAACCTGACCATCATGGACGACGCCGTCAAGATGGTGGAGTCCAACAAGGGCGTCAAGCTGGACCTGCTCGGCCTCCCGCTGAACGACCCGAAGACGTACGAACTGCTCTGCCGCGGTGACACGCTCGGCGTGTTCCAGTTCGACGGCGGCCCCATGCGTTCGCTGCTGCGCCAGATGCAGCCCGACAACTTCGAGGACATCTCCGCCGTCTCGGCCCTGTACCGGCCGGGCCCGATGGGCATGAACTCGCACACGAACTACGCCGAGCGCAAGAACGCCCGGCAGGAGATCACCCCGATCCACCCGGAGCTGGAGGAGCCGCTCAAGGAGACGCTCGGCCTGACCTACGGCCTGATCGTCTACCAGGAGCAGGTGCAGAAGGCCGCCCAGATCATCGCCGGATACTCGCTCGGCGAGGCCGACATCCTGCGCCGCGTGATGGGCAAGAAGAAGCCCGAGGAACTGGCGAAGAACTTCGTCCTCTTCCAGGCGGGCGCCAAGAAGAACGGCTACTCGGATGCGGCGATCCAGGCGCTCTGGGACGTCCTGGTGCCGTTCGCCGGATACGCGTTCAACAAGGCCCACTCCTCCGCGTACGGCCTGGTCACCTACTGGACCGCGTACCTGAAGGCGAACTACCCCGCCGAGTACATGGCG
This sequence comes from Streptomyces sp. NPDC104309, assembly GCF_055584025.1. NCBI lineage: Bacteria > Bacillati > Actinomycetota > Actinomycetes > Kitasatosporales > Streptomycetaceae > Streptomyces > Streptomyces sp. NPDC104309. The sequence continues at coordinate 47,388 of NZ_JBVJMV010000023.1, read as the reverse complement.
GCGCTGCTGACCTCGGTCAAGGACGACAAGGACAAGTCGGCGGTCTATCTCAACGAGTGCCGTCGCATGGGCATCAAGGTGCTGCCGCCCAATGTCAACGAGTCCCTGTCGAACTTCGCCGCCCAGGGCGACGACGTGATCCTCTTCGGCCTCACGGCCGTCCGCAACGTGGGCCAGAACGTCGTCGACTCGATCATCCGGTGCCGCAAGGCGAAGGGGAAGTACGGCAGCTTCCCCGACTTCCTGGACAAGGTCGAGGCGGTCGTCTGCAACAAGCGCACCGTCGAATCACTGATCAAGGCCGGCGCCTTCGACGAGATGGGCCACACCCGCAAGGGGCTGGTCGCCCACCACGAGCCGATGATCGACAACGTGGTGCAGGTCAAGCGCAAGGAGGCCGAGGGGCAGTTCGACCTCTTCGGCGGCATGGGCGAGGAAGAGAGCGACGAGCCGGGCTTCGGGCTCGACGTGGAGTTCTCCGACATCGAGTGGGAGAAGTCCTACCTGCTGGCGCAGGAGCGCGAGATGCTCGGCCTGTACGTCTCCGACCACCCGCTCTTCGGTCTGGAACACGTGCTGTCCGACAAGGCCGACTCCTCGATCTCGCAGCTGACCGGCGGGGAGCACGCCGACGGTGCCATCGTCACCGTCGGAGGCATCATCTCCGGCCTGCAGCGGAAGATGACCAAGCAGGGCAACGCCTGGGCCATCGCCACGGTCGAGGACCTGGCCGGCTCCATCGAATGCATGTTCTTCCCCGCCACGTACCAGCTCGTGTCCACCCAGCTCGTCGAGGACACCGTCGTCTTCGTCAAGGGACGCCTCGACAAGCGCGAGGACGTACCCCGCCTGGTCGCCATGGAGATGCAGGTCCCCGACATCTCCTCGGCCGGCACCAACGCCCCCGTGGTCCTGACCATCCCCACGGTCAAGATCACCCCGCCGATGGTCAGCCGCCTCGGCGAGGTCCTCAGCAACCACCGGGGAGACACCGAGGTGCGGATCAAGCTCCAGGGCCCCCGCAAGACCACGGTGCTCCGGCTCGACCGGCACCGGGTGAAGCCCGACCCGGCGCTCTTCGGTGACCTGAAGGTGCTGCTCGGCCCGTCCTGCCTGGCCGGCTGAACCGGTTCACCGCCGACCTACGAGAGGGGCGCCCCGCGAAAGCGGGAGCGCCCCTCTCGTAGGTCGGCCGGTGTCCGGACCGGGGCCGGCGATTCGCCCGTCAGTTGTGGCCGAAGCGTCGCTGGTGCTTACGGGCGACATCGGCAGGGCTGCCCTGGGGCTGCGACTGAGGCTGTATCTGCGAGTCGTACGCGGGCGACTTGGTCTCTTCCGCACCCCGCTCCGGACCGGTCGCGCGGTTCTGCCGGCTGCCCTGCTTGCGGTTCTTGTTCTTGGCCATGGTGTTCCTCCTGTGGGGACTCTCGGGGCCAGGACCGCGTTCAGATTCACATAATGGTGTAAAGGATGCATGTTGGATCATTACCGTGCGTAGTGATCGGGTATCATGCGCCGTTTTCGGGATCCGCCACGCCGATGATCGAGTTCCGGCCGTCAACCCCTGCGTGGTCGGGCAGACTCGAAGGAAACCCTTGGTAAGGACCACACCCGAACTTCTGGAAGAGGGTGGAACGCGTGGACCGTTGCGTCGTCCTGGTGGACGCCGGCTACTTGCTGGGCGCGGCCGCGAGCCTGCTGGCCGGAGAGCCCGCCCGTTCCCGCATCACCGTCGACCACGCGGCCCTCATCCGGGGCCTGCGCGAGCTGGCGGAGGCCGACACGCGGCAGCCGCTGCTGCGGATCTACTGGTTCGACGGCGCCCCCGACCGCGTACCGCAGCCCGAGCACCGCAGGCTGCGTGTGATGCCCCGGGTGACCGTCCGGCTCGGTGCTCTCACCCGCAGCGACGGGCGCTGGGCGCAGAAGGGCGTCGACGCCGCGATGCACGCCGAACTCACCGAACTGGCCAGGAACCGGGCCTGCTCGGACGTGGTGCTGGTGACCGGTGACGGCGATCTGCTGCCCGGCCTGATGTCCGCCAAGGAACACGGCGTCGCCGTCCATCTGTGGGCCGTCCAGGCCGCCGACGGCGACTACAACCAGTCCGAGGACCTGGTCGCCGAGGCCGATGAACGAAGGGTGCTCGACCGGGCCTGGATCACCGGGGCCGTACGCGCCAAGGAGACCGGCGGTGTCTGCGCCCCGCCGCCCGTGCCCCGCCCGGAGATCGCCGCGATCCTCTCCGCGCCCCTGCCCGAGGCGGCCCTCGCCGCCTCCGCCGAGCGGGCCGCGGAGGCCCGGTCGGCGGAGAACGCCGCCGACAGCGCCGTCCCACCGCCCGAGGAGGGCCCCGCCGCCGACCGGCCCGGCCCCGGCGCAAGAGGTGTCCCCACCCCCAAGGACCTGGCAGGCACCCTGCGCGGCCCCGGCGCCCAGCCGGCCCAGCAGCCCTCGCCCGCCAACGCGACCCTGCGCTGGTCCTCCGACAAGGGCTGGATGGAGCGCGGCGGACCGCTGGGCGAGCCCGCCGAAACCGCGTCCCTCCCGACGCTGGCGCAGCTCACCAGCGCCGAGCAGCGCTGGGCGGACCGCGAGGAGGACATCACCACCGTCGGCGGCGATCCCTTCGAGGTGGGACAGGTCTTCGCCCGCCGCTGGATGGAGCGGCTGCCGGAGAACACCCATCTGCAGAAGCTGTCGACCATGTATCCGCGCATCCCGCACCGCATCGACGGTGAACTGCTGCGGTACGCGGCACGGTTCGGCCTGCTCGCCCACAAGGACGACCAGATCGACGAGCACGACCGCTATGCGATCCGTGCGGGGTTCTGGCGGGAGATCGATGTACGGGCCGCGGCGGAACACGCCCCGTTGGCGGAGCGGACGGGTCTGTCCGGCGACTGACGGGGCAGCGGGCCCGCCGATCGGGCATCCCCGTCCGGCGAATGCGGCGTCGATGCCCGACCGGCACGGCCCCGGGCGTAATACGGGGCATCCGACCCCGTACTCTCGTACCTCGTGAGTACGGGCACAGCACAGGCGCAGACGGCGACCGGGACCGTGTGCGTGGTGCGTGATCTGGTCAAGACCTATCCCGCCGCCCGCGGCCGTCGCGGGGCACCCGCCACACCCGAGGTGCGCGCCACCGACGGGATCAGCCTGGAAGTGCGGCGCGGCGAGATCTTCGGACTCCTCGGACCCAACGGCGCGGGGAAGTCCACCCTGGTACGACAGCTCACCGGGCTGATGCGGCCCGACTCCGGCAGCGTCACCGTGCTGGGCCACGATCTCGTCCGGCACCCCGAGCGGGCCTCCCGGCTGATCGGGTACCTCGGGCAGGAGTCCACCGCCCTCGATGAACTGACCGTGTCGCTCGCCGCCGAGACCACCGGACGCCTGCGCGGCCTCGCGGTACGGGACGCCCGCGCCGAACGCGACGCCGTACTCGACGAACTCGGCCTCACCGAGATCGCGGGGCGCCCCCTGAAGAAGCTGTCCGGCGGGCAGCGGCGGCTGGCCTGCTTCGCCGCCGTGCTGGTCGGCGAGCGGCCGGTGCTGGTGCTGGACGAGCCGACGACCGGGATGGACCCCGTCGCGCGGCGCGCCGTCTGGGCCGCCGTGGACCGCCGCCGGGCCGAGCGCGGCACCACGGTGCTGCTGGTCACCCACAACGTCATCGAGGCCGAAACGGTCCTCGACCGGGTCGCCGTGATCGAACGCGGCAAGGTCATCGCCTGCGACACGCCGACCGGACTCAAGGAACGGGTCGCCGACGAGGTCCGGGTCGAGCTGGTGTGGCGCGAACGCGCGCCCCTGGAGGTGCCCGAGGTGGCCGCGCTGCGCGGCTCGGCCCAGGAGTCCGGGCGGCGCTGGGTGCTGCGGCTCGGCCCCGACGAGGCACGGGCGGCGGTCGCCGCGGTGACCGGCGGCGCGGCCTTCGCCGCACTCGACGACTTCACACTGGCGACGCCCAGCCTGGAGGACGTCTATCTCGCGCTCGGCGGGGACGCGACCATGGGGCTGGTGAAGTCATGACCGGGGCGGGCGGGGCGACCGGGATGCCTGGGACGCGCGGGAGGCGCGGGGCGGCCGGGTACGCGCGCGTGGCCGGGACGGGAGTGGCGGCCGGCTGCGTGTGCGTGGCCGGGCAGGGAGCGAAGAGGAGCAGCGCCAGGTGACGAGCATCGTTCCCGCGCAGGCGGTGACCGGACCCGTCCGGACCGCCGAGGACGGCCGTGCCGTCGGCGACGGTCACGGTCACGACGGGGCGGCCCCCGCGCCGCTCGCGCCGCGGGCCCGGCTGTTCCCCTCACTCGCGGCCGTCTACCGCGCCCAGCTGTCCAGGGCCAGGGTCGCCCGCATCCCGCTGCTCTTCGTCGCGACCTTCCAGTCCGTGGGGATCATGGTGCTGATGCGCGGGGTCGTCGACGGCGGCTCCGAGGCACGGGCCGTCGTCGCCGGGTCCAGCGTTCTCGTGGTGGCCTTCGTCGCGCTCAATCTGCTCGCCCAGTACTTCGGGCAGCTGCGGGCGGGCGGTGGGCTCGACCACTACGCCACGCTGCCCGTGCCGCCCGCCGCGGTGGTGCTCGGCGCGGCCGGGGCGTACGCCTCCTTCACCGTGCCCGGCACGATCGTCACGGCCGTGGCGGGGAGCGTGCTGTTCGGACTGCCGCTGACGCATCTGTGGGTGCTCGTCGCCGTCATCCCGCTCTCCGGGGCGGCGCTGTCCGGGCTCGGCGCGGCGTTGGGACTGCTCGCGCCCCGGCAGGAGCTGGCCACGCTGCTCGGGCAGCTGGGCATGTCGGCGGCGCTGCTGCTCGGTGTCCTGCCGGCCGAGAGGCTGCCCGCGCCGATCGACTGGGCCCGTGATCTGCTGCCCTCGACCTACGGTGTCGAGGCGCTCTCCCGGTCCTTCGACGCCCACCCCGACTGGGTGGTCGTCGCACTGGACCTCGCGGTCTGCGCCGCGGTCGGTGTCCTGTCGCTGGCCGTGGCCACCTGGGCGTACCGCAGGGCAGCGGTCCGGTGAGGCGCGGCACAGGTACGCCTGGCACGATGGCACGGTGACCGCACCTCTGACACCGCCTCACGAGCCCTCGTCCAACAACCCCTGGCAGACCCCGCCGAAATGGGGCGGGTCCGGTGGCCCCGGTGGCCCCGGCCCCGGTGTCCTGGCGGAGTCCGAGGGGGAGAACGACCGCCGGTCGGATCTGCGGCGGGCCGCTCTCGTCACCCTGCTCGTGACCGTCTCGGGTGTCGTGCTGGGACTCCTCTGGGTGTGGCTGGCTCCGCGGGTCCCGCTGATCTCGGACGGCACGGCCGTCTTCCTGAGTGACAGCGAGGGAGAGGAGGCGATCGGCGCCGACGGCACGTTCGTGCTCCTCGCGCTGGCATGCGGTGCGGTCTCCGCGGCGCTGGTCTTCTGGTTCCAGCGGCGCGGTGGGATCGCCCTGGTGGTGGGGCTGGCGCTGGGCGGACTGCTCGCTTCCCTCGTCGCCTGGCGGCTGGGCGTATGGCTCGGGCCGAACCAGGACGTGGTCGCGCACGCGCGGGCGGTCGGCAAGGGCGTGGTCTTCGACGCACCGCTTCGGCTGCGGGCCAAGGGGGCCGCGTTGCTCATGTGGTCGCTGGCGGCGATGGCGGTTCATCTCGGGTTGACGGCGCTGTTCGGGCCGAGGGATCCGGAACCGGAGTGGGGCGCGTTCCCGGGGTGGACCGCGGGTGGCCCCGTGCCGGGTGCGGGGCCCGCTGCGGGGCCCGCTGCCCCGGGTGCGGGTGGGCCGCCGGACGGGTCCTAGTCGGGTACGGGTACGGGGTGGGCCGCCGCGGGGAACCGGCCCCTGCCCGCCCTTCCCGGAGCGCCGAGGGCTCAGCCCCTGGCCCCCCGGATCCACCGCCGGCCCCCGAAGCCATCGGACCCCCGGGTCCGCAAGCACAGGGCGGGCACCCTTGCGCCCGTCGGATCGGGAGAACAGCGGGGCGGGACTACTCCCGGCCGATCTCCGCGAACACCGCTCCCGTCAGCGAGGCCAGATCCGTGGGGGCCAGTTCGACCTCCAGGCCGCGGCGGCCCGCCGAGATGCAGATGGTCTCGTGGGACCGCGCCGACGCGTCCAGCACCGTACGCAGCCGCTTCCGCTGGCCCAGGGGCGAGATGCCGCCCCGTACGTAGCCGGTGGTGCGTTCCGCCGCCGCCGGGTCGGCCATCGCGGCTCGCTTGCCGCCGACCGCGGAGGCCAGGGCCTTGAGGTCCAGGGAACCGGCCACCGGGACGACCGCGACGGTGAGGGCGCCGTCGACGTCCGCGACGAGCGTCTTGAAGACCCGGTCGGGGGAGACGCCCAGTGCCTCGGCGGCCTCCTCGCCGTAGGAGGCCGACGCCGGGTCGTGCTCGTAGGCGTGGACGGTGAACGCAGTACCGGCCGCGCTCAGCGCGACCGTCGCCGGGGTGCCGCCGGGCTGTTGCTGCTTCTTCGGCTTCTTCGCCACGGGGAAGGGTCCTCGGGTCGGTCGTCGGTCAGTTGGGGTGGGTCGGGGCCCGGGTCAGGTCCACCGCCGGCAGGGACGGCAGATGCCGGATGACGGCGGTCTCGGCGCGCAGCAGCGTCAGTTCCTCGCGCAGCCGGGTCGCGGTGTCGGGTGCCTGGAGCAGCCGCTGCTTCGACGGAATGTCCAGCACGGCCGCCGCCGCGACCAGGTAGGAGACGACGGAGGGGTCGTCGGGAAGGTCCGCGCCCGTGGTCAGCGACCGTTCGCTCGCCCCGGCCAGCCGTTTCTGGTAGGCGCGGAAGGCCCGCAGAACACCCTCCGCGAGCGCGCCGGCCTCCTCGCCGGGTTCCTCGTCCAGCTCTTCGAGCTCGGCCGTGAGATAAGGACCGCTCGCCTCGACGGAGAGCAGCTTGACCCGGGTGGTGCCGGTCGCGAGGACCTCGAAGCTGCCGTCCGGCCGTTCCCGGATCTTCGCCGCGTCGGCGATGCAGCCGACCCGGTGGAAGGTCTGGACCGGATCCGGGCCGAAACCGTCGGAGGGACCGCGCTCGGCGCGGGTGTGCGTCGCGGCCGGCATGCCGGTGGCCGTCGGGGCGATCTCGCGGCCGTCGCGGATCGCGACCACGGCGAAGCGGCGGGGCTCGTCGTCGTCGGTCTTCAGCAGCTCGCGCATCATGGCGCGATAGCGCTCCTCGAAGACGTTCAGCGGCAGCACGAGGCCGGGGAACAGCACCGCGTTCAGCGGGAACAGAGGCAGGCGGGCGGTGGTCACAACGGTCAAGCGTAATGGCCGTGTGGCCCGCTGTGGTCGGCCCGGCCCGGCGAGAACGTCACACAGGCCACCCGGCGCCGCGCATCGTCCCTCGTGTCGAGGAACCGGCCGAGCGGGTCGTCGGAGACCGACGACCACGGGAACGAGGCCGCATGCGGTCCGATCCGCCGGAACTGTTCCAGTGCCTCTTCCCAGCGGCCCCGGGCGACCAGTACGAACGCCAGCAGGTTGCGGGCCTCGGCCGGCCAGGGATCGCCCGGTGCGAACGAGGCGGACAGCGTGATCGCCAGGTCCGCCGCGGCGTCGATCCGTTCCTCCTGCACCGAGGTGGTCCGTACGGCCGGTCCGTCGACCAGGACGGCGAAGGCGGCCCGCAGCGGCAGCGCCTGCACCAGCGAGCCGGGCAGCGAGTCCTCGGCGGCCCGCTCGGCGAAGTCGAAGCACTCGCGGTGCGAGCCGTACCAGGCGGCGGAGAGGTACCGCAGGGCCGCGACATGGCAGCCGTAATGGTGCGAGGAGCGCTGGATCGCCTGCTCCCACAGCGCCTCGAAGGTGGTGTGCGTGGCGTGGGTGCCGCGCGCGTGGTCGAGCGCGAGCCGCCAGGGCACCGGGTCGCGCGGATCGGCGTCGGCCGCCGCGGTGATCAGCGGTCCCAGCTCGCGCAGCTGCTCGGCCCGGACCGGCGACTCCCAGGCCCGGCGGACCGCCAGTTCGGCCTTGACGAGCAGCGCGTCCGGGTCGTGCGGCGCGGCGGCGAGCCAGTCGGTCAGCCAGGCGTCGCGGTTGCGGGCGAAGGTGACGAGCCGGTCGAGGTAGCGGTCACGGTTCTCCCACTCGGCGCCGTCCCGGGTGGTGGCGAGGAGTTTCGCGGCCGGTTCGTACTCCCCGAGGGCGGCGGCGACGAGCGCCGGGGAGAGCCGCTCGTCGGGGGCGTCGAGCAGCACCGCGTCGTCCGACGGCAGCCCGGCGAGCCCCCGGGGGGAGCGCCGGATCGTGCGCGCGGTACGGAGCAGAGCGCGAAGGAATGGCATGGTGCAGACCATTGAAAAGCGCTGGTCGGGGCGGCGCCAGGGGGGCACTGTGAAGAGTTGGTGCCGAGTGAATGGGTTGTATCGAGCGTGGTCAATAAAAAGCAAAGGAAAGTGCGGAATCTGGCTTGTTCCTGACGCTCCGGTGTCGGCCGGCCGGTACGTGTGCCGTGGTTCGGCCAGTCGTTCGACCCGGGAACCCGGCCATCGTGACGGGTGCCGACGGAAGGGTGACGGTCGCTCGGACGGTCGCCCCGTGCTCGCCGCTCCTCCCCGCCGTGGCCGGATTCCGCTCGGAGGCTGTCGGGCGACCTGCGGTCGGAGGTCGCCCGACAGCCTCTCAGCCGCGGCGCAGCAGTCGTGAAGCGCCGGCCGCGACCGTCGTGGCCAGTATCCAGCCGAGCAGGACGAGCACCGCCGCCGTCCACTGCCAGCCGCCCTCCATCCGCCAGGAGCCGTCCTGACCGAGGTTGATCACCGGCACCAGTAGATCGAGGGCGTACAGCGCCGGGTTCCACTCCGGATGCTCATCCTGTTTGATCGCCGCGGGGACGTGCCGGGAGAAGGCCAGCGTGCCCGCCGCCCACAGCACCGCCATCCACACCGCGGCCCGCCCCGGCCGGTAGCCGTACGCCACCGTCCAGTCCTGCAGGAAGCCCCAGAGCTTCGCCGCGGGCGGCAGCGTCTCGCGCCGCCGCCGCTGCTTGGCCAGCAGGACCTCGCGGGCGTCCGCGTCCTCCCCGCAGCTGCGCAGCACCGTCGCGAGGCGTTCGTACGGCTCCGGTACGTACTCCGGGGTCGCCGCCGCCACCCACTCCAGGCGCCGGGAGAGCGGGAAGTGCCCGTACGGGACGAGGTTCTCGTACACGAAACCGCCCATCGCCAGACCGCCGGGCCCCGGCCAGCTCGTCGACACGTCGATCAGTGTGACGACCCTCGCGCCGTTCAGGACGACCCGGCCCTCCTCCGGCCGCTCCGCGTTGAAGCGCAGCTCCGGGGTGACGATCCGGCGCAGCGACAGCTCCTCGTGCCGGGCCAGTACGAACCGCGCCTTGTGCAGATCGACCGCGTCGCCGAACCGGCCGTCGTCCAGACGCACCCCGCCGCGGCACTCGAAGAACTGCGAACGCGTACCGCGTGCCGGGGTCGGGGCCATGACGATGCCGTACGGGGGAGTGGTGCCCTGGATCCCGGTGTCGATGCTCACCCACGCCTCGCTCATGTACAACGTGCGCTCCACCGTCAGCTGCGGGGCGTTCAGCGCGCGCCGCCCCTCCCTGCCCCGCAGCCGGCTGCCGCGCAGACTCAGCGAACCACCGACCTTCGCCCCGCGCAGACTCAGCTCGCCGCGCGCCTCGACCAGTTCCGCCTGCAGGTCCTGGGCGACCGCCAGCCCGTCGGCGGCCAGGGCCCGCCCGTTGCGGTCGGGGCCGATCTCGATCTGGTTGATCAGCAGATCGGTGCCGATCTGGGCGTCGGTGAGCCGGATCCCGCGAGCGACGCGGCAGCGCGGCAGATGCAGATCGCCCTCGGTGCGCAGCCGCGCCGCCTCCAGCCGAGGCATCGCGCAGCCGACGATCCGCAACGTCGTGAAGTGGCACTCGGGCAGCACCACCTCGTTCTCGAAGCGGCAGCCGGTCAGCTCGACGTACGGCGCGACGCGCCCGCCCGCCAGATCCAGTGTCCCCGTGATCCGCACGCCCCGGAGCTTCAGCGCGGCGACCCGGCCGGGCCGCGGCGGGGGACCGGACAGCAGCAGCCGGGCGACGACGCGCCCGTCCACACTGCGTTCCGGTCCCCAGGCACGCGGGGCGAACGGATCGTCCCGCGCCGGATCACGCGCGCGCAGATCGTAGGTACTGCCGTTCCTGAAGGCCTGCCACATGCCCAGCTCGGCCGCGCTGAGACCGTCCGGAAAATCGCCGTCGTGCGGTTCGGTCACGGGTGCCCCTTCCGCTCGGAGCTGTTCTTCCCTCTGAGTGACGACGTGAACGCTATTGGTCAGGAGTGATGGCCGGGGCATGTATCAGCCAGTGATACGGGCGACCGGACGCCGGAGGCGGTCTGCGAGAATTGCGGTGTGATCTCTCGAATCGATCTGCGCGGCAACGTCCTCCCCGAGGGTGGAGCCCTGCGCGACCTGCTGCCCCGTGCCGAGTTCGACGTGGAAGCCGCCCTGGAGACGGTGCGGCCCATCTGCGAGGACGTACGCCATCGTGGCTCGGCGGCAGTGATCGAGTGGGGGGAGAAATTCGACGGCGTACGGCTCGACTCGACCCGCGTCCCGGCCGCCGCGATCGCCGAGGCGCTGGAGCGGCTCGATCCCGCCGTACGGGCCGCGCTGGAGGAGTCGATCCGCCGCGCCCGCCTCGTCCACCGCGAGCAGCGCCGCACCACGCACACCACCCAGGTCGTCCCCGGCGGCACCGTCACCGAGAAGTGGGTGCCGGTCGAGCGCGTCGGGCTGTACGTGCCGGGCGGGCGTTCCGTCTACCCGTCCTCCGTCGTCATGAACGTCGTTCCGGCCCAGGAGGCGGGCGTCGAGGGCATCGCCGTGGCCTCGCCGCCGCAGAAGGACTTCGGCGGTCTGCCGCACCCCACCATCCTCGCCGCCTGCGCGCTGCTCGGCGTCGACGAGGTGTACGCGGCCGGCGGCGCCCAGGCCGTCGCGATGTTCGCGTACGGAACGGCCGAATGTCCTCCGGTGAACCTCGTCACCGGCCCCGGCAACATCTACGTCGCCGCCGCCAAGCGCCTCCTCAAGGGCCGGATCGGCATCGACGCCGAGGCGGGCCCCACCGAGATCGCGATCCTCGCCGACTCCACCGCCGACCCGGTACACGTCGCCGCCGACCTGATCAGCCAGGCCGAGCACGACCCGATGGCCGCCGCCGTCCTGGTCACCGACTCCGAGGAACTGGCCGCCGCCACCGAGGCCGAGCTGAAGCCTCAGGTCGCCGCGACCAAGCACGTCACCGACCGGATCGAGCCCGCACTGGCCGGCCGCCAGTCCGCGATCGTCCTGGTCAACGACCTGGAGGACGGCCTCAAGGTCGTCGACGCGTACGCCGCCGAGCACCTGGAGATCCAGACCGCCGACGCCGCCGCGCTCGCCGACCGGGTCCGCAACGCCGGGGCGGTCTTCGTCGGTCCGTGGGCCCCCGTCTCGCTCGGCGACTACTGCGCCGGCTCCAACCACGTCCTGCCCACCGGCGGCTGCGCCTGCCACTCCTCGGGCCTGTCGGTGCAGTCCTTCCTGCGCGGCATCCACATCGTCGACTACACGCGTGACGCGCTCGCCGAGGTCACCCACCATGTCGTGACCCTCGCCGAGGCGGAGGACCTCCCCGCCCACGGCGCCGCGCTCAAGGCCAGGTTCGGCTGGAAGGTCCCGCAGCAGTGACGAACAGCGACACCCCCCACAAGGCCACCCGCAACGCCTGGGACGAGCTCCCGATCCGCGACGAGCTGCGCGGCAAGTCCCCGTACGGGGCGCCGCAGCTCGACGTACCCGTGCGGCTGAACACCAACGAGAACCCGTACCCGCTGCCCGAGGCGCTCGTCGAGCGGATCGCCGAGCGCGTCCGCGAGGCCGCCCGCGACCTCAACCGCTACCCCGACCGGGACGCCGTCGAGCTCCGTACGGAACTGGCCCGCTACCTCAGCCGCACCGCCGGGTACGAGGTCGCTCTCGCCAACGTCTGGGCGGCCAACGGCTCCAACGAGGTGCTCCAGCAACTGCTGCAGACCTTCGGCGGCCCCGGCCGCACCGCGATCGGCTTCGAGCCCTCGTACTCCATGCACGCCCTCATCGCCCGGGGCACCGGCACCGGCTGGATTTCCGGACCGCGCAACGAGGACTTCACCATCGACGTCGACGCGGCCCGGAAGGTCATCGCCGAGCACCGGCCCGACGTCGTCTTCATCACCTCGCCCAACAACCCCACCGGCACCGCCGTCGACGCCGAGACCGTTCTCGCGCTGTACGACGCGGCCCAGGCGGCCGGGCCGTCGATGGTCGTCGTCGACGAGGCGTACGGCGAGTTCAGCCACCACGCCTCGCTGCTCCCGCTGATCGAGGGCCGGCCGACCATGGTGCTCTCGCGGACCATGTCGAAGGCGTTCGGCGCCGCCGGGCTGCGCCTCGGCTACCTCGCCGCCGACCCGGCCGTCGTCGACGCGGTCCAGCTGGTGCGGCTGCCGTACCACCTGTCCTCCGTCACCCAGGCCACCGCGCTCGCCGCCCTGGAGCACACCGATACGCTGCTCGGATACGTCGCCCAGCTGAAGAGCGAGCGCGACCGGATCGTCACGGAGCTGCGCGCGCTCGGCTACGACGTCACCGACTCGGACGCCAACTTCGTCCAGTTCGGCCGCTTCGCCGACAGCCACGCCGCCTGGCAGCGGATCCTCGACCGGGGCGTCCTCGTCCGGGACAACGGCGTACCGGGATGGCTGCGGGTCTCCGCGGGCACCCCGGCAGAGAACGACGCGTTCCTCGATGCGGTACGCGAACTGAAGAAGGAGCACGACGCATGACTCGCGCGGCCCGCGTAGGAAGAGTCGAACGCACGACCAAGGAAACCTCGGTGCTCGTCGAGATAAACCTCGACGGCACCGGCAAGGTCGAGGTGTCGACCGGGGTCGGTTTCTACGACCACATGCTCGACCAGCTCGGCCGGCACGGGCTCTTCGACCTCACGGTCAAGACCGACGGCGACCTGCACATCGACTCGCACCACACCATCGAGGACACCGCCCTCGCGCTCGGAGCCGCGTTCAAGCAGGCCCTCGGCGACAAGGTCGGCATCTACCGCTTCGGCAACTGCACCGTTCCCCTGGACGAGTCGCTCGCCCAGGTCACCGTCGACCTCTCCGGCCGCCCGTACCTGGTGCACACCGAGCCCGAGAACATGGCGCCCATGATCGGCGCGTACGACACGACGATGACCCGGCACATCCTGGAGTCCTTCGTCGCCCAGGCCCAGATCGCCCTGCACGTCCACGTGCCGTACGGGCGCAACGCCCACCACATCGTGGAGTGCCAGTTCAAGGCGCTCGCCCGCGCCCTGCGCTACGCCAGCGAGCACGATCCGCGTGCGGCCGGCATCCTTCCTTCCACGAAGGGCGCGCTGTGACCGGCCTCAACACCATCCTGATCCTGGTCGGCCTCTTCCTGGCCGGCGGGGTCTACTCCTTCTCGAAGCAGAAGATGCCCAAGGGAGTCATCGTCCTGCTCGGGCTCGCGTCCGTGATGTGCCTGGTCGCGGGCGTCATGCGGATCCAGGGACTCTGGGACTGAGGTGGTACTCGTGAGCGCCAGGAACAGCGACCCGAAGAACAGCGACCCGAAGAAGAGCGGCCGGAAGAAGGTCGTCGTCTTCGACTACGGCTTCGGCAATGTCCGTTCCGCCGAGCGGGCCCTCGCGCACGTCGGCGCGGATGTCGAGATCACTCGCGACTACGAGAAGGCGATGAACGCCGACGGGCTGCTGGTGCCCGGCGTCGGCGCGTTCTCCGCCTGCATGGAGGGGCTGAAGAAGGCCCGCGGGGAATGGATCATCGGCCGCAGACTCTCCGGCGGCCGCCCCGTCATGGGTATCTGCGTCGGTATGCAGATCCTCTTCGAACGCGGCATCGAGCACGGCGTGGAGACGGAGGGGCTGGACGAATGGCCCGGTACCGTCGCCCCGCTGAAGGCCCCGATCGTCCCGCACATGGGCTGGAACACCGTGCGGTCCCCCGAGGACTCCCAGCTCTTCGCAGGTCTCGACCCCGAGGCCCGGTTCTACTTCGTGCACTCCTACGCCGTGCACGACTGGAGCCTGGAGGTCACCAACGCGAAGATCCGCGCGCCCCGGGTCACCTGGGCCACCCACGGCGAGCCGTTCGTCGCGGCCGTGGAGAACGGCGCCCTGTGGGCTACCCAGTTCCACCCCGAGAAGTCCGGCGATGCCGGCGCCCAGCTGCTGACCAACTGGATTGAGACGCTGTAATGCCGAAGCTTGAACTCCTCCCCGCCGTCGACGTCCGCGACGGCCAGGCCGTCCGCCTCGTCCACGGCGAGTCCGGCTCCGAGACCTCCTACGGCGACCCGCTGCAGGCCGCTCTCGCCTGGCAGCAGGCGGGCGCCGAATGGCTGCATCTCGTCGACCTGGACGCCGCGTTCGGCACCGGTGACAACCGGGAGCGGATCGCCGAGGTCGCCCGCTCCATGGACATCAAGGTCGAGCTGTCCGGCGGCATCCGCGACGACGCGTCGCTGGCCGCCGCTCTCGCCACCGGCTGCACCCGGGTCAACCTCGGCACCGCCGCCCTGGAGACCCCGGAGTGGGTCGCCAAGATCATCGCCGAGCACGGTGACAAGATCGCCGTCGGCCTCGACGTCCGCGGCACGACCCTGCGCGGCCGCGGTTGGACCCGAGACGGCGGCGACCTCTACGAGACGCTCGCGCGCCTCGACTCCGAGGGCTGCGCCCGTTACGTCGTCACCGACATCGCCAAGGACGGCACGCTCCAGGGCCCCAACCTGGAGCTCCTGAAGAACGTCTGCGCCGCCACCGACAAGCCCGTCGTCGCCTCGGGTGGCGTCTCCTCGCTGGACGACCTGCGGGCCATTTCCTCGCTCGTCCCGGCGGGCGTCGAGGGCGCGATCGTCGGCAAGGCGCTGTACGCGAAGGCGTTCACCCTCGAAGAAGCGTTGCAGGTGGTCTCCGGATGACCGATTCCGTCAACCGCATCTCCTCGGGCGCCCCCTGGGAGGAGAAGTTCGGCTACTCCCGCGCGGTCGAGCTGCCGAACGGCCTTGTCCTGGTGGCGGGTTGCACGTCGGTGGAGAACGGGCAGATCTCCGCGGGCGGCCCGTACGAGCAGACCGTCACCTCCTTCAAGGTCGCCTTCGACGCGCTGAAGCAGCTCGGTCTGGGCCGTGAGGACGTCGTCCGCACCCGGATGTACGTCACGCACGCCCGGGACGTGGACGAGGTCGGCCGCGCCCACAAGGAGCTCTTCGACGACGTCCGCCCCGCGGCGTCGATGATCATCGTGTCCGGTTTCGTGGACCCGAGCCTGGTCGTCGAGGTCGAGGTCGAGGCCTACCGGGCAGGTGCGCGATGACTCTCGCGGTACGCGTCATCCCGTGCCTGGACGTCGACAAGGGCCGGGTCGTCAAGGGCGTCAACTTCCAGAACCTGCGCGACGCGGGCGACCCGGTCGAGATGGCGAAGCTGTACGACGCCGAGGGCGCCGACGAGCTGACCTTCCTGGACATCACCGCGTCCAGCGGCGACCGGGAGACCACCTACGACGTGGTGCGCCGCACCGCCGAGCAGGTCTTCATCCCGCTCACGGTCGGCGGCGGCGTCCGGACCGCCGACGACGTCGACAAGCTGCTGCGGGCCGGTGCGGACAAGGTCGGCGTCAACACCGCGGCCATCGCCCGCCCCGACCTGATCCGGGAGATCGCCGAGCGCTTCGGCCGCCAGGTCCTGGTGCTCTCCGTGGACGCCCGGCGCACCCCCGTCGGCACCTTCGAGGTCACCACGCACGGCGGTCGCAAGGGCACCGGCATCGACGCCGTCGAATGGGCGCACCGGGCCGCCGAGCTGGGCGCGGGCGAGATCCTGCTCAACTCGATGGACGCGGACGGCACCAAGGACGGCTACGACACCGAGATGATCGCGGCGGTGCGCCGGCACGTGACCGTCCCCGTCATCGCCTCCGGTGGTGCCGGCCGGCTCGCGGACTTCGCGCCCGCCATCGCGGCGGGGGCCGACGCGGTACTCGCCGCGTCCGTCTTCCACTTCGGCGATCTGCGGATCTCCGAGGTCAAGGGCGCGCTCAAGGAGGCCGGACACCCGGTCCGCTGACCGCAGCACCCATCGATTGACCGCAGCACCCATCGATCGCCGGACGGAGCCGATTTCTCGGCTCCGTCCGGCGATCGTCGTTCCAGGGCCGTCCGCCCGCCGATCGACGCGGCACCACCGTCGCCACCAAAAACCCGCCACATTTCTTGCGCAATAAATATTGCGCAAGTTTTCTTTCCTATCTACCGTGAGCGGCATGGCAAGCAATGAATCGCGCCGGATCTCGGATCTGGAGACCCTCAAGGCGTTCGGGCACCCTCTGCGGATGAAGCTGTACCGGCTGCTCTACATCTCCCGCACGGCCACCGCCTCCCAGCTCGCCGAGCAGGTCGACGAGGCCGTCTCGCTGGTCAGCTACCACCTGCGCAGGCTCGCCGACCACGGCCTGATCGAGGAGGCCGAGCAGCAGGGCAAGGACGGCCGGGAGCGCTGGTGGCAGCCCGCCTCGAAGGGGCTGACCTTCCACGAGGAGGACTTCAGCGACGCGCCCGAGAAGGCCGCCACGCACGCCGCGGTCGGCCGGCTCTCCTTCGACCAGCGCAACGAGCTGTACCGCCGCTACCTCGACTCGGCCCAGACCTGGCCGGAGGAGTGGCGCGGCGCCGCCTCCGGCTCCGAGTACCTCGCCCGGCTCACCGCCGAGGAGCTCACCGCGCTCAGCCGCGAGGTGCACGAGCTGATCGACCGGTACGAGGACCTCGGGCGGGCCCGCGACGAGGCGGGCGACACGGAGGGGCGCGAGAACGTCGCCATGCACCTGTACGCATTCCCGTTCCGCACCTGAACCGGCGCCCCGAGAGGACCCTCATGACCGTCACCGCAACGGCCGCGAAAGCCCCCGAACGCCCCGCCCACCGCGACGGCAACGTCCTGCGCTGGCTCGGTGCCTACACCGCGTCGATGATCGGCGACAGCGTCTACTACATGGCGCTCGCCTGGGCCGCCGCCCGCAGCGGCAGCGCCACCCAGGCCGGACTCGTCCTCGCCGTCGGCTCCGTACCCAGAGCCCTGCTGATGCTCGGCGGGGGAGTGCTGGCCGACCGGATAGGACCGCGTCGCGTCGTCATCGGCAGCGACGCCGCCCGCTGCCTGGTCGTGCTGGGCCTGGCGGGCGCGCTGCTGCTCACCTCGCCCGCCGTGTGGATGCTGATCGCCGTCGCGCTCGTCTTCGGCGTGGTCGACGCCCTCTTCCTGCCCGCCGTCGGCGCCCTGCCGCCCCGGATCACCGCCGCCGGACAGCTCGCCCGCGTCCAAGGGATGCGTGGACTCGCCTCCCGTACCGCCAATGTCGTCGGGGCCCCGCTCGGCGGCGTCGCGGTGGCCGGCGGCGGCCCGACCCTCGCGTTCGCCGTGGCCGGGGTGCTCTTCGCCGTATCGCTGCCGCTGCTCCTGACCCTGCGGATCGGTCCACTGCCCGTCCGGGAGACCGCCGAACCGTCCGGCACCGCCTGGCACGAACTGGTGGACGGGCTGCGCCACATCCGCCGTCACCCGGTGCTCGGACCGCTGATGCTCGCCGTCGCCCTGAGTGAACTGGGCTTCGTGGGGCCGCTCAACCTCGGGCTGATCCTGCTCGCCCGCGAGCGCGGCTGGGGCGCCTCGGGCATGGGCTGGATCGTCGCCGCGTTCGGGATCGGCGCCGGCGCGTCGGCCCTGTTGCTCACCGTGCGCGGCCGGGTGCCGCGGGCCGGACTCGTCATGTGCCTGACGGTGCTGATCGGCGCGGTCGCCATAGCGGCCCTGGCGTACACGCCCTCGCTGGGCCTCGCCGTCGCCGTCGCCGTCTGCATCGGGCTCTTCGCGGGACTCGGCGGCTCCCTGTGCGGCGCACTGATCCAGACGGTCACCGACCCCGGGTATCTGGGCCGGGTCACCTCCGTGTCGACGCTCTTCACCCACGCGATCGCACCGCTCAGCTACCCGGTCACGGGAGCCGCCGTCGCCGCCTGGGGGACGGGCCCGGTCTTCGTCGCCAGCGCCGCGGTGTGCGCGGTGGGGGCGGTGGTCGCTCTGACCTTCACCCACTTGCGCCGCGCGGAACTGCCGTGCTGACCCGCCCCCTACGCCCTACACGCCCAGCTCCGCCGTGTGCAGCCGGGCCACCGCGTCCTGGTCGCCCTCCAGCCCCACCGTCGCCGCGTCCTGCCGGCCGAACACGAAGAGCAGCAGCTCGCCCGGCTCGCCGGTGACCGTCACGACCGGGGTGCCCTTGTGCGCCACCGCCGTCTGGCCGTCGGGGCGGCGCAGTACCAGCCCCACCGGGGACTTGCGGCCCAGCAGCCGGGCCGTCCGCTCCGCACGGGACCACAGCACATCGGCGAAGACCGGGTCCAGCTCCCGCCGCGACCAGTCCGGCTGGGCCCGGCGCACATCCTCCGCGTGGACGTAGAACTCGACGGAGTTGGCGGCCTCGTCGATCTGCTTCAGACCGAACGGGGACATCCGCGGCGGACCGGTACGGATCAGCTGGATCAGCTCCTCGTACGGCTTCGCCGCGTACTCCGCCTGCACCCGCTCCAGGCGGTTCTTCAGCAGGCTCAGCAGCGCACCTCCCGCCGCGTCCGGCCGGCGTTCGCGGACCACCACATGGGCGGCGAGGTCCCTGGTCGTCCAGCCCCGGCACAGAGTCGGGGCCTCCGGTCCCGCCGCCTCCAACAGGTCGGCGAGCAGAAGTCGTTCGCGCTTCGCATGGGTCGACATGTTCGCCAGCGTACGACCGTCGCGCGCGGTCCGCCCAGTGGACGTCGCACGGAACCCCTCCCGCGACCACGGCACAATGGGCGCATGACCAGCGCGCCCACGCCCAGCACCCCGCCGCCGTCCGGCACCCTCGACCCGGCCATCGCCGCCCGCCTCAAGCGCGGCGCCGACGGGCTCGTCCCGGCCATCGCCCAGCAGTACGACACCGGCGAGGTGCTGATGCTCGGCTGGATGGACGACGAGGCGCTGCACCGCACCCTCACCACCGGCCGCTGCACCTACTGGTCCCGCAGCCGTCAGGAGTACTGGGTCAAGGGCGACACCTCGGGCCACGTCCAGCAGGTCAAGTCCGTCGCACTCGACTGCGACGCCGACACCGTCCTCGTCAGGGTCGACCAGACGGGTGCCGCCTGCCACACCGGCGACCGCACCTGCTTCGACGCCGACGTCCTCCCGCTCGCCCAGTAGGGTCAGCCGCCATGGATCTCGATACCTTCCGCAAGCTGGCCGTCGAACGGCGCGTCATCCCCGTCAGCCGCCGGCTCCTCGCGGACGGCGACACCCCGGTCGGCCTCTACCGCAAACTCGCGGGCGAGCGCACCGGCACCTTCCTGCTGGAATCCGCGGAGAACGGCCGCACCTGGTCGCGCTACTCCTTCATCGGGGTGCGCAGCGCCGCGACCCTCACCGCACGCGACGGGCAGGCGCACTGGCTGGGCACCCCGCCCGTCGGGGTCCCCGTCGACGGTGACCCGCTGCAGGCCCTGCGCGCCACCATCGAGACCTTGCACACCCCGCACGACCTGGTCGTCGACGACGGGCTGCCCCCGTTCACCGGCGGCATGGTCGGCTATCTGGGCTACGACATCGTGCGCCGCCTGGAGAAGATCGGCGACAGCGCGGAGGACGACCTCCGCCTTCCCGAGCTGACGATGCTCCTCACCTCGGACCTGGCCGTGCTCGACCACTGGGACGGCAGCGTCCTCCTGATCGCCAACGCGATCAACCACAACGACCTCGCGACCGGTGTCGACGAGGCGTACGCGGACGCCGTCGCCCGTCTCGACGCCATGGAGCGGGACCTCTCGCGCCCGGTCGAGAACACCCCCGCCGCCCTGCCGCCGTCCGAGCTCCCCCCGTACACCGCGCTGTGGGGCGGCGCGGCGTACCAGGACGCCGTCGAGGACGTGAAGGAGCGCATCAGGGCCGGCGAGGCCTTCCAGGTCGTCCCCTCCCAGCGCTTCGAAACCCCGTGCACGGCGAGCGCGCTGGACGTCTACCGGGTGCTGCGCGCCACCAACCCGTCGCCGTACATGTACCTCTTCCGCTTCGACGGCTTCGACGTCGCGGGCTCCAGCCCGGAAGCCCTCGTCAAGGTCGAGGACGGACGCGCCATGGTGCACCCGATCGCCGGAACCAGGCACCGCGGCGCCACCCCGCAGGAGGACCAGGCGCTCGCCGACGAACTCCTCGCCGACCCGAAGGAACGCGCCGAGCACCTGATGCTCGTCGACCTCGGCCGCAACGACCTCGGGCGGGTCTGCGAACCCGGCACCGTCGAGGTGGTCGACTTCATGTCGATCGAGCGGTACTCCCACGTGATGCACATCGTCTCCAGCGTCACCGGCCGGGTCGCCGAGGGCCGCACCGCCTTCGACGTCCTCACCGCCTGCTTCCCCGCGGGCACCCTCTCCGGCGCCCCCAAGCCCCGTGCGATGCAGATCATCGAGGAGCTCGAACCGACCCGCCGCGGACTGTACGGAGGCTGCGTCGGCTACCTCGACTTCGCCGGGGACTCCGACACCGCCATCGCGATCCGGACCGCCCTGCTCCGCGACGGCACGGCGTACGTCCAGGCCGGAGCGGGTGTGGTCGCCGACTCCGACCCGGTCGCCGAGGACACCGAGTGCCGCAACAAGGCCGCCGCGGTGCTCCGCGCGGTGCATACGGCCAACCGGCTCCACGGCTGACGAGGCCGTAGGGGATAGTGGGGTAGGTGAGTGCTGTTCCCGTACCCCAGCCCCGTGCCCGAGCGGCCACCGCCGACGCCACGGGAAGCCGCCGCAGCCTGGCCGCCGGACTGCTCCTCGGCGCGGCCGGTGCCACCGTCGTCCTGCTCGCCTCCGGCCAGACCTGGGCCGAGGGCCGGGCGGCCGTCGGCGGTGGCTCCCTGCCGCTGGCCGCCGACGGCCAGGACGTCACCGGTCTCCCGGCGGCCCTGGCCATCGTCGGCCTGGCCGCCCTCGTCGCCGTCTTCGCCGTGCGCGGCAGCGGGCGGCTGGTCGTCGCCGGGCTGCTCGCCCTCAGTGGCCTCGGTGCCGGACTGAGCGCCTGCCTCGGCGCCTCCGACAGTTCGGCGCTCGACGAGAAGGCCGCGCAGACCACCGGCGACACCGCGGCGACCATCGGCGCCCTCAGCCACACCGCGTGGCCCTACGTCACCGCGGCCGGCAGCCTGCTGATCCTCCTCGCCGGGCTGCTCGCCCTGCGGTACGGGAAGCTCTGGCCCACCATGTCGGGACGGTACGAACGGGACGGCACCCCCCGCCCCCGCAAGGCCGCCCGCACCGCCCCGGACCCGGACCGGCCCGAGGACCTCTGGAAGGCCCTGGACCGCGGCGAGGACCCGACGGGCGAGGCATGACCCCGAGCTCACCCCGTACCCGCGCGTACGGGACAATGAAGCCGAGCTTTCTGCACAGCGGCACCAA
The DNA here is from genome assembly GCF_055584025.1 of Streptomyces sp. NPDC104309. Taxonomy (NCBI): domain Bacteria; kingdom Bacillati; phylum Actinomycetota; class Actinomycetes; order Kitasatosporales; family Streptomycetaceae; genus Streptomyces; species Streptomyces sp. NPDC104309. The sequence goes on along the minus strand of NZ_JBVJMV010000023.1, from coordinate 25,817 downwards.
CAGCGGCACCAGCTTTGCGTACAGCGATACCAACAGCGCATCACCAACAAGGAGCAACTCATGGCGGGCAGCAGCCACGGACACACCCCGGCCGCCTGGACCGGTGTCATCATCTCCTTCATCGGCTTCTGCGCCGCCGGCGTCTTCGTGGTCGCGGCCAACCCGATCGGCTTCTGGGCAAGCATCGCCGTCATCCTCCTCGGCGGGGTCGTCGGCCTCGCGATGAAGGCCGCGGGCCTCGGTATGCCGAAGGAGTCGGCGGAGATGGCCGCGGCCCGGGCGGCGGCCGGGCAGGCCCAGATCTCCTGACACACGCGGCAACCCGACACCCCGCGGGTGTGCGAGGCGCAGCCCGGCCGGGCTGCGCCTTTCCGCGTCAGCGGGGACAATCACCGAGTGGACGCATCGCCTACCCCAGCCGCAGCGCCGTCGGCGCCGGGCCCCCGGCCCGCCCCCGGCCCTCCGCCGATGTCCGGACAGCCGCCGGCGTCCGGCCGGCCGTCCCCGCCCGTCTTCCCCCCGGCCCCCGTGCCCGCCTCGCCGATCCGGCGGCTCGCCGTCCCGGCGGGAGTCATGGCCGCGGTCATCGGCGCCTTCGGGTACGTCGGCGCCGTCGACCCCAATCAGCCGGGCCACTACCCGGTCTGCCCGCTGCTGCGGTTCACCGGCCTGTACTGCCCGGGGTGCGGCGGGCTGCGCAGTGCCCACGCCGTCGCGCACGGCGACATCGCCGCCGCCCTCGGCTCCAACGCGCTCGCCGTCGTCGGCTACGCGGTCTTCGCCGTCCTCTGGGTGGTCTGGACGGCCCGCGCCGCCCGGGGAAGGCCCATGGGCATCGCCGCGAAACCCGTCGTCTGGTGGGGGGTCGGGGCCGTGCTGCTGATCTTCTCGGTCGTCCGGAATCTCCCGTTCGGATCGGCGCTGGCGCCTTGAATGCCCAGGTAGTGGGACATTCGCGGACTGGATTCGGGCCCTTCGCCCTCCTGCGGATAGCATTGACATGACTGATCCTGTTCCTTCATCACCGTCCTGGAAGGGGGCCGCTCGCGTGAGTGTGCTCGACGAGATCATCGACGGCGTACGCGCCGACCTCGCAGAGCGGCAGGCGCGCGTCAGCCTCGACGAGCTGAAGGAGCGCGCGGCGCGCGCTCCCGCGGCCAAGGACGGAGTCGCCGCCCTGCGTGGCGAGGGCGTGACCGTCATCTGCGAGGTCAAGCGCTCAAGCCCCTCCAAGGGGGCACTCGCCGCCATCGCCGACCCGGCCGCGCTCGCCGCGGACTACGAGGCGGGCGGCGCGTCCGTCATCTCGGTCCTCACGGAGGAGCGTCGCTTCGGCGGTTCGCTCGCCGATCTGGAGGCCGTCCGCGCCAAGGTCGACATCCCGGTCCTGCGCAAGGACTTCATCGTCACCTCCTATCAGCTCTGGGAGGCCCGCGCCTACGGTGCCGACCTCGCCCTGCTGATCGTCGCCGCCCTCGACCAGGAGGCACTGGTCTCCCTGATCGAGCGCGCCGAGTCCATCGGTCTGACGCCGCTGGTCGAGGTGCACGACGAGGAGGAGGCGGAGCGCGCCGTGGACGCCGGGGCGAAGATCATCGGTGTCAACGCCCGCAATCTGAAGGACCTCAAGGTCGACCGTTCCACCTTCGAGCGCGTCGCCCCCGAGATCCCCAACCACATCGTCAGGGTCGCCGAGTCCGGCGTCCGCGGTCCGCACGACCTGATCGCGTACGCCAACGCGGGCGCCGACGCGGTGCTCGTGGGCGAGTCCCTGGTCACCGGCCGCGACCCGAGGGCCGCCGTCGCCGACCTGGTCGCCGCGGGCGCCCACCCGGCGCTCCGTCACGGACGGGGCTGACCCGCACCATGTCCGCCGATCGTCCCGTGCTCCGCACCTCGCCGCGCCTGCGCCTGGCCATGGTGACGGCTGCCCGGGACCCGCACGCGCCGCTGGCGCGCGGCTGCCGCCCCCGCGGCTGCCGTGCCCCCGCGCGCCGGGTGCACGGCCGGCGGGTGCGGTACGTGATCGGCGACGAGCCCGGCCAGGTCAACGGCATGCGATGGCGCACGGGGTCCGCGCTGTAGCGAGCCCCGGCCGACGTACCCGCACCACTCCTGTCGTACGTACGACCGCACCTCCCGACCATTTCCGGTCGCGGTGGCGCTCCGCTCACGGCGCATACGGTGAACCCACCCATTGCGATGTCGAGGAGCACGTCGGATGTCATCTGACTTCTTCATCCCGGACCCGGAGGGTCTGGTCCCCAGCGCCGAAGGTTACTTCGGTGCGTTCGGCGGCAAGTTCATCCCGGAGGCGCTCGTCGCCGCCGTGGACGAGGTCGCCGTCGAGTACGACAAGGCGAAGGCCGACCCGGCCTTCGCCGCCGAGCTCAACGAGCTCATGATCAACTACACCGGCCGCCCCAGCGCGCTGACCGAAGTCCCGCGCTTCGCCGAGCACGCGGGCGGTGCCCGGATCTTCCTCAAGCGCGAGGACCTGAACCACACCGGCTCGCACAAGATCAACAACGTGCTGGGCCAGGCGCTGCTCACCAGGCGCATGGGCAAGACCCGGGTCATCGCCGAGACCGGCGCCGGACAGCACGGGGTCGCCACCGCGACCGCCTGTGCGCTCTTCGGCCTCGAATGCACCATCTACATGGGGGAGATCGACACCGAGCGGCAGGCGCTGAACGTGGCGCGCATGCGGATGCTGGGCGCCGAGGTCATCGCCGTGAAGTCCGGCTCCAGGACGCTGAAGGACGCCATCAACGAGGCGTTCCGCGACTGGGTCGCCAATGTGGACCACACGCACTACCTCTTCGGCACCGTCGCGGGACCGCACCCCTTCCCCGCCATGGTCCGCGACTTCCACCGCGTCATCGGCGTCGAGGCCCGCCGCCAGATCCTGGAGCGGACCGGCCGGCTGCCGGACGCGGCCATCGCCTGTGTCGGCGGCGGCTCCAACGCCATCGGGCTCTTCCACGCCTTCATCCCGGACGCCCATGTCCGGCTGATCGGCTGCGAGCCCGCCGGGCACGGGGTGGAGACCGGAGAGCACGCGGCCACCCTGACGGCGGGCGAGCCCGGCATCCTGCACGGCTCGCGCAGTTACGTCCTCCAGGACGACGAGGGCCAGATCACCGAGCCGTACTCCATCTCGGCCGGTCTCGACTACCCGGGCATCGGCCCGGAGCACGCGTACCTCAAGGACATCGGCCGCGGCGAGTACCGTGCGGTCACCGACGACGCCGCCATGCAGTCGCTGCGCCTGCTCTCCCGTACCGAAGGGATCATCCCGGCCATCGAGAGCGCCCACGCGCTGGCCGGGGCCCTGGAGGTCGGGAAGGAACTCGGCAAGGACGGACTGCTCGTGGTCAATCTGTCCGGCCGCGGCGACAAGGACATGGACACGGCGGCCCGCTACTTCGGGCTGTACGACGGGACCGACGGGGTCGTCGAGGCCGATGTGGCCGACGGGGAAGAGGAGGTCACCAAGTGAGCGGCAATGTGGAGCTGTTGAGTTCCTCCCTCGCGCGGGCCAAGGCGGAGAACAGGGCCGCGCTCATCGCGTACCTGCCGGCCGGCTTCCCGACCGTCGACGGCGCGATCGCCGCCGTGAAGGCGGTCGTGGCGGGCGGTGCGGACGTCGTCGAGGTGGGGCTGCCGCACAGCGACCCGGTGCTCGACGGACCGGTCATCCAGACCGCCGACGACATCGCCCTGCGTGGCGGCGTGAAGATCGCCGACGTGATGCGCACGGTCCGCGAGGCGTACGAGGCGACCGGCGTGCCGATCCTCGTCATGACGTACTGGAACCCGATCGACCGGTACGGCGTCGAGCGCTTCACCGCCGAACTCGCCGAGGCGGGCGGCGCCGGGTGCATCCTGCCCGACCTGCCGGTCCAGGAGTCCGAGCTGTGGCGCGAGCATGCCGACAAGCACGGTCTCGCGACCGTCTTCGTCGTCGCGCCGAGCAGCAGGGACGAGCGCCTCGCCACCATCACCGCGGCCGGCTCCGGCTTCGTCTACGCGGCCTCGCTGATGGGGGTCACCGGCACCCGTGAGTCGGTCGGCGAGCAGGCCCAGGAGCTGGTCGGGCGCACCCGGGCCACCACGTCCCTCCCGGTCTGCGTCGGCCTCGGCGTCTCCAATGCCCGGCAGGCCGCCGAGGTCGCCGGTTTCGCCGACGGGGTGATCGTCGGTTCCGCCTTCGTCAAGAGCATGCTGGACGCTCCCGACGAGGAGGCCGGCCTGGCCGCGGTCCGCTCCCTGGCGGGCGAACTCGCCGAAGGCGTTCGAAAGCGCTGAATCGGGTGTAACCCAAACGGGTGGACCTGGACCGGGGAGGCACGCGCGTGCCTCCCCGGTTCGTTGCTGCGGGTGTGAGCGAGAAGAACGAACAGGGAAAAAGGGCCGCGCGAGACCGGCTCGTCCAGCGGCGTGAGCGCGAGAAGGCGCACGAGCGCCGCAGGCGCGGGCTGATCGTCGGCGGCGCCGTGGTGGGTGTGCTGGCGCTGGCCGCCGTCGTCGGCGTGATCGCCGCGAACACGGGCGGCAACGGCAACAAGAGCAAGACGGCGGGCCCCGTCGTCGCACCGTCCGGTGCGACCGGCAAGGACAGCCTGGCCATCCAGGTCGGCGCGGACGGCGCCCCGTCCACGCTCACCATCTGGGAGGACTTCCGCTGCCCGGTCTGCGCCCAGTTCGAGAACGTGTTCCGGGACACCATCCACCAGCTGGAGAGCACCGGACAGATGAAGGTCGAGTACCACCTCGCCACGATCATCGACGGAAATCTCGGCGGCAGCGGCTCGCTGCGGGCGGCCAACGCGGCGGCCTGCGCACAGGGCGCGGGCAAGTTCTTCGCGTACCACGACGTCCTCTACCGCAACCAGCCGCAGGAGACCGACGACGCCTTCGGCGACAACGCCAAGCTGATCGAGCTCGCCGGGAAGGTCCCGGGACTCGACACCCCCGCCTTCCGCGGCTGCGTGGACGACGGCAAGCACGACAGCTGGGTCCAGAAGTCCAACACGGCATTCCGGAACGGCGGATTCCAGGGCACGCCGACCGTACTGCTCAACGGTGAGTCGATCTTCCCGAAGAAGGGGAACGAACCGCTCACCGCGGCGAACCTGAAGAAGTGGGTCGCCGAGGCCGACAAGGGCAAGAAGCCGGGCGCGGCCACACCGGCGCCGTCGCACTCCTGAGCGGTGGTCCGGCAGGGGGAATCCATGACCGGCCCGTTACCCATACGTTGTCGGGTGGGTTGCCGTAGGCCCCACCCGGCAAGGTAGCGTCGACCCTGCCATGGACCTTGCCTACATTCCCAGTCCGTCGACCGGCGTGATCGATCTCGGCCCGATCCCGCTCCGCGGCTACGCGTTCTGCATCATCATCGGCGTCTTCGTCGCCGTCTGGTTCGGCAACAAGCGCTGGATCGCCCGGGGCGGCAGAGCCGGCACCGTCGCCGACATCGCCGTCTGGGCGGTGCCCTTCGGGCTTGTCGGCGGGCGGCTCTACCACGTCATCACCGACTACCAGCTGTACTTCAGTGACGGTAAGAACTGGGTCGACGCCTTCAAGATCTGGCAGGGCGGCCTCGGCATCTGGGGTGCGATCGCGCTCGGCGCCGTCGGTGCCTGGATCGGCTGCCGCCGCCGCGGGATCCCGCTGCCGGCCTGGGCCGACGCGCTCGCCCCCGGTATCGCCCTGGCCCAGGCCTGCGGCCGCTGGGGCAACTGGTTCAACCAGGAGCTGTACGGCAAGCCGACCGATGTGCCGTGGGCGCTGAAGATCAGCGAGGGCCCCAACAGGGTCGCCGGTACGTACCACCCGACGTTCCTGTACGAGTCGCTGTGGTGCATCGGTGTCGCCCTGCTGGTGATCTGGGCGGACCGCCGCTTCAAGCTCGGTCACGGCCGGGCGTTCGCGCTGTACGTCGCCGCGTACTGCGCGGGGCGCGGCTGGATCGAGTACATGCGGGTCGACGAGGCCCACCACATCCTGGGCGTACGCCTCAACGTGTGGACCGCGGGGATCGTGTTCCTGCTGGCGGTGGTGTACATGGTGATCTCGGCGAAGGTGCGGCCGGGGCGCGAGGAGGTCGTGGAGCCGGGCGCGGTGGACGCCGAGGGCGGCGAAGGCGCGAAGGACGGCGAAGGCGCCGATGCCGTGAAGGACGGCGACGCCTCGGACGACGCGGACGGAGCGGTCGCGTCCGACGTGGACGCGGGTCCTGACGCGGACGGCGGTGCCGAGCGTGCCGACGACTCCGAGGACAGTGCCGCGAAGACGCCGGAGAAGAACGGCGCCGCGGAGGCGGCGAAGCACGGCTGAGCCGAGCGTTCGTCATGCGTGGGGCCCCGAACCGCCTGGTTCGGGGCCCCACGCGTGTCCTCGATCGCCGGATCGGGCGGGCCGGCAGTGGATCTTGGCCGTCACCCCGCCCGCGCGGCCAGTGCCAGCGTGCGGCGGGCCGAGGCCACCACCGCCGCGTCGACGAACCGGCCGTCCGGCAGGGCCAGCGCGCCCTCGTCCGTCACGGCCGCCGCCACGATCTCCGCCGCCGCCTCGACCTCCCGCGCCGTCGGGCGGAACGCCCGCTCGATGACCGGGAGCTGGCGGGGATGGATCGCCGCCCGGCCCAGGAAACCCAGCGCCCGGCCGCGCGCGCAGGACGCCCACAGGCTGTCCAGGTCCCGTACGTCCGTGAACACCGACTGGGCGGGTGGGACGAGACCGGCCGCGCGGGCGGCCACCACGACCCGGCTGCGCGACCAGTCGAGCCCGGTGTCGTCCCGTACCCCCAGATCGGCCCGGAGGTCCGCCTCGCCCAGCGCGATGGAGCGCACCTGGGGATGGGCGGCGGCGACGGTGTAGGCGTGCTCGATGCCGAGCGCCGATTCCAGCAGCGGACAGAGCGCGACCCCCGGCGCCACGGCCGCGATGTGGTGGACGGAGGCCGCATGCGTGATCTTCGGCAGCCGGAATTCGGCGAGACCCGGCAGTCCGGCCAGGGCGACGACATCCGCCTCGGTGTGGACCCGGACATGGATCGGCACGGTCGTGTCCTCGGCCGGTTCGGACAGCAGCTCGGCGGTGGCCGACCGCGCGTACTCCTTGCGGTCCGGCGCGACCGCGTCCTCCAGATCGACGATCACCACGTCCGCACCCGCGTCGCGTGCCTTGCGCACCACCTCGGGCCGGTCCCCGGGCACGTACAGGAAGGTGAGGGGGACCACCGCCGTCACAGGACGCTCTCCGCCCGCAGCGCGGCGATCTCCGGGCCCGACAGACCCAGAGCGGTGAGGATCTCGTCGGTGTCCGCACCGTGCGGCCGGCCCGCCCAGCGGATCGCGCCCGGTGTCGCCGAGAGGCGGAACAGCACGTTCTGCATCCGCAGCGGCCCCAGCTCCGGGTCGTCCACCTCGGTGACGGAGTCCAGGGCCCGGTACTGCGGGTCCTCCATCACGTCCTGGATGCCGTGGATGGGCGCGATGGCCGCCTCCGCCTTCTCGAACGCGGAGACCGCCTCCTCACGCGTGTGCCGGGCGACCCAGTCGCCGACCGCCTCGTCGAGTTCGTCGGAGTGCTCGGCGCGCGTGGTGCCGGAGCCGAACCAGGGCTCGTCGATCAGCTCGGGCCGGCCGACCAGACGCATGACCCGTTCGGCGATCGACTGCGCGGAGGTGGAGACGGCGACCCAGTGCCCGTCCGAGGTGAGGTAGGTGTTGCGCGGGGCATTGTTCCGGGAGCGGTTGCCGGTGCGCGGCTGTACGTAGCCGAGCTGGTCGTACCAGACCGGCTGCGGGCCGAGCACGGTCAGGATCGGCTCGATGATCGCCATGTCGACGACCTGCCCCTCCCCGGTTCTGTCGCGTCCGGCGAGCGCGGCCATCACGGCGTACGCGGTGGCCAGCGCCGCGATCGAGTCGGCGAGCCCGAACGGCGGGAGCGTGGGCGGCCCGTCCGGTTCCCCGGTGATCGCGGCGAACCCGCTCATCGCCTCGGCCAGGGTGCCGAAGCCGGGACGGTGCGCGTACGGACCGAACTGGCCGAAGCCGGTGACCCTGGCCAGCACCAGCCGTGGATTGACGGCGTGCAGCTCCGCCCAGCCGAGACCCCAGCGCTCCAGGGTTCCGGGCCGGAAGTTCTCGATGATCACATCGGTCCCGGCAGCCAGCCGGAGCAGGATGTCGCGCCCGCCGGGGCTGGACAGGTCGAGGGTCAGATTGCGCTTGTTGCGGCCGAGGAGTTTCCACCACAGGCCGACGCCGTCCTTCGTAGGCCCGTGCCCGCGGGACGGATCGGGCCTGCGCGGATGCTCGACCTTGATCACCTCGGCGCCGAAGTCACCGAGCATGGTGGCGGAGAGGGGGCCCGCGAAGAGCGTGGCGAGGTCGATGACCCGCAGCCCGGTCAGCGGCGCCTGCGCGGTGGTGTTCATGCGGCGTCGATCTCGCTGCGGTACGGCATGGAGGTCGAGGCGCCCGGCCGTTGTACGCACAGCGCGGCGGCGGACGACGCCCAGGCCAGCGACTCGGGTACGGGCCGCCGCTCGCCGAGCGCCACGGCGAGCGTCCCGACGAAGGTGTCCCCGGCCCCGGTGGAGTCGACCGCGGTGACCTCGGGGGCGGGGAAGAGGACGGGCTCGCCGCCCCGGGCGGCGTACAGGCAGCCCTTCGAGCCGAGTGTGACCACGACCGCGGGGACCTGGCCGAGCAGCAGTTGCGCCGCCGCGTGGGGGTCCGTGGCGCCGGTGAGTGCGGCCGCCTCGTGCTCGTTGGGGATCAGCAGGTCGACACAGTCGAGGAGTTCGCCGGGCAGCGGCTGTACGGGGGACGGGGTGAGGATGGTCCGTACGCCCTGGGCGTGGGCCACGCGCGCCCCCTCCATCACGGCGGACAGCGGCAGCTCCAGCTGGAGGAGCAGCAGATCGGCCCCGGCGATGGCGGCCATCTCGCCGGGGCCGAGAGCGGTGACGGTGCCGTTGGCGCCGGGGATCACCACGATGGAGTTGGCACCCAGCTCGTCGACGACGATGTGCGCGGTGCCGCTGGGGCCTTCGGCCGTCTGCAGCAGATCGGTGTCGACGCCCGCGTGCTCCAGGTTGGACCGCAGCAGGGTGCCGTACGCGTCGTCGCCGACCGCGCCGATCATCGTCACGCCGCCGCCCGCACGGGCGGCGGCGACGGCCTGGTTGGCACCCTTGCCGCCGGGAACGGTACGGAACTCCCGTCCGGTGACGGTCTCTCCTCGCTCCGGAGCCCGTGCGACGTACGCGACGAGATCCATATTGGTGCTGCCGAGCACCGCGATGCGGGTCATGGGCGGAGTGCCTCCTTGAGGGTGAGCCGGTGGGTCTGTTCGGCGAGGGCGTCGAAGCCGATGGAGTCGAATCCGGCGACCGACGTGGCGAGACGGTTCTTCAGCGGGGCGGTCCAGCGGTCGGGCAGCGCGCCGGGGCTCCCGGCCAGCAGTCCGGCGAGTGAACCGGCGGTCGCACCGTTGGAGTCGGTGTCCCAGCCGCCCGACACCGCACGGCAGATGGACTCGGAGTAGTCGCCGTCGGCGTGGGTGAGGGCTGCGGCCAGCAGGGCGGCGTTGGGCAGCACATGGACCCAGTGGTACCCGCCGTACTCGGCGTGCAGCCGGTCGGCCACCGCGTCGAAGCCGCTCTCGCCGCGGGCCGCCGCGATGCCGAGACGCACCGCGTGCGCGAACCGCGAACGCGGCGGCACGACGCGCAGCCCGGCGGCCAGACAGCCGTGCACATCACGCGCGCCGCCGGCCGCTTCGGCGAGTGCGGCGGCGGCGAACATCGCCCCGTACACCCCGTTGGCGGTGTGGGTGAGGACCGCGTCCCGGTGGGCCTGCTCCGCCGCGGCCGACGGGTCGCCCGGATGCGTCCAGCCGTGCACATCGGCCCGGATCTGCGCACCGATCCACTCCCGGAACGGATTGCGGTACCGGGCGGTGCGCGGGGGCTCGATCCCGTCGAGCAGATTGCGGTACGCGACCCGCTCGGCGGTGAACGCGCGGCCGGCCGGGAGTTCATCGAGCCAGAGCCGGGCGAGATCGCAGGTGGTGAAGGACGGACCGTACCGCTGGAGCAACAGCAGGGTGAGCAAGGGGTGGTCGAGGTCGTCGTCCTCCGGCATGCCGTCGATGTTCTCGGCCAGGGAGGTGGACGCGGAGCGACGGTTCCAGGGGTAGGTGGCGGCCAGCTCGGCGGGCAGCCCCTTGGCGGTGAACCAGGTGGTCAGCGGCCAGTTGCCGGTGGCACGGGCCAGTGCGCGGATACCGGCGAGCGGCAGTTTCTCGACGGGTTTGCCGAGCAGACAGCCGGCGGCCCGGCCCAGCCAGGCGGCGTGCAGCCGTTCGTGGCTCACCGGTGTCGGGCCCGTGCGGGGGGCCGGCCAGTCCGGACAGGCGGCCCGGACCGCGGCCAGGTCCGTCGGTTCGTCCGCCTCCAACGGCGAGTCCAGCAGGGCGAGTTCGTCGAGCAGTCGCTCGGCGAGCGCGCGCAGCTCCGGTGCCGCAGGGGTCGACGCGCCCGCCCGCTCCGGAGCGGGGGCGCCGCCCGCCTCGTACCACCGGCGGGCGATGGCCCGTGCGTCCCGCCCGTCCTCGGCGGCCTGGCGCAGCTCGTGCCCGACCAGGTCCTCGGGCTGCACCCACGTCACCCGGAGGCTCATGGCGTACCCGCCAGCGCGGCGAACGCCGACTCGTGGGCGCGGCGCCGGGCCGTGTCCCGGACGAACACCTCGCGGGCGACGCCCGCCAGGGCCCGCGCGGGGGCGTGCAGATCGAGCCGGCTGGCCCCGGCGACCGTTCTCACCCAGTCGGCGGGGATCGCCCGTTCGCCGTGGAGCGCGCCCGCGACGGCGCCGCTCATGGTGGCGATCGAGTCGCAGTCCCGGCCGTAGTTGACCGAGCCGAGGACCGCGTGCCGGTAGTCGCCGTCCGCGACGAGCAGCATGCCGAGCGCGATCGGGAGCTCCTCGATGGCGTGCAGCCGGGACGGCCGGCGGGCGCCGAGGGAGGGGGCGCGGTAGTCGGGGCCCACGGTGTCGAAGGGTGCGACGGCGGCGCGCAGCGGAGCGAGCGCGGTCTCGAAGTCGTGGTGGCGGGCGGCCACTTCGCACACCGCTTCGATGGCGGACCGGGTGCCGTCCTTGGCGAGCGACAGACAGGTGTCGACGACGCCGGCGGGCGTCGCGTCCGGGGCACAGGCGGCGGCGACGGCCGCGGCGAAGACTCCGGCCGCTTCCCTGCCGTAGGAGGACTGATGGGCGCCGGCGACATCCAGCGCCTCGGCGTACGCGGCCTCCGGGTGAGCGGCGTTGACCAGGCCGACCGGTGCCATGTACATCGCCGCACCGCAGTTGACGATGTTTCCGGAGCCCGCCTCGCGCGGATCGACGTGGCCGTAGTGCAGCCGCGCGACGATCCACTTCTCGGCGAGGAAGATCCGCTGGAGCGGCAGCGCGTCGGCCTCCAGCTCCGGAATCCAGCGGGGGGTGGAGATCAGCTCCGGCACGAGGTGGTCGGCGACCGCGTACGCGTCGAGATGGTCGCGCACGGCGTCGTACACCCGCACCAGCGCATGGGTCATCAAGGTGTCGTCGGTGATGTGTCCGTCGCCCTTGTGGTACGGGGCGATGGGGCGGGCCGTACGCCAGTCGTCGCCGTCCCACGGGCCGACGACGCCGCTGATCCGCCCGCCGTGGCGGGCCACGATCTGCTCGGGGGGCCGGCCCTCGACCGGACCGCCGAGCGCGTCGCCGACCGCGGCGCCGACGAGCGCTCCCGTGATCCGCTCATCGAGTGTGAGTACCGTGGTTCTCGCCCCGGATCGCACGGGCGTCATGGATGTCATGTCCGAATTGTCCACCCGTGGGGTTCGGTTCCGTGTCTGCCAGCAGCCCGGCGAGTTCGATCAGATCGGTCCCCGCGAGACGGGGCAGCGCACACCCCGCCAGGGTGCGGCAGGCCTCGCGCCAGCCGTCCGGGACGGCGCCGATGCCGCAGAGCGCGCCGGTCAGCGCGCCGGCCAGCGCCGGCGCGGAGTCGGCCACCCGTGACAGGCACGCCGCCGCGGGAACGGCCTGGGCGATCTGGCCGCGGGCCGCGGTGGCCAGGGCGAGCGCGACCGGGACGGTCTCGGCGGCGGCGATCCCGTAGCTGTAGACGTGGTCGACGATCTGATGCTCCAGCACCGGTACCAGGGCGAACGCGCCCGCCGGCTCGCCGACGAAGTCACGGGCGATCCGGACGGCGTGGGCGGCGTTGCGGGCGATCTCCGTGCCGTCGGGGAGCTGCGCGAGCGCGGCGTTCACCGCGGTGTCCACGTCCGCGCCGCCCAGCGCCTCGGCGATCGCGGCCGCCATCGCGCGGGCGCCGTGCACCCCGTCGCCGTCCTGGGTGTAGCGGGCGTCGAACTCGGCGAGGTCGGCGGCGGCCGCCGGGTCGGCGGGGTGGACGACGGCGAGCACGGCGGCCCGTACGCAGGCCGCGTCGTCGAAGTAGTGCGGGTTGTCGTGGCCGGTGGCGGGCGGGCGCAACCCGGCGGCGAGATTGCCGAGTCCGGCGCGTACCGAGATCCGGGCGCGCAGCGGGAGCACCGCGGACTCGACCTCGGGGGCGCGGGCGGCAGCCGCGGCGACCTCGGCCGCCAGCGCGTTCCAGGCGACGTCGACGGCGGCCCGCATCCGGTGTCCGGGGGACAGCCCGTGCAGCGGACCGGCCGTCGAGGTGAGCACGGTCCCGGCGGCGAACGCCGCCCACTCGGCGTCGTCGGACGGTCCGAGCCGCAGGGGTTCGGGCGGCTGGTTGAGGGCGATGGGGACGGGCAGCGTGGTCGTGGCGTTCTGCTCGGCGAAGGTGTCGAGCTCCCGGGTGAGGCGCCGGGTCCATTCGGGCATCCGGGCGGCCCGGTGCCGTGCGGCGGGCCATCCGGCGGCGTCCCCGGCGGCGAGCCCGAGCAACAGTCCCTCGATCCGGGCCCGATGACCGGGGGACGGGCGGGCGCGGAGCCGGGCGGGCGGGGAAGCGGGGGTGCGGGGGGCGTCGCGGTGGGTGTCGTGCGGGGCGTCGCCGGAGGTGTCGTGCGGGGCGTTGTCAGGGGTGTCGCGGTGGGTGTCGTGCGGGGCGGTCCGGTGTGTTTCGCGTGCGGTGGCGGGTGCGACGGGGGAGCTGTGCGCCGGCCCGGCCGTGGACGCGCGAGGCGTGCCGCCCGCTTCCGTACGCGGGCGGTCCCGTGCCGGGCCCTCTTGGCCGGCGGCGGACGGGGCGTGCTCGGTGTCGGCGGGGTGTGCCCGGCCGCCCTCCGGTGTACGGGCTTCCGCCCGCCCGCCGTCGTCCGCCTCGTCCGGGGTGAGCAACTCCGCGATGTCCAGGACGTGGTAGCCCCGCATCGACGGCAGGCAGCTGCCCCGGACCGGGCCGATCGCCTCTCCCCAGTGCCGCGGAATCGCCGACGCCCCGTGCAGGGCGCCGGCCAGGGCCCCCGCCACCGCGGCCGTCGTGTCCGCGTCGCGGCCCATGTTGACCGCGGTGAGCACCGCCGTGCGGAAATCGCCGCGTGCCGCCGCGAACGCTCCGAAGGCCAGGCCGACCGCCTCGGGCGCCAGGTCCGTCCACGGGTAGCCGCCGACGACCACCGCGGAGCGCACCGCGCGTTCCCCGGTGAGCCGGTCGGGGTACGTGCGCTGCGCGGCGGCCACGGCGCGCCGCAGTGAACGCGCCGTCCAGGAGTCCATGGGGACGACGGACAGCGCGGCGGCGATCACCGACGCGACCCCGGCGCCCGCCATCGCGGCGGCCACCCCGGCAGCCACCGCCTGGCCGCCGTAGATGCCCTCCCCCTCATGGCTGACCCGCCCGTCGACCGCGACCAGGCGCGCCGCCTCGTCCGGCCGGCCCGCCGCGAAGACACCGAACGGCGCCGCCCGCATCGCCAGGCCGTCGCTCCAGGCATGCCGGTGCTGGGCGGAGATCGGGGCGGCCAGGCCCCGGCGCAGATTCTCCAGCGTGCCCCGCTCGCTGAACCCGGCACCGCGGAACGGCCCTTCGTCCAGGTCGGCGATCCACAGGTGCCACGCCCGCTCCACCTGGGTGACCGTCAGCGCCGATCCGTGCCGGGCGAGGAGCAGCCCGGAGAAGATCGCGTACTCCGTGTCGTCCGTGCCCGCGGGGTCGTCGCTCACGAAGCCCTCGATCCGGCCCCAGCGACGGCGGATCTCGGACGGCCGCAGGTTCTCCGCCGGTGCGCCCAGCGCGTCACCGACCGCGAGACCGAGCAGTGCGCCCCGGGCCCGGTCGCCCAGGTCCCCCCGGGGCGCGCCGCCCCGTACCGCCGCGCGGGCGCCATGCGTCCGAGGCTCCGCCGGATTTCCTGCAATCGACTCCATCGCGTCGACCCTTCGCTCGCACCGGGCCAGTTCTCGTGCCTCCTCGATATGTGCCACGCGGAGCCTCGGCAGAGGCCGAAATCGCAACAAAAGGGCCAGTCGGATGATGGCCCGGAAGCGGCAAGGCAGGCCGTACTTACCTGGTCACAGGGCAGGTAAGTACGGCCTGCCTTGCTGGCGGGGGCCCTTTTTCGTGCGTACTTTCGATGGTGCTGAGCGGGGGCGGAGCGCGTGAAACCCGCTGCCGGAGAAGGGGAGAGCTGTGTCCATCATCGAGACCGACGCCGTACTGCACGAGGCGCACCGCGACAACCACACCCACCGCGATGTGAACGGCGGCTGGCTGCGCCCGGCGGTGTTCGGCGCCATGGACGGGCTCGTCTCCAACCTCGCGCTGATGACCGGCGTCGCGGGTGGCGCCGTCTCCCAGCAGACCATCGTGATCACCGGTCTGGCGGGCCTGGCCGCCGGCGCCTTCTCCATGGCGGCCGGCGAATACACCTCCGTCGCCTCGCAGCGTGAGCTCGTCGAGGCCGAACTCGACGTCGAGCGGCGCGAGTTGCGCAAGCACCCCAAGGACGAGGAGCGGGAGCTCGCCGCGCTCTACGAGTCCCGCGGCGTCGAGCCCGGTCTCGCCCGCGAGGTCGCGCGCCAGCTGTCGCGCGATCCGGAGCAGGCCCTGGAGATCCACGCCCGCGAGGAGCTCGGTATCGATCCGGGCGATCTGCCCTCGCCGCTCGTCGCCGCGGTGTCGTCGTTCGGCGCGTTCGCGCTGGGGGCCCTGTTGCCCGTACTGCCGTATCTGCTCGGCGCGAGCGCGCTGTGGCCGGCCGTGCTGCTCGCGATGGTCGGACTGTTCGCCTGCGGTGCGGTGGTGGCCAGGGTGACGGCGCGCAACTGGCTGTACAGCGGGCTGCGGCAGCTGGCGCTCGGCGGGGCCGCCGCGGCGATCACCTACGGTCTGGGCATGCTGATCGGTGTGGCCGTCGGAGGCTGACCACGTAGATCGGGACATGACATGGAGCCCGTCCGGCCGGAGGCGTCGTCCTCGTGTGCCGGGCGGGCTCCGTTCCGTGGCGTGTCCGCCATTCGTGTGACGTACGTCTTGGGGTCCGCCTCTGGGCGGAACGGTTCCGCCCGACGTAAAATGAGTCTCTATACAGAGCTACACATAAGTAGCCGTTACCCTGCGGTTTCATTTCCTTTGCCGCCGGGCATGAGCCGTAGACACCGCAGGCAACGACGCCTGCTCTCTGCGGTCCCCCCAGGGCGCCGATCCTCCGACTGCGACCCACCCCCACCGCCTCAGGCGGTGTCCGGATGTTGGAACGGACTATCCGCTTCTTGAGAAGCGCCCCATCATGTAAACACGCACGAAATTTCGCAGAGGGCCAACGTCGTCCCTCGGCACTGCATATGCCACGACGACGACGGGAGAGCCCATGCGTACCGACGCCTGGTCGCCCATGGACGGTCGCCCCGCCCAGCAGGGGCTGTACGACCCCCGTAACGAGCACGACGCCTGTGGTGTCGGGTTCGTGGCCACCCTGACCGGTGTGGCCAGCCATGAGCTGGTCGAGCAGGCGCTGACGGTACTGCGCAACCTCGAACACCGCGGTGCCACCGGGTCCGAGCCCGACTCCGGCGACGGCGCCGGAATCCTCCTCCAGGTGCCGGACGCCTTCCTCCGCGACGAGGTCGCCTTCGACCTCCCCGAGGCCGGTGCCTACGGCGTCGGAATCGCCTTCCTGCCCGCGGACGACTCCACCGAGGCCGTCCGGAAGCTGGAGAAGATCTCCGCCGAGGAGGGCCTCAGGGTCCTCGGCTGGCGCCAGGTCCCCGTCACCCCGGACATCCTCGGCAACGGCGCCCGCGCCACCATGCCCGAATTCCGCCAGCTCTTCGTCACGGACGGCCAGAGCACCGGCATCGCGCTCGACCGCAAGGCCTTCGTGCTGCGCAAGCGCGCCGAGCGGGAGGCCGGGGTGTACTTCCCCTCGCTCTCCGCCCGCACGATCGTCTACAAGGGCATGCTCACCACGGGGCAGCTGGAGCCGTTCTTCCCGGACCTCTCCGACCACCGCTTCGCCACCGCCGTCGCACTGGTGCACTCGCGGTTCTCCACGAACACCTTCCCGAGCTGGCCGCTCGCCCACCCGTACCGCTTCGTCGCGCACAACGGCGAGATCAACACGGTCAAGGGCAACCGCAACTGGATGAAGGCCCGCGAGTCGCAGCTCGCCACCAGCCTCTTCGGGGCTGCGCAACTGGACCGGATCTTCCCCGTCTGCACCCCTGACGCCTCCGACTCCGCCTCCTTCGACGAGGTCCTGGAGCTGCTCCACCTCGGCGGCCGGTCGCTGCCGCACTCGGTGCTGATGATGGTCCCCGAGGCGTGGGAGAGCCCCGAATCCCTGAACGCCATGGATCCGGCCCGTCGTGCCTTCTACCAGTACCACTCCACGATGATGGAGCCCTGGGACGGCCCGGCCTGCGTCACCTTCACCGACGGCACCCAGGTCGGCGCGGTGCTGGACCGCAACGGGCTGCGCCCTGGCCGCTACTGGGTCACCGACGACGGCCTCGTCGTGCTGTCCTCCGAGGTCGGTGTCCTGGACATCGACCCCGCGAAGGTGGTCCGCAAGGGCCGCCTCCAGCCCGGCAGGATGTTCCTCGTCGACACGGCCGAGGGCCGCATCATCGAGGACGACGAGATCAAGGCCGCCCTCGCCGCCGAGCAGCCGTACCAGGACTGGCTGGAGGCCGGCGAGATCGAGCTGGAGGACCTCCCCGAGCGGGAGCACATCGTGCACACGCACGCCTCCGTCACCCGCCGCCAGCAGACCTTCGGCTACACCGAGGAAGAGCTGCGCGTCCTCCTCGCGCCGATGGCCCGCACCGGCGGCGAACCGCTCGGCTCCATGGGTACGGACTCGCCGATCGCCGCCCTGTCCGAGCGCCCGCGGCTGCTCTTCGACTACTTCACCCAGCTGTTCGCGCAGGTCACCAACCCGCCGCTGGACGCCATCCGCGAGGAGCTCGTCACCTCGCTGCGCTCCACGCTCGGCCCGCAGGGCAACCTGCTGGAGCCGACCGCCGCGTCGTGCCGCAGCGTCACGCTGCCGTTCCCGGTGATCGACAACGACGAGCTGGCCAAGCTGATACACATCAACGCCGACGGCGACATGCCGGGGATGAAGGCCGCCACGCTCTCCGGTCTCCACCGGGTCGGCGGCGGCGGCGAGGCCCTCGCCGCGCGGATCGAGCGGATCTGCGCCGAGGTCGACGCCGCCATCGAGGACGGTGCCCGCCTGATCGTCCTGTCCGACCGGCACTCCGACGCCGAGCACGCGCCGATCCCGTCGCTGCTGCTCACCTCCGCCGTCCACCACCACCTCATCCGCACCAAGCAGCGCACCCAGGTCGGTCTGCTGGTCGAGGCCGGGGACGTCCGCGAGGTCCACCACGTCGCGCTGCTCATCGGTTACGGCGCCGCCGCGGTCAATCCGTACCTGGCGATGGAGTCCGTCGAGGACCTGGTCCGCGCCGGTACGTTCATCGAGGGCATCGAGCCCGAGAAGGCCATCCGGAACCTGATCCACGCGCTCGGCAAGGGCGTCCTGAAGGTCATGTCCAAGATGGGCATCTCGACGGTCGCCTCCTACCGCGGCGCCCAGGTCTTCGAGGCCGTCGGCCTGAACGAGGACTTCGTCGCGAAGTACTTCAACGGCACCGCCAGCAAGATCGGCGGCGCCGGTCTCGACGTCGTCGCCCGGGAGGTCGCCGCCCGCCACGCCAAGGCATACCCGGCCTCCGGCATCTCCGCCTCGCACCGCGCGCTGGAGATCGGCGGCGAGTACCAGTGGCGCCGCGAGGGCGAGCCGCACCTGTTCGACCCGGAGACGGTCTTCCGCCTCCAGCACGCCACGCGCACCAAGCGCTACGACATCTTCAAGAAGTACACGGACCGGGTGAACGAGCAGTCCGAGCGCCTGATGACGCTCCGTGGCCTGTTCGCCCTCAAGACACATGAGAACGGCAGGAGCGACCGCGAGGCGATCTCCGTCGACGAGGTCGAGTCCGTCTCCGACATCGTCAAGCGTTTCTCCACCGGCGCCATGTCGTACGGCTCGATCTCCCGCGAGGCGCACGAGACCCTCGCCATCGCCATGAACCAGCTGGGCGGCAAGTCCAACACCGGTGAGGGCGGCGAGGACGCGGACCGGCTCTACGACCCGGCGCGCCGCTCGTCCATCAAGCAGGTCGCCTCCGGCCGCTTCGGTGTGACCAGCGAGTACCTGGTCAACGCGGACGACATCCAGATCAAGATGGCGCAGGGCGCCAAGCCCGGCGAGGGCGGCCAGCTGCCCGGCCACAAGGTCTACCCCTGGGTCGCCAGGACCCGGCACTCCACCCCGGGTGTCGGCCTGATCTCGCCGCCGCCGCACCACGACATCTACTCCATCGAGGACCTGGCCCAGCTGATCCACGACCTCAAGAACGCCAACCCGGCGGCCCGCATCCACGTGAAGCTGGTCTCCGAAGTCGGCGTCGGCACGGTCGCGGCGGGTGTCTCCAAGGCGCACGCGGACGTCGTCCTGATCTCCGGCCACGACGGCGGAACGGGCGCCTCGCCGCTCACCTCGCTGAAGCACGCGGGCGGCCCCTGGGAGCTCGGCCTCGCCGAGACCCAGCAGACCCTGCTGCTCAACGGCCTGCGCGACCGCATCGTCGTGCAGACCGACGGCCAGCTGAAGACCGGCCGCGATGTCGTGATCGCCGCGCTGCTGGGCGCCGAGGAGTTCGGTTTCGCGACCGCGCCGCTCGTCGTCTCCGGCTGCGTCATGATGCGCGTCTGTCACCTGGACACCTGCCCCGTCGGCATCGCCACGCAGAACCCGGTCCTGCGGAGTCGTTTCTCGGGCAAGGCCGAGTACGTCGTCAACTTCTTCGAGTTCATCGCCCAGGAGGTCCGTGAGCTCCTCGCCGAGCTGGGCTTCCGGACGATCGAGGAGGCCGTCGGCCACGCCGAGCTGCTCGACACCGACCGTGCGATCACCCACTGGAAGGCGCAGGGCCTGGCCCTGGAGCCCCTGTTCCACGTCCCGGAGCTGCCCGAGGGCGCGGTCCGTCACCAGCGGATCGAGCAGGACCACGGTCTCGCCAAGGCACTCGACAACGAGCTGATCAAGCTCGCAGCCGACGCCCTGAACGCGGAGAGCGCCGAGGCCGCCCAGCCGGTCCGGGCCCAGATCGCGATCCGGAACATCAACCGGACCGTCGGCACCATGCTCGGCCACGAGGTGACGAAGAAGTTCGGCGGCGCCGGTCTGCCGCAGGACACCATCGACATCACGTTCACCGGCTCAGCCGGCCAGTCCTTCGGCGCGTTCGTGCCGAGCGGAGTGACCCTGCGCCTGGAGGGCGACGCCAACGACTACGTCGGCAAGGGCCTCTCCGGCGGCCGCGTCGTCGTCCGCCCGGACCGCGCCGCCGACCACCTCGCCGAGTACTCCACCATCGCGGGCAACACGATCGCCTACGGCGCCACCGGCGGTGAGCTGTTCCTGCGCGGCCGGACCGGTGAGCGGTTCTGCGTCCGCAACTCCGGCGCGACGGTCGTCTCGGAAGGCGTGGGCGACCACGGCTGCGAGTACATGACCGGCGGTCACGCCGTCGTGCTCGGCGAGACCGGACGCAACTTCGCCGCGGGCATGTCGGGTGGCGTCGCGTACGTCATCGACCTGGACCGCGACAACGTCAACTCCGGCAACCTCGGCGCGATCGAGGAGCTCTCCGACACCGACGAGCAGTGGCTGCACGACGTGGTGCGCCGCCACCAGGAGGAGACCGGTTCCACGGTCGCCGAGAAGCTGCTCGCCGAGTGGGACACCGCGGTGCCCCGCTTCAGCAAGATCATCCCGTCCACGTACAAGGCAGTGCTCGCCGCCAAGGACGCCGCTGAGCTCGCCGGTCTCTCCGAACAGGAGACCACCGAGAAGATGATGGAGGCGGCGACCCATGGCTGACCCCAAGGGCTTCCTGACCACCGGGCGCGCGGTCGCCGAGACCCGCCCCGTGGGCGAGCGCGTCAAGGACTGGAACGAGGTCTACGTTCCGGGCTCGCTGCTCCCGATCATCAGCAAGCAGGCCGGCCGCTGCATGGACTGCGGCATCCCGTTCTGCCACAACGGCTGCCCGCTCGGAAACCTCATCCCCGAGTGGAACGACTACGCCTACCGCGAGGACTGGACGGCCGCGTCCGAGCGCCTGCACGCCACGAACAACTTCCCGGAGTTCACCGGGCGGCTCTGCCCGGCCCCGTGCGAGTCGGCGTGTGTGCTCGGCATCAACCAGCCGGCCGTCACCATCAAGAACGTCGAAGTCTCCATCATCGACAAGGCGTGGGACAGCGGCGACGTCACCCCGCAGCCGCCCGAGCGGCTCTCCGGCAAGACCGTCGCCGTCATCGGCTCGGGCCCGGCGGGGCTCGCCGCGGCCCAGCAGCTGACCCGGGCCGGCCATACGGTCGTCGTCTACGAGCGCGCGGACCGCATCGGAGGCCTTCTCCGGTACGGCATCCCCGAGTTCAAGATGGAGAAGTCGCACATCAACCGCCGTATCGAGCAGATGCGTGCGGAGGGCACCAAGTTCCGCGCGGAGACGGAGATCGGCAAGGACATCGACGCCGCCAAGCTCCGCCGCCGGTACGACGCGGTCGTCATCGCCGCCGGTGCCACCGTCTCCCGCGACCTGCCCGTCCCGGGCCGTGAGCTGAACGGTGTGCACTTCGCCATGGAGTATCTGCCGCTCGCCAACAAGGTGCAGGAGGGCGACCTGACGGTCTCCCCGATCACCGCCGAGGGCAAGCACGTCGTCGTCATCGGCGGCGGCGACACCGGCGCCGACTGCGTCGGTACCGCCCACCGTCAGGGCGCGCTCTCCGTCACCCAGCTGGAGATCATGCCCCGGCCGGGCGAGGACCGTAACGCCAACCAGCCCTGGCCGACCTTCCCGATGCTCTACAAGGTCACCTCCGCGCACGAGGAGGGCGGCGATCGCGTGTACTCCGTCTCCACCACTCACTTCGAGGGCGACGAGGACGGCAACGTCCAGGCGCTGCACCTGGTCGAGGTGGAGTTCAAGGACGGCAGGCTGGAGCAGAAGCCCGGCACCGAGCGGAAGATCCCCGCACAGCTGGTCACCCTGGCCATGGGCTTCACCGGCACCGACCGGACCAACGGCCTGGTGCAGCAGTTCGGCCTGGAGCTCGACGAGCGCGGCAATGTCGCGCGCGACGCGGACTACGCTACCAACGTCGGCGGCGTGTTCGTCGCCGGTGACGCGGGCCGCGGCCAGTCCCTCATCGTGTGGGCCATCGCCGAGGGCCGCTCCGCGGCACGCGGCGTGGACCGCTTCCTGACCGGAGCCAGTGCCCTGCCGGCCCCGATCCGCCCGACGGACCGTATCCTGACGGTCTGAACCACGGCACACAAAGACGTCCCGTACAAAGGCGTACGGAACTGAACGCGGCGCCTGCCCGTCCCCGACCGGACGATCTCGGCAGGCGCCGTGGCGCGTTCCGGGACGGGCGGACCGCTCAGCCCGTCAGCGCGGACGTCTTCAGCACCACCAGCAGCACCAGCACGGCGAGGAGCACCACACCCGAGGCCGCCTGAACCGTCGTCCGCCGTTTCGCCGGGGCGTACGCGTACGCGAGCGTGACGATGCCGCCCGTCAGCAGCCCGCCCAAGTGGCCCTGCCACGAGGCGAATCCGGCCGAGATCAGCATCCAGATCAGGAAGCCGGCCATGAACCGGTTCACCGCCCGCATATCGCGGCCCAGGCGCCGGTTGATGACGTAGAACGCCGCGCCGAGACCGAAGATGGCACCCGACGCGCCCACGGTGACGTCGAACGGGGCGATCAGATACACCAGGACCGAACCGCCCAGCGCGGACAGCAGATACAGCGTGAGGTAAAGGGCCCGGCCCAGCTGCTCCTCGACGACCCGGCCCAGGTTCCACAGCGCGTACATGTTGAAGAGGATGTGCAGCACCCCGAACGGCAACGCGCCGAAGGACGACCCACCGGGCGGGAGATGGAGAAAGGCCCCGGTCAGCAGCCGGTACCACTCGCCGCCCACCACCCCGACCACATCGAAGCCGGGGAAGTCTCCGCCCTCGTAGACGTACTGGCCTCCGTCGGGGCCGGTCAGTCCCGCACCGAGCATGGCGAAGCGGTCGATGATCCCCGGACGGACCAGCTCGCCCAGATACGCCAGGATGTTGAGGCCCATCAGTACGTACGTGACGAGCGGCACCGCGGTCCTGGACACGGCGCCGCCGAACACCGTGCGTGCCTGCCGGACCGAACGCTGCCCCTCCTTCACGCACTCCACGCAGTGGTGGCCGACGGCCGCCTCCCGCATGCAGTCGGGGCAGATGAAGCGTTCGCAGCGGGTGCAGCTCACATACGTCTCGTAGGACGGATGGCGATAACAGGTGGTGACCGCGGCCTCCACGGCAGGCTCCTTCACGGTGGGCGGACACGAGCGGCCGGTGGGGACGGCGGCGATCAAGATAGCGAACACCGCCCGCCGCGGGCGCGGCCGGGTGCCTTACGCTCGGGATCCTGACACGTCGAGGATCGGAGAATCCGCATGGTCGGCCCGTCCGCCGCAGCAGGTTCGGCCATCAGTCTCCGCAAGATCGAGGAGAGGGCCCCCGCGCTGGTCAGCCTCTACAAGAGCGCGTCGGTGTCGCTGACGAAAACCGGAATGAACGGCGAGCGGGCCGCGGTCTACCTGGTGCTCGACTACTCCGGCTCCATGAGGGAGTACTACAAGGACGGCAGCGTCCAGGCCCTGGCGGACCGGGTGCTGGGCCTTTCGGCGCATCTGGACGACGACGGCCGCGTACCCGTCGTCTTCTTCTCCACGGACGTCGACGCCGTCACCGACATGGTCCTGGGTGATCACCAGGGCCGGATCGACGCGATCGTGGCGGGTCTGGGACACATGGGGAAGACCAGCTACCACCTGGCCATGGACGCCGTCATCGACCACTACCTCGACAGCGGCTCGACCGCCCCCGCGCTCGTCGTCTTCCAGACGGACGGCGGTCCGATCAGCAAGCACGCGGCGGAACGATACCTCTGCAAGGCCGCCAAGCTGCCCCTGTTCTGGCAGTTCGTCGGCTTCGGCAACAAGCGCAGTACGCAGTTCGACTTCCTGCGCAGGCTCGACGATCTGGCCGTGCCCGCCAAGCGCCCCGTCGACAACGCGGGCTTCTTCCACGCCGGCTCCGACCCGCGCCGGGTTTCGGACGCCGA
The DNA here is from genome assembly GCF_055584025.1 of Streptomyces sp. NPDC104309. Lineage (NCBI taxonomy): Bacteria > Bacillati > Actinomycetota > Actinomycetes > Kitasatosporales > Streptomycetaceae > Streptomyces > Streptomyces sp. NPDC104309. The sequence goes on along the minus strand of NZ_JBVJMV010000023.1, from coordinate 2,064 downwards.
GCTGTACGACCGGCTGCTCGCCGAATTCCCGCAGTGGCTGGCCGCGGCCCGCGCCCAGGGGATCGTCGGATGACGGCCCGGGTGCTGCGGGCGGCCGACCGTACGGCCAGGCCCTGGAAGAACGGTGGGGGAGTCACCCGGGAGATCGCGGCGTCCCCCGAGGGCGCGCCGCTGGACGCCTTCGACTGGCGGGTCAGCCTCGCCGATGTGTCCGGGGACGGACCGTTCTCCTCCTTCCCCGGCGTCGACCGCATTCTGACCGTGGTCGAGGGCGCCGGGATGGACCTCATGGTGGGCGGCGAGCACCACATCGTCGACGAGCCGTACTGGCCGCACGACTTCCCCGGTGACCTGGAGACGTACGGCAGGCTGCTCGGCGGCCCGGTCGTGAACTTCAATGTGATGTACCGCCGGGAGCGTACGAGCGCGGAGGTCGCGGTTGTACGCGGCACCGTCCGGCTGTCGGTGCCTCGGGGCGGTGCGGTCCTGGCCGTCGCGCTGGAGGACGGTGCGGTGGTCGACGGCCAGGGCATCGAACTCGACCGCTACGACGCGTTGTTGGCGCAGGGCGAATCACCGGGGGTGCTGCGGACGCAGGGGTGGGGGCTGGTGGTGACCCTGTCGGGCAGCAGCGCGCCACCGGCCGGTCCCGCTCGGTAGGGGCTGCGGGGAGTCGCTGCTCGGTAGACCTGTGGCAGGCTCTGCCGGTGGCAGTAGGGTCACGATGTGAAACCGGACAGGGATTCAGGAATGCTGGTTGATGCCGTCGGGTCAGTGGGTTGACGTGATCACAGAGAGCGCCTCCGTGCTGGTCGACATGCGGAAGTACGACGGCAGTCTGAGCGCGCAGTGGACTGCTACCCGGCTCGGCGAGGACGAGCACGGCGTGTGGCTGGGCACGGCGCAGGGTGTCCTCGTCAGTTCGGCCCCGGGCGGCTGGACGAGCCGGTTCGCGTACGTGATGTTGGTCCCGCCCGGTGAGTGGTGGACGGCCACGTTCTGTGTGGAGCCGGGCCCCGAGATGTACTGCGATGTGTGCACGGTGCCCGAGTGGAACGCGGAAGGGACCGTCCTGCGCGCAGTGGATCTCGATCTGGATGTCGTGCGACCTCGTGGCGGCGAGGCCCGTATCGAGGACGAGGACGAGTTCGCCGAACACCGAGTGCGCTACGGCTACCCCGACAGCGTCGTCGGCAAGGCCCGACAGACCTGCGAGTGGTTGATGGAGGCGGGCCGTCGCGACGGTGATGGCGTCGAACCCTTTGCCTCGGTGTACCGCTACTGGCTCGACCTCATCGGGTAGGTCCGAAGGGCGGTCTCGCCGTGTGAGGCGGGGCGTCCCCCTTGATCACGACTGCCGGACCGCAACAGTGGCCAGGCGTTTCGGGATCAGCGGGTACGGGCTCGGAATCCGGACAGAAGATGTCGGGATTCCAGGGTTTCATCGCCTCATGACATCGAGTTCCTGGGAAGAGTTCCGGTCGGCACAGCCGGCCTTCGCCGACGTTGTTCAGGCCCGTTTCGGGCAGTACAAGCACCACGTCCTGGCGACCCTGCGCAAAGACGGGTCGCCACGTGTGACCGGCCTGGAGGTGGACTTCCGTATCGGTGAGCTGTGGCTCGGCATGATGCCGAACTCGCGCAAGGCGCTGGACCTGCACCGCGATCCACGGTTCGCGGTGCAGGCCAATCCCGGACCGGACGCCGAGATGGCCGACGGCGACGTGCGGGTCTCCGGCCGGGCCGTGGAGGTGACCGACCCCGGGATTCTGGCCCGCTTCATCGAGGAGGCGAAGCCGCCGGAGCCGTTTCACCTCTTTCGCGCGGAACTCCAGGAGGTGGTCCGCACCACCCTCGATTCCGAGGAGCTGGTGGTACAGGTGTGGCGGCCCGGAAAGCCGTTGCGCACGATCCACCGGGCCGCGGACTACAGCGCTCCGTACGAGACCTGACCGCCGTTCTCCTAAAGCGGGTGTCGCAGGTTCGAATCCTGCCGGGGGCACAGAAGAAAAGGCCAGCTAGGACACCCTCCTAGCTGGCCTTCGCCATGGGCATAGGAACGTT
>NZ_JBVJMV010000022.1:0-134760 GCF_055584025.1 Streptomyces sp. NPDC104309 | reverse complement strand
ACGATGACGCCCTTGCCTCCGGCTCGGGGTTAGCACCACCTCTTCCCCCAGGGGACTTCCACCCCCAAGCAATCGCCCATGCTGGGCGCACAACGGGCGGCGACCAGCGCCCCGAGCGGCGGGCCGACGGCGAACGCCGCGTTGCCCCCGGCCCGTACGAGGGCGAAGCTCTGCCGTCGGCCGCCCTCGGGGACGGAGACGGCGACGAGTGCGGCGTTGGCGGCGCGCACCACGCCCGCCGCGTACTGCGCGAGCGGCAGCACCCCGTACATCGCCGCGACCGGCAGGACCGGCAGGGTGGCGAGTGCCGCCCCGCCGACCAGCGCACCGGTCAGGAGCATCCGACGGTGCCCGTAGTGGTCGCCGAACCAGCCGCCGGTGAAGTTCCCGGCGACCAGGCCGATGCCGCCGACGCCCGCGATCACCCCGGCCTGGGGGACGGTCAGCCCGCGCGGGCCGGTCAGATAGACGAAGAGATAGACGAAGGTGAAGCTGACGACCCCGTTGAGGAAGGAGCCGAAGGCCAGCAGCCGCACCGTGCGCGGTACGTCCCGCACTGTCCCGAAGAACCCCATCCGCAACACCCTCCCCCGGTGGGTTTCTCTTGGGAACGGACTATGGCATCATGCTTTCCCGCGGGTCAATCCGGTGAGATACGGCCGAGGGAGCTCGAAGGAGGACCCATGCCCCAGCGCACCAGCCTGGCCGACGCCGACTGCGCCATCGCCCAGGCACTCGATGTCGTCGGCGACTGGTGGACCCTGCTGATCGTGCGGGACACGGCGCGTGGGGTGCACCGCTTCGACGCGCTCCAGGAGGAGCTGGGCGTCTCCCGCAAGGTGCTGACCGAGCGGCTGCGGCTGCTGGTCGACGCGGGAGTGCTGTCCCGGGAGCCGTACCAGGACCGGCCGCCCCGGTACGAGTACCGGCTCACCCGGCGCGGACGCGCGCTGCTGCCCGTGCTGATCGCGCTCCAGGACTGGGGCGACACCTGGGTGATGGGGGAAGGGGAAACGATGGCAACGGCCGCGGAGTCGTCGAAGGAGGCGGCCCGGGTGCACGCCCTGGTGGGCACACGCCTGCCCGAGCTGCGACTGCTGGACTACGACGGCGTGCCGCGCGACCCGGTCGCCGACACCCCGTACACCGTCCTGTACTGCTTCCCCAGCGCCTACGCCCGCCGGGACGCCTACCCGCCGGGCTGGGCCGAGATCCCCGGTGCGAGCGGCTGCACCCTCGAATCCTGTACGTATCGCGACCAGTCGGCCGAGTTCACGGCGGCGGGCGCGACCGTGCACGGGGTGTCCACCCAACGCCCGGACGAACAGCGGGCGTTCGCGGACGCGGAGCGGCTGCGCTTCCCGCTGCTGTCCGACGCGGAGCTGGAGCTGACGGCGGCCCTGCGGCTGCCGACCTTCCGCGCGGCGGGGACCAGCCGGCTGAAGCGGCTGACGCTGGTGGTGGACCGGGACCGGACGGTCCGCGAGGCGCTGTACCCGGTCACGGACATCGAGGCGAGCGTGCGGGCGGCCCTGACCGCGATCCGGGAGGCAGGCCGGTCCGACGCGTGAGGAAGGACGCGGCAGCGGGCAATCCGTGACCGGGCGGCGGGCATGAACCGAACCCGTCCGGCAACACGGGAACAAGGCGCCCGGCAGCACCGCGCCCCAGGACCGGCCGGTGCCCGACCGACCGGGCTCATCCCGCACCCCCGATGCGGAACCCGCCCGCGCCAGCACGGAAGCCGAGACGACCGGCGGCACCGCGCCCAGGCCCGGCCGCGCCCCGGAAGCCGAGTACGGGCGCGGGCCGCGGTCGGAGCGGTCAGCCGGCGACCCGGCTCAGCATCTCCCGGGCGTACGCCTCGTCGTAGTCCCCGCCGGTGAGCAGCACCTGCAGGCAGATACCGTCCATGAGCGCGATCAGGGCCCGTGCCGTGGCCGGATCGGTCCGCCGGGACAGCAGCTCGGCCGTGCCGTCGGTCCACTCGGCGGCGACGGGCCGCAGCGCGGGCCTGCGGAGCGCCGCGAGGTACAGCTCGTACTCCAGCTCCGCCCGCCCGCGCCCGCCGGAGAAGTACTCCCCCAGCAGTCTCGCCAGCTCCTCGGCGAGGTCGGCCGCCGGGTCGGCCAGGGCCTCGCTCTCCCGCATGACCTCGGCGAAGTTCTCGTTCGACCGGCGCAGCGCGGCGATCAACAGCTCGTCCAGCGAGGCGAAGTGATACGTCGTCGAACCGAGCGGCACATCCGCCTCGGCGGCGACGGAGCGGTGGCTGAGCCCCGCGATGCCCTTGGCGCCGACGACCCGGATCGCGGCGTCGACGATACGGCTGCGCCGCTCGGGGTCGTAACGGCGTGCCATCAGTGGGCCCCTCCCAGATTCAGCACCACCACTCCGGCGATGACCAGCGCTATGCCCGCCAGCTTGACCAGGTTGCCGGACTCCCCCATGAAGAGGACGCCGATGGCGGCGACGGCGGCGGTGCCGATCCCGGCCCAGATGGCGTAGGCGGTGCCCATGGACAGCGTCTTCAGCGTCTGGGCGAGCAGGGTGAAGGCTATGAGATAGCCCGCGACGGTGATCAGCGAGGGCCAGAGCCGGGTGAAGCCCTCGCTGTACTTCATGGCCGTCGTGCCGGCCACCTCCGCCGCGATGGCCGCGGCAAGCAGTCCATATCCCATGTGTACGAGTGTACGCATCGCCGCTCGCACCGCGGTACGGCGACTTCACGCCACTCGGGACGCTACGGTGTCCCGACCGGCACGCAGGACGACGACACACAACGGAGCAGCAGTGGCGCAGGACGCAGGGTGGGGCGGTGGTGCGCCGTACGGCGGAGCACCGTACGGAGGGCCACCGGGATGGGGTGGCTGGATGCCACCGCCGAAGCCCGGAGTGATACCACTGGCACCCCTGAGGCTCGGGGACATACTCGGCGGCGCCTTCAGCACGATGGGCCGCTACTGGAAGCAGCTCTTCGGTATCGGCGTGGCCGTGTACGGCGTGGCGCTGGTCGTCGTGGGGGCGGCGACGGTGATCGCGTACTCCGCGACCAGTGACCATCTGCGCCGGATCATCTCGCTCAGCGCCGATCAGGACCCGTCGTCGGACGACCTCGCGCCGGTGCTGATCGCCTTCGGCGCCATCTGGCTGGTCGCCATGGTCGCCCTCATGCTCTGTACGGCCCTGATGTACGCGACCGTTCCCGCGGTCCTGCAGGAGGCGGTACTGGGCAGGCCCACCACCTTCTCCGTCATCTGGCGACGGGCCTGGGCCCGCGTGCCGGCGGTGATCGGCACAGTGATCCTGTCCGCCCTGATCGCGATGATCCCGATGGTGCTCATGATGGTCGGCTTCTGCGCCCTCGTGATCGGTGCCATCACCCTGGCCCACGAGCCCAACGCCGCGGTGTGGACCACGCTCGGCCTCCTCGGCGCCCTGGCCACCGCTCCCCTGGCGGCCTGGCTCTGGGTGAAGTTCAGCCTGGCCGCCCCGGCCGCGGTCTTCGAGCGGCAGCGCCCGGTGGCAGCCCTGCGCCGTTCGTCGCAGCTGGTGCGCGGCGACTGGTGGCGGGTCTTCGGGATCAGTCTGCTGGCCTTCGTGATGGCGGCCGTGGCGAGCTACGTCATCCAGATCCCGTTCTCGTTCCTCGGCATGTTCTCCGGCGTCATCGGCAGCTCGACCCTGAACGAGGACCCGAACCCCGCGTCGATCGCCTTCGCCATGAGCGGCTACCTGATCATCGTCCTGCTGGGACAGCTCGTCGGTCAGCTCCTCTCGGCGACGTTTCCGCAGCTGGTGACCGGGCTTCTCTACGTCGACCGGCGCATGCGCACGGAGAACCTGGGCCCGGTCCTCGCCGAGGCGGCGGCCGTACCCCCGTCCCCGTACGGCACCTAGGCTCTCTCGTTCGGATGAGGCCGGGCTCGCGCGCCCCGGCACCGGGCCCCGCTCGCTGATCCGGCCTGATCCGAACGAAAGACCGTGGGGTCCTCAGTCGATGAGCGAGTTCTTCGGACGCAGCACGCAGAACTCGTTCCCCTCGGGGTCCTCCAGCACCACCCAGCTCGCTTCCGCCTGCTGCCCGATGTCCACCCCCCGCGCGCCGAGCCCGATGATGCGCTCGACCTCGGCGGCCTGGTCATCGGGGGCGAGGTCGATGTGGAGCCGGTTCTTGACCTCCTTCCGCTCCGACACGGGGACGAAGGTGATCCCGGGAAGCGCGGACTTGTCGGCGCCGATGACGATTTCGTCGTCGGCCTCGAAGAGCACTTTCCAGTCGAACACCTGGCACCAGAAGCGGGCGAGCGACGGAAGATCGTGGGCGTCGACGACGATGCTGTAGAAGGAAACGGCCGTGCCCGCCAGTCTGCCCGGCGGGCACGGCCGTTGGCCGTCCCGAAGCGCGAAGGCGCCCGGTCCGTCAGCTGCCGACGGTGAACCAGGTGGCCCGGGACTTCTTCCACTCGGCGTGGTCGAGGTCCTTCGCCTCCATGCCGTCCCCGTACAGATCGGCCGATCCGGCATCCGTGATCAGCTGCGCACGCGCGCCCGGAACGGTCAGGTCCGGAACGTCGACGACGGCCTCCCAGCCACCCGGGTCGGCGGTCGGCAGATCGGCCCGCTTGACCGGCGCGTGTGCGGCGACCCCGTCCCAGGCGTAGAGGGCGTACGGGTCGGAGTTGTCGTCGGACGCCCAGGAACCGGCCACGATCAGATACTGGTCGGCCGCGTTCTTACGGATGTCCCGGATGCTGAGTCCGCCGAGGTCCAGCTCGATCGGCGTGCCGATGACCGCCTTCGCCCCGCTGCCGGCCACCTTGTCGAAGTTGGTGGCGGGCACGACGAGCGCCTTGCCCCCGGCCTTCGGCGGTACGAGCGGCGCCCGGAAACCGAGGTACGCGGTGGTCGTCGAGCCGGGCGCGAACTCCAGGCCCTCGATGTTGAACCCGTCGATCTGCTTGGGCGCTTCACCGTCCGCCGTCCCCGCGGCGAAGCCGAACCGGTTGCCGTTCGCCTTGTCCCAGGCGACGAGGTCGTCACGGAGCTTCTTGTACGAACCGCCCACCGTCAGCTGGGTGGCGGCCCCCGAGCCGGTCACCGTCGTGGTGAAGACGGTGTTGCGGTCGGCCTTGTACACACCGTCCTTGTTGTTGCCGAGCGATCCGGTCCAGTAGATGGTGTTCCCGACCCGGGCTCCGGCCTCGATGTCGATCTCCTTCGACACCCCGAGCTTCGAGCCGACGTCCCAGCTCCGCACGGGCGCGCCGGATGCCGAACGGTCGTACAGGCGCAGCGTGTTGGACTCGTCATCGGCGACCACCGCGTACCCGCCGCCCGCGTCGACGGCGGCCGAGGCGTCCGACGAGCCGGTGAGGTAGCGCGTGTCGGCGGCGTTCTGCACGGCTGCGGACGCGGCGTAGTGCAGCGTCCGGGTGGCGGTCCTGCCGCCGAGTCCGGTCACCTTGATCGTGAGGTCCGTGTAGCCACGCCCGTGCGCGGCGACCGCGAGCTGCCGGGTGGCGCCGGTCCCGGTCACGGTCACATCGCCGGTTCCGGCGACGGAGGGCTTGGAGCTGGCGGACGCCGCCACCCCGAGCGCGGCGGCATCGGCACCGCTCTGCGCGACGGTGACGGTCACCACGGGATCGCCGGTCGCACCGACGGCGCCGGAGAGGTAGGAGGCCGAGAGCCCGATCGTCGGCGTACCGTAACTCGCGGCATGTGCGGGGGCGTCGACCCCCAGGGCGGCCAGTACGAGAACTCCGCTCGCGGCGATGGCCGCCCGGCGGTCGTGGAGCGAAAGCTGATGCAGCACAGCATGCCTCTCGTCGACGTGGGTTCGCGTTCAGATTCCCGTTCCCTCGCCAACTGCGGACACACGTCACGCGTACGGCGGACGAACAACGCCGAACGGCCCCCGGCGGGAACCGGGGGCCGTTCGGCGGTACGGGTGGCTCAGACGTTGAAGCCGAGTGCGCGCAGCTGCTCGCGTCCGTCGTCCGTGATCTTGTCCGGACCCCACGGCGGCATCCAGACCCAGTTGATCCGCAGCTCGTTGACGATGCCGTCGGTCGCCGACTTCGCCTGGTCCTCGATGACGTCGGTCAGCGGGCAGGCCGCGGACGTCAGGGTCATGTCGAGGGTGGCGATGTTGGCGTCATCGATGTGGATGCCGTAGATCAGGCCCAGGTTGACGACGTCGATGCCCAGCTCGGGGTCGACGACGTCGTACAGGGCTTCGCGGACCTCCTCCTCGGAGGCCGGCTTGGTCGTCGGACCCTCGTTGGATGTCACCGTGTTCTCGCTCATGCCGTCTTCCCTTCGGACAGCGCTTTCGCCGTCGCGTCCTTCCACGCCATCCAGCTCAACAGCGCGCATTTCACCCGGGCCGGGTACTTCGAGACACCGGCGAACGCGACCGCGTCCTCCAGCACCTCCTCCATCGCGTCGTCCGGCTCCAGCTGGCCCTTCGACTGCATCAGCTCCAGGAAGGTCTCCTGGATCTTCTGCGCCTCGCCCAGCTCCTTGCCGACCAGCAGATCGTTCAGCACGGAGGCGCTGGCCTGGCTGATGGAGCAGCCCTGACCCTCGTACGACACATCGGTGATGGTCTCGCCGTCGTACTTCACCCGGAGAGTGATCTCGTCGCCGCACGTCGGGTTGACGTGGTGCACCTCGGCGTCGCCGTCCCGCAGGCCGCGCCCGTGGGGGTGCTTGTAGTGGTCCAGGATCACTTCCTGGTACATGGAATCAAGCTTCACCAGTCAACCCTCAGCCGCTCTGCCTAGTAACCGCTCTGCCTATTACCCGAAAAAGTTCCGTACGTGCTCCAGACCGTCCACCAGGGCGTCGACCTCGGCGGGCGTGGAGTACAGATAGAACGACGCTCGCGTCGTCGCAGGAATTCCGTACCTCAGGCAGACCGGCCGCGCGCAGTGGTGTCCGACCCGGACCGCGATGCCCTGCTCGTCGAGCACCTGACCCACGTCGTGGGGGTGGATGTCGCCGAGCGTGAAGGAGATCGTGGCGCCGCGGTCCTCGGCCGTCGCCGGACCGATGATCCTGAGGTCCGGCACCTCCAGCAGCCGCTTCACCGCGTACTCGGTGATCGCGTGCTCATGCCGGTAGATGTTCTCCATGCCGATCGCCGAGAGGTAGTCCACGGCCGCGCCGAGGCCGACGGCCTGGGCGATCGGGGGCGTACCCGCCTCGAACTTGTGCGGCGCGGGGGCGTAGGTCGACGAGTGCATCGACACGGTCTCGATCATCTCGCCACCACCGAGGAACGGCGGCAGGTCCTCCAGGAGCTCCTGCCGTCCCCAGAGCACGCCGATGCCGGTCGGGCCGACCATCTTGTGGCCGGTGAAGGCCACGAAGTCGGCCTGCAGCGCCTGCACGTCGAGCACCATGTGCGGAGCGGCCTGCGAGGCGTCGATGCAGACCAGCGCGCCGACCTGCTGGGCGCGGCGGATGATCTTCTCGACCGGGTTGATCGTGCCCATGATGTTGGAGACCAGGGTGAAGGTGACGATCTTCGTCTTCTCCGTGATGATCTCGTCGATGTTGGACAGGTCGAGCCGGCCGTCGTCGGTGATGCCGAACCACTTCAGCTTCGCGCCGGTGCGCTGCGAGAGCAGCTGCCACGGCACGATGTTGGAGTGGTGCTCCATCTCCGTGGTGACGATCTCGGTGTCGTGGTCCACCCGGTAGGGCTCATCGGCCCAGCCGAGCATGTTGGCCACGAGGTTGAGCGACTCGGAGGCGTTCTTGGTGAAGATCACCTCGTTGCGGCTGGGCGCGTTGATGAACGCGGCGATCTTGTCACGGGCGCCTTCGTACAGCGCCGTGGCCTCCTCCGCGATCGTGTACACGCCGCGGTGCACATTGGCGTTGTGCCGCTCGTAGTACTCGTTGAGGGCATCAAGGACCTGGCGCGGCTTCTGCGACGTCGCCGCACTGTCCAGGTAGACGACCTTCTTCCCGTCGTGGACCGTCCGATCCAGCAGGGGGAAGTCCTTGCGGATCGCCTCGGTGTCGAGGAGGCCCGGCAGCTGTGTCACGCGGAAGCGCCACCCTTCACATATGCCTCGTAGCCCTCGTTCTCCAGCTTGTCGGCGAGCTCGGCGCCGCCGGACTCGGCAATGCGGCCGTTGGCGAAGACGTGCACGAAGTCGGGCTTGATGTAGCGGAGGATCCGCGTGTAGTGCGTGATCAGCAGGGTGCCGACCTCGCCTGTCTCGCGGACCCGGTTGACGCCCTCGGAAACGATGCGCAGGGCGTCGACGTCCAGGCCGGAGTCGGTCTCGTCGAGGATCGCGACCTTCGGCTTGAGGAGCTCCAGCTGAAGGATCTCGTGGCGCTTCTTCTCACCGCCGGAGAAGCCCTCGTTCACGTTGCGCTCGGCGAACGCCGGGTCCATCTGGAGCCGGCCCATCGTCTCCTTGACCTCCTTCACCCAGGTACGCAGCTTGGGCGCCTCGCCGCGGACGGCGGTGGCGGAGGTGCGCAGGAAGTTGGAGACCGAGACACCGGGGATCTCGACCGGGTACTGCATCGCGAGGAACAGGCCGGCGCGGGCCCGCTCGTCGACGGTCATCTCCAGGACGTCCTCGCCGTCCAGGGTCACCGAACCGCTGGTGATCGTGTACTTGGGGTGACCCGCGAGGGAGTACGCGAGGGTGGACTTGCCGGACCCGTTGGGGCCCATGATGGCGTGGGTCTCGCCCTGCTTCACGATTAGGTCGACGCCCTTGAGGATCTCCTTCGTGGCGTTGTCGGCCTCGACGGAGACGTGCAGGTCGCGGATTTCAAGCGTTGCCATGGGTGACTCAGGACTCCTGGGTGACGGAGACGAGCACATCGTCCCCTTCGATCTTGACGGGGTATACGGGGACGGGGCGCGTCGCGGGAAGAGCGGACGGCTTGCCGGTGCGGAGGTCGAAGCTGGAGCCGTGCAGCCAGCACTCGATCATGCAGTCCTCGACCTCTCCCTCGGACAGGGACACGTTCGCGTGCGAGCAGATGTCGTTGATCGCGAACACCTCGCCCTCGGTGCGCACGACGGACACCGGAATGCCGTCGAGCTCCACCCGCTTCGGGGTGTCGTCCTCCAGCTCGCTCAGCGCACAGGCTTTGACGAAGGCCATCAGACGGACGCCTTCAGCTCGGCCTCGATCTTGTCGAGCAGCCGCGCCTCGACGTCCGGCAGCCCGATCTGCTGGACCAGCTCGGCGAAGAAGCCGCGCACGACGAGCCGACGGGCCTCCTCGGCCGGGATGCCGCGGGACATCAGGTAGAAGAGCTGCTCGTCGTCGAAGCGGCCGGTCGCGGAGGCGTGGCCGGCGCCGACGATTTCGCCGGTCTCGATCTCCAGGTTCGGCACCGAGTCGACCCGCGCGCCGTCCGTGAGGACGAGGTTGCGGTTCATCTCGTAGGTGTCGGTGCCCTCGGCCCTGGCCTGGATGAGGACGTCACCGATCCACACCGCGTGTGCGCCGTCGCCCTGGAGCGCGCCCTTGTAGGCGGCGTTGGACTTGCAGTGCGGGGTGTTGTGGTCGACCAGGAGACGGTGCTCCTGGTGCTGGCCCCGGTCGGTGAAGTACAGCCCGAAGAGCTCGGCCTCGCCGCCGGTGCCCGCGTAGCTGACGCGCGGGTGGAGACGGACGAGGTCACCGCCGAAGGTGACGACGATCGACTTGAACGAGGCGTCCCTGCCGACCAGCGCGTTGTGCTGGCCGACGTGGACCGCGTGCTCGTCCCAGTCCTGCACGGAGACGACGGTCAGCTTCGCGCCGTCGCCGAGGACGTAGTCCACGTTGGCGGCGAGCACCGCGTCACCGGTGTGGTCGATGACGACGACGGCCTCGGCGAAGGCGCCCAGCTCGACGACCTGGTGGCCGTAGGCCACGCCGCCCTCGCCGTGCACCACGATGCGGATCGGCTCGGTGAGCACGGCCTCCTTGGCGACCGTGACGACGGTCGCCTGCTCGAAGGACGAGTACGCCTGGGCGGCGACGCGGTCCACCGGGATGCCGGCCTTCCCGAGCCGGGAGTCGTCGCGGCCGACGGTCTCGACCGTGACGCCCTCGGGGGCCTCGATCGCGACCTTCACGGCGCCGCCGGTGGCGACGGCCGTGCCGTCGTGCAGTCCGCGCAGCCGCTCCAGCGGCGTGAACCGCCACTCCTCCTCACGGCCGTGCGGGACGGGGAAGTCCGCGACGGCGAAGGACGGGGGCGCACTCATGCGCGTGGCGACGGTCGACTCGGCGGCCACCGCGATGGACCCGGCGGTGGTGGATCCCGCCGGAATGTTCTGAGCCTCAGCCATGGCTGTCGTAGTGCTCGCTTTCTCTGTCAAAAGTCGGGGAATTCGGTCGTCCGGCTGTGCTAGCCGACCGAACCCTCCATCTGCAGCTCGATCAGCCGGTTGAGCTCAAGGGCGTACTCCATCGGCAGCTCCTTCGCGATCGGCTCGACGAAGCCGCGCACGATCATCGCCATCGCCTCGAACTCCGTCAGACCTCGGCTCATCAGGTAGAAGAGCTGGTCCTCGGAGACCTTCGAGACGGTTGCCTCGTGCCCCATCGACACGTCGTCCTCGCGGACGTCGACGTACGGGTAGGTGTCGGAGCGCGAGATCGTGTCGACCAGCAGCGCGTCGCACAGGACGTTGGACTTCGCGCCCGGCGCGCCCTCGCCGATCTCGATCAGACCACGGTAGGAGGTACGGCCGCCGCCCCGCGCCACCGACTTGGAGACGATGTTGGAGGAGGTGTTCGGCGCCATGTGGACCATCTTGGCGCCGGCGTCCTGGTGCTGGCCCTCGCCCGCGAAGGCGATGGAAAGAGTCTCGCCCTTGGCGTGCTCGCCCATCAGGTAGACGGCCGGGTACTTCATGGTGACCTTGGAGCCGATGTTGCCGTCGACCCACTCCATGGTCGCGCCCTCGTAGGCCACGGCGCGCTTGGTGACCAGGTTGTAGACGTTGTTCGACCAGTTCTGGATCGTCGTGTAGCGGCAGCGGCCGCCCTTCTTCACGATGATCTCGACGACCGCGGAGTGCAGCGAGTCGGAGGAGTAGATCGGGGCGGTGCAACCCTCGACGTAGTGGACGTAGGCGTCCTCGTCGACGATGATCAGCGTCCGCTCGAACTGGCCCATGTTCTCCGTGTTGATACGGAAGTAGGCCTGCAGCGGGATGTCGACGTGGACACCCTTGGGCACGTAGATGAACGAGCCGCCGGACCACACGGCCGAGTTCAGCGAGGCGAACTTGTTGTCGCCGACCGGGATGATGGTGCCGAAGTACTCCTTGAAGAGCTCCGGGTGCTCCTTCAGCGCGGTGTCGGTGTCGAGGAAGATGACGCCCTGCTCCTCCAGGTCCTCACGGATCTGGTGGTAGACGACCTCGGACTCGTACTGCGCGGCGACACCGGCGACCAGGCGCTGCTTCTCCGCCTCCGGGATACCGAGCTTGTCGTAGGTGTTCTTGATGTCCTCGGGCAGGTCCTCCCAGGACTCCGCCTGCTTCTCCGTGGACCGCACGAAGTACTTGATGTTGTCGAAGTCGATGCCCGACAGGTCGGAGCCCCAGTTCGGCATGGGCTTCTTGTCGAAAAGCCTGAGGCCCTTGAGGCGCAGCTTCAGCATCCACTCGGGCTCGTTCTTCTTCGCCGAGATGTCGCGGACGACCTCCTCGGAGAGCCCGCGCTTGGCTTCGGCGCCTGCCGCGTCGGAGTCGGCCCAGCCGAATTCGTACGTGCCCAGACCCTCGAGCTCAGGGTGGGCAGTCTCCGTAGGGAGCGTCATGCGGGGTTCCTCCCGGCCGTGCTTGCAGATGCTGAATTGATGGTCTGTGGTGCTGAGTGGCCGCTGCGCGGAATGTACGTCGTGCACACACCGTCGCCGTGGGCGATGGTGGCCAGACGCTGCACATGCGTCCCGAGGAGGCTGGAGAAGAACTCCGTCTCCGCCTCGCACAGCTGCGGATACTGCTCGGCGACATGAGCGACCGGGCAGTGGTGCTGGCACAGCTGCTCGCCCTGCTGCGGGCCGGGCGCGCTACGCGCCATCGCAGCGTACCCGTCGGCGGACAAGGCCTTGGCCAACGCCTCCGTGCGCGCCTCGGGGTCGGCGGCCTCCACCGCCGAGCGGTAGGCCTCGGACTGGGCCGCGATCCTGGCCCGCGCGAAAGCGACGACCGCTTCGTCGCCCGAGGTCTCGGCGATCCAGCGCAGGGCGTCCGCCGCGAGCTTGTCGTAGGACTGGTCGAAGGCGTCGCGCCCGCAGTCGGTCAGGGCGAACACCTTGGCCGGGCGGCCCCGGGTCCGCGCGCCGTACACCCGCTGCTCACGAGCCTCGACGACACCGTCGGAGACAAGGGCGTCGAGATGGCGGCGGACGGCGGCCTGGGTGAGGCCGAGGCGCTTCGCCAGATCGGCGACCGTGGACGGGCCGTGGTCCAGGATGGAGCGCGCGACCCGGTTGCGCGTCGAGCGCTCACCTGTCGCGAGTTCCTCCTGCGGAGCCTCGCCAACGTTTTTCACAACGCCATTGTTGCGTAATTCGCCGGGCCCTGACAACCACGGTCCGAAACGATCTACGGTGCGGTTCATCACTTAGGGTTACCTAATGCGGCCCCGCGACACGGCCCCTTTCCGCCCCTGCCTACACTTACCGGCCATGAAGAGCGAGTCCGTCGTACAGGTCAGGAACCTGGTGAAGCGGTACGGCCCCAAGACCGCTGTGGACGGCCTCGACCTGCGTGTACGCACCGGCACCGTCACCGCCGTCCTCGGCCCCAACGGTGCCGGCAAGACCACCACCATCGAAACCTGCGAGGGGTACCGCCGTCCGGACGGCGGGACGGTGAAGGTCCTCGACCTCGACCCGGTGGCCGACGCCGCGGAGCTCCGCCCCCGGATCGGTGTGATGCTCCAGTCGGGTGGTGTCTACTCCGGCGCGCGCGCCGACGAGATGCTCCGCCACATGGCGAAGCTCCACGCCCACCCGCTGGACGTCGACGCGCTGATCGAGCGCCTCGGCCTCGGCGGCTGCGGCCGGACGACCTACCGCCGGCTCTCCGGCGGCCAGCAGCAGCGGCTCGCCCTGGCGATGGCCGTCGTCGGCCGCCCCGAGCTGGTCTTCCTGGACGAGCCGACCGCCGGCCTCGATCCGCAGGCCCGCCGCTCCACCTGGGACCTCGTGCGCGAGCTGCGCGCCGACGGCGTGTCGATCGTCCTCACCACCCACTTCATGGACGAGGCCGAGGAGCTCGCCGACGATGTCGCCGTCATCGACGCGGGCAAGGTCATCGCCCAGGGCAGCCCCGAGACGCTCTGCCGCGGCGGTGCCGAGAACACCCTGCGCTTCACCGGCCGCCCCGGTCTCGACCTGGGTTCCCTCCTGAAGGCGCTGCCCGACGGCTCGGAGGCGGCGGAGCTCACCCCGGGCACATACCGCATCACCGGCGACGTCGACCCGCAGCTGCTGGCCACCGTCACCTCCTGGTGCGCGCAGCACGGAGTGATGCCGTCCGGCATCTCCGTGGAGCGTCACACCCTGGAGGACGTCTTCCTGGAACTGACCGGCAAGGAGCTGCGCGCATGAGCGCCGGTACGTACACCCCGCGGCCGGGCGCCGCCCCGCTCTCCCGGATGATCACCACGCAGACCGCGCTGGAGACGCGGATGCTGCTGCGCAACGGGGAGCAGCTGCTGCTGACCGTGATCATTCCGACGCTGCTGCTGGTGCTGTTCAGCGCGGTCGACATCGTGGACACGGGCGAGGGCAGGTCGGTGGACTTCCTGACGCCCGGCATTCTCGCGCTGGCCGTGATGTCCACGGCCTTCACCGGCCAGGCCATCGCCACCGGTTTCGAGCGGCGGTACGGGGTGCTCAAGCGGCTGGGTGCCTCGCCGCTGCCCCGCTGGGCGCTGATGACCGCCAAGACGCTCGCGGTGCTCGTCACCGAGGTGCTGCAGGTGGTGCTGCTCACGGTGATCGCGTTCGCGCTGGGCTGGTCGCCCCACGGCAACCCGTTCGCCGTCCTGCTGCTGCTCGTGCTCGGCACCGCGGCCTTCTCCGGGCTCGGTCTGCTGATGGCCGGGACGCTGAAGGCGGAGGCGACGCTCGCCGCCGCCAATCTGGTCTTTCTGCTGCTGCTGGTCGGCGGCGGGGTCATCGTGCCGCTCGACAAGTTCCCGGACGCGGTGCAGTCGGTGTTGGGGCTGCTGCCGATCGCGGCCCTGTCGGGCGGACTGCGCGATGTGCTCCAGCACGGCGCGTCGATGCCGTGGGGCGACCTCGGCATCCTCGCGGTGTGGGCGGTGCTCGGGCTGGGCGCGGCGGCCAGGTTCTTCCGCTGGGAGTGAGCCGGCGCTTCGGCCCGGAGTGAGCCCGCGGGCGCGCTCCGTCGCCGGTTCGGGGTAACTCGTCCCCCTCGTGAAAGCCTGCACAAGCCGCCGCCTACGATGGAGCGCGTGCCCAAGCTGACCCGAGCCGAAGTCGCTCAAGCCGCGCGGAACCCGCTCCTCTACATCGCCGAGCGATGGACTCCGTCCCCCCGCACGGTGCGCCGTGCGGTCATGTCGGCCGTCGTCATGGCCGTGCTCATCGTCGTGACCGGCGGCGCGGTGCGGCTGACCGGCTCCGGCCTCGGCTGCCCGACGTGGCCCAAGTGCACCGACGAGAGCCTCACGGCAACCAGCGCGATGGGCTTCCACGGCGCCATCGAGTTCGGCAACCGGATGCTGACGTACGTCCTGTGCGCGGCGGTCGGGTGGGCGATCATCGCCGTCCGGTCCGCCAAGCCCTGGCGGCGCAGCCTCACCCGGCTCGGCTGGACACAGTTCTGGATCGTCATGGGCAACGCGGTGCTCGGCGGCATCGTGGTGCTGGTCGGCCTCAACCCGTACACCGTCGCGGCGCACTTCCTGCTCTCCACGGCGCTGCTCACCGTGGCGATGGTGACCTGGCAACGGGTCCGCGAGGGCGACGAGGCACCCCGTCCGCTGGTGGGCAAGGCGGTGTCCCAGCTGACCTGGCTGCTCACGGTCGTGGCGGGGCTGCTGATCGCGGTCGGCACGGTCGTCACCGGCGCCGGACGGCACGCGGGTGACTCCAGCGACGTCCACCGCATCCCGATCGACTGGAAGATGATCACGCAGCTGCACGCCGATCTGGCCTGGGCCGTGGTGGCGCTCACCGTGGCTCTCTGGTTCGTGCTGAAGGCCGTGGACGCGCCCATCGGCCCGCTCCACCGCGCCCGTGACCTCTTCCTGGTGCTGATGGGTCAGGGCGTCATCGGTTACGTCCAGTACTTCACCGACACTCCCGAGATCCTCGTCGGCCTGCACATGTTCGGCTCGTGCCTGGTGTGGATCGCGGTCGTGCGGGTGCTGCTGTCGCTGCGTGAGCGCCCGCTGGCCGTCGCCCCGGTGCCCGGCCCCGCCGCCGAGCAGCCGGAGCCCGCTGCGGCGGGCTGAGCTCCGGGCGCCCGGAAGCCGCCCTCATACGCCGATCGCCGGACGGACCTGTACGCAGGTCCGTCCGGCGATCGGCGTAGGGGGGTCCGTCCGGTCAGGCCTTGTCGGAGGGGCCGCCCACCTGGATGCCGGCCATGCGCGTCCACTCGTACGGGCCGGTGCGGACCTTCGCGGCGAACTCCCCGTCGAAGGACTCGTGCATCGTGATCCCGGCCTTGCGCGTGGCGCTCTCGGCGACCGCGTACGACGGGGCCACCAGGTCGCCCCAGCCGCCGTCCTCGCCCACGAGAACGATGCGGGTGCCCATCTGCCCGATGTAGGCGAGCTGGCCCTCCGCGCCGCCGTGCGCCTTGGAGAAGGCACCGATCTGCTTGGCGAGCCTCGCCGCCCTGCGCTCCGCGCGGGCCGCCTGCTTGCCGCTCTCCACCTGGGTCTCTGCCGTCTCTGCCATGCTCAGGATGCTACCGACGGGCAGAACGACGTGCGACGGGCGGGGCACATGGCGTGGGCCACGTACCCCGCCCGTCGGCAGGAGTAGAGGAAGCGGGACTACCGCAGGAAGGGGTCGATCGCCACGGCGACGAAGAGCAGCGAGACGTAGGTGATCGACCAGTGGAACAGCCGCATCTCCTTGAGCTTCCCGCCGGTCACTCCGGCCTTGGCGCGGTTGAGCAGGGCGTGCGCCTCCCACAGCCAGAACCCACCGGTCAGCAGCGCCACCACCGTGTAGAACCAGCCGGTGTAACCCAGCGGGGTCAGCAGCAGTGAGACGGCGACCATCACCCAGCTGTAGACGACGATCTGGCGGGCCACCACCCGGTTGGAGGCGACGACCGGCAGCATCGGGACACCGACCCTGGCGTAGTCGTCCTTCACCTTCATGGACAGCGGCCAGTAGTGCGGCGGCGTCCAGAAGAACATCACGGCGAAGAGGATGACCGCGGCCCAGGACATCGAGTTGGTCACGGCGGACCAGCCGATGAGGACCGGCAGGCAGCCGGCGATGCCGCCCCAGACGATGTTCTGCGAGGTACGGCGCTTCAGCAGCATCGTGTAGCCGACGACGTAGAACAGCAGCGCGCCGAGCGCGAGCGCGGCCGACAGCCAGTTGACGAGCAGTCCGAACCAGACCGTGGAGATCACCGCGAGGGCGAACCCGAAGGCCAGGCACTCACGCGGGCTCACCATGCCGGTGACCAGCGGACGCTGCGAGGTACGGTCCATCAACGCGTCGATGTCGCGGTCGATGTACATGTTCAGCGCGTTGGCGCCGCCAGCGGAGAGATACCCCCCGATGGTGGTGGTGAGAACGAGCCACAGATCGGGTACACCCTGAGCGGCCAGGAACATCACCGGAACAGTGGTGATCAGCAACAGCTCGATGATCCGAGGCTTGGTCAGCGCCACGAATGCCTTGACACGGGCCCCGAACGGGCGGTGGCCCCCCGGGCTGGGAGTCAAGGCGACCCCTGCGGGTCGGGACTCGACGGCCGTCACACACACCCCTGACAGAGAAATCCCAGCAAGCTCCGGGCGTGAAGGCCCGGTAAAGACTTGCGCGAACCAGACCACTGTAGACGTTGGCGGACAGGCCACCCTTCGCGGGGGTGGGGTCGTGTTGAAGTGGCGCGGAAGCACGGCGTCCGGCTCATCGGAGTGACGCGGGAGCGGGCACGCCCACGCTCGTCGGGGTGACGCTGGAGCGGGGAGACGGCACGCGGAGAACACCGATGAACCGATGAGGAGAACGTCGATAAGGGGACAAGCCCATCAATGCGCATCAGTGGAAGGACGCGCTCATCGGAGGGCGCATCGGTAACAGTGCGCGCTCATCGGAGGGCCCAGAAGTGAGCCGTTGCGCTCATACGGGAGGCGAACTCCGCGGGCCGCCTGCACCCTGGAAAGCAGCCGGAAAATGCTTGTTCCGACGGGGGTAGGCTCGACAACGCCCGGTGCGGTCACAGTCACCGGTTTTCAAACAGTGGAGAGGAGCCCTGACTCAGGGTGAGCACCAAGCCGACCACCACAGATCTCCAGTGGACCGAATTGGACCAGCGGGCCGTGGACACTGTCCGCGTCCTTGCCGCCGACGCCGTACAGAAGGTCGGAAACGGCCACCCGGGCACGGCGATGAGCCTGGCTCCCGCCGCGTACACCCTCTTCCAGAAGGTGATGCGGCACGACCCCGCCGACGCCGAGTGGACCGGTCGCGACCGGTTCGTGCTCTCCGCGGGTCACAGCAGCCTGACCCTCTACATCCAGCTCTACCTGGCCGGCTACGGCCTGGAGCTCGATGACCTCAAGGCCTTCCGCACCTGGGGCTCGAAGACCCCCGGTCACCCGGAGTACGGCCACACCACCGGCGTCGAGACGACCACGGGCCCGCTGGGCCAGGGTGTCGCCAACGCCGTCGGCATGGCGATGGCCGCCCGTTACGAGCGTGGCCTGTTCGACCCGGAGGCGGCCCCCGGCACCTCCCCGTTCGACCACATGGTCTGGGTCGTCGCCGGTGACGGCTGCCTCCAGGAGGGCATCTCCGCGGAGGCGTCCTCGCTGGCCGGCCACCAGAAGCTCGGCAACCTGGTCCTGCTGTGGGACGACAACCACATCTCCATCGAGGGCGACACGGAGACCGCGGTCTCCGAGGACACCCTGAAGCGGTACGAGGCGTACGGCTGGCACGTCCAGCGCGTCGACCAGCTGCCCGACGGCGACCTGGACCCGGCGGGTCTGTACGAGGCGCTGCGGGCCGCCAAGGCCGAGACCGAGCGGCCCTCGTTCATCGCGGCCCGCTCGATCATCGCCTGGCCCGCCCCGAACGCCCAGAACACCGAGGCCTCGCACGGCTCGGCGCTCGGCGACGAAGAGGTCGCCGCGACGAAGAAGGTCCTCGGCTTCGACCCGGAGAAGTCCTTCGAGGTCTCCGACGAGGTCATCTCCCACACCCGTGAGGCGCTGGACCGCGGCCGCGAGGCCAAGGCCGAGTGGGAGAAGTCCCTCGCCGCCTGGCGCACCGCCAACCCGGAGCGCGCCGCCGAGTTCGACCGGATCTCCGCGGGCGAACTGCCCACGGGCTGGGAGGACAGGCTTCCGGTCTTCGAGCCGGGCAAGAGCGTCGCCACCCGTGCCGCCTCCGGCAAGGTGCTCCAGTCGCTCGGCGAGGTCATCCCCGAGCTGTGGGGCGGCTCCGCCGACCTGGCGGGCTCGAACAACACGACGATCGACAAGTCCTCGTCGTTCCTCCCGGCGGGCAACCCGCTGCCCGGCGCGGACCCGTACGGCCGCACGATCCACTTCGGTATCCGCGAGCACGCCATGGCCGCGGCCATGAACGGCATCGCGCTGCACGGCCACACCCGGATCTACGGCGGCACGTTCCTGGTGTTCTCCGACTACATGCGCAACGCCGTGCGACTGTCCGCGCTGATGCACCTGCCGGTGACGTACGTGTGGACGCACGACTCGATCGGTCTCGGCGAGGACGGCCCGACCCACCAGCCGGTGGAGCACCTGGCCTCGCTGCGCGCCATCCCGGGCCTGAACATCGTCCGTCCGGCCGACGCCAACGAGACGTCCATCGCCTGGCGCGAGATCCTGCGCCGCTACACCAAGGTGTTCGGCAAGGGCGCCCCGCACGGTCTGGCGCTGACCCGCCAGGGCGTGCCGACGTACGAGGCCAACGAGGACGCGGCCAAGGGCGGCTACGTGCTCTTCGAGGCCGAAGGCGGAGAGCCGCAGGTCCTCCTGATCGGTACGGGCTCCGAGGTGCACCTCGCCGTCGAGGCGCGCGAGGAGCTGCAGGCGGCCGGCATCCCGACCCGGGTGGTGTCGATGCCGTCGGTCGAGTGGTTCGAGGAGCAGGACCAGGCCTACCAGGACAGTGTTCTGCCGCCGTCCGTGAAGGCCCGGGTCGCGGTCGAGGCCGGTATCGGTCTGACCTGGCACCGGTACGTGGGAGACGCCGGCCGGATCGTCTCGCTGGAGCACTTCGGTGCCTCGGCCGACGCCAAGGTCCTCTTCCGTGAGTTCGGCTTCACCGGCGAGCACGTCGCCGCCGCAGCGCGGGAATCTCTCGCCGCCGCCACGCGCTGACGCCGTTATACGACTAGTAGGAGATGCAATTCTCATGACAGACGCACTCAAGCGCCTCTCCGACGAGGGCGTGGCGATCTGGCTCGATGACCTGTCGCGCAAGCGGATCACCTCGGGCAACCTCGCCGAGCTGATCGACGAGCAGCACGTCGTGGGCGTCACCACCAACCCGTCGATCTTCCAGAAGGCGATCTCGCACGGCGACGGCTACGAGCAGCAGCTCACCGACCTCGCCACCCGCAAGGTCA
Organism: Streptomyces sp. NPDC104309; assembly: GCF_055584025.1. Taxonomy (NCBI): domain Bacteria; kingdom Bacillati; phylum Actinomycetota; class Actinomycetes; order Kitasatosporales; family Streptomycetaceae; genus Streptomyces; species Streptomyces sp. NPDC104309. Next base: position 114,932 of record NZ_JBVJMV010000022.1, on the reverse strand, counting down.
CCGTCGACGAGGCCATCCGCATGATCACGACGGCCGATGTGCGGGACGCGGCGGACATCCTGCGTCCGGTCTTCGACGCCACGGACGGCCAGGACGGCCGGGTCTCCATCGAGGTCGACCCGCGTCTGGCGCACCGCACCGCCGCCACCGTCGCCGAGGCCAAGCAGCTGGCGTGGCTGGTGGACCGGCCCAACACGCTCATCAAGATCCCGGCGACGAAGGCCGGTCTCCCGGCGATCACCGAGGTCATCGGCAGGGGCATCAGCGTCAATGTCACGCTGATCTTCTCGCTGGCGCGCTACCGCGAGGTCATGGACGCCTACCTGGCGGGTCTGGAGAAGGCGCAGGCAGCGGGCCTGGACCTCTCCAAGATCCACTCGGTGGCCTCCTTCTTCGTGTCCCGCGTGGACACCGAGATCGACAAGCGTCTCGACGCGATCGGCACCGACGGGGCCAAGGCGCTCAAGGGCAAGGCGGCGCTCGCCAACGCCCGGCTCGCCTACCAGGCGTACGAGGAGGTCTTCGGCTCGGAGCGCTGGGTCGCCCTGGACAAGGCGCAGGCCAACAAGCAGCGTCCGCTGTGGGCCTCGACCGGTGTCAAGGACCCCGCGTACAAGGACACCCTGTACGTCGACGACCTGGTCGCCCCCGGCACGGTGAACACCATGCCCGAGGCCACTCTGGACGCCACGGCGGACCACGGACAGATCACGGGCAACACCATCGCCGGCACCTACGAGCAGGCCCGTGCCGAGCTCGACGGGATCGCGAAGCTCGGGATCTCCTACGACGACGTCGTCCAGCTCCTTGAGGACGAGGGCGTCGAGAAGTTCGAGGCGTCCTGGATCGACCTGCTCAACTCGACCGAGGCGGAGCTCAAGCGCCTCGCCCCTTCGGAGGGCTGACCACCTTGTCTGGTGTTCCCGGAGCCAACCCGCTTCGTGACCCCCAGGACCGACGGCTCCCGCGCATCGCGGGTCCGTCGGGCCTGGTGATCTTTGGCGTCACGGGCGATTTGTCCCGTAAAAAGCTGATGCCCGCCGTCTATGACCTGGCCAACCGCGGCCTGCTGCCGCCGGGCTTCTCGCTCATCGGTTTCGCGCGCCGCGAGTGGCAGGACGAGGACTTCGCACAGGAGGTCCACGACGCCGTCAAGCAACACGCGCGTACGCCGTTCCGTGAAGAGGTCTGGCAGCAGCTCATCCAGGGGATGCGCTTCGTCCAGGGCAACTTCGACGACGACGACGCCTTCGAGACCCTGAAGGCCACGATCCAGGACCTCGACAAGGCACAGGGCACGGGCGGCAACTTCGCCTTCTACCTCTCGGTGCCGCCGAAGTTCTTCCCCAAGGTCGTCCAGCAGCTCAAGAAGCACGGGCTCGCCGACCAGAAGGAGGGTTCCTGGCGGCGTGCCGTCATCGAGAAGCCCTTCGGCCACGATCTGAAGAGCGCACAGGAGCTCAACCAGATCGTCCACGACGTGTTCCCGCCCAACGAGGTCTTCCGGATCGACCACTACCTGGGCAAGGAGACGGTCCAGAACATCCTGGCGCTGCGGTTCGCCAACACGATGTTCGAGCCGATCTGGAACAGGTCGTACGTCGACCACGTCCAGATCACGATGGCCGAGGACATCGGCATCGGCGGCCGGGCCGGCTACTACGACGGCATCGGCGCCGCCCGTGACGTCATCCAGAACCACCTGCTCCAGCTGCTGGCGCTGACGGCGATGGAGGAGCCCGGCTCCTTCCACCCGAAGGCCCTGGTCGCCGAGAAGCTCAAGGTGCTCACGGCGGTGGAGCTGCCGGAGGACCTGGGCAAGCACACGGTGCGCGGCCAGTACGCGCACGCGTGGCAGGGCGGCGAGGAGGTCCCCGGCTATCTGGAGGAGGACGGCATCGACCCCAAGTCGACGACCGACACCTTCGCCGCGATCAAGCTGACGATCAACAACCGCCGCTGGGCGGGCGTGCCGTTCTACCTCCGGACCGGAAAGCGGCTCGGCCGCCGGGTCACGGAGATCGCGGTCGTCTTCAAGCGCGCCCCGTATCTGCCCTTCGAGTCCGGCGCCACGGAGGAGCTGGGCGGCAACGCCCTGGTCATCCGGGTCCAGCCGGACGAGGGCGTGACCGTGCGGTTCGGCTCCAAGGTGCCCGGCACCTCGATGGAGGTGCGCGACGTCACGATGGACTTCGCGTACGGCGAGTCCTTCACGGAGTCCAGCCCGGAGGCGTACGAGCGGCTCATCCTCGATGTGCTGCTCGGCGACGCCAACCTCTTCCCGCGGCACCAGGAGGTCGAACTCTCCTGGAACATCCTCGACCCGATCGAGGAGTACTGGGACAAGCACGGCAAGCCCGCGCAGTACCCGGCGGGCACCTGGGGCCCGGCCGAGGCGGACGAGATGCTCGCACGAGACGGACGGAGCTGGCGCCGGCCATGAAGATCGATCTCACGGAAACCACTTCCAGCAAGATCAACCAGGCGCTGGTGTCGGCCCGCCGCGCCATCGGCACCCCGGCCATCGGCATGGTGCTGACCCTGGTCATCGTCACCGACGAGGAGAACGCGTACGACGCGCTCAAGTCGGCCGGTGACGCCTCGCGCGAGCACCCCTCGCGGATCATCGCGGTGATCAAGCGGGTCAGCCGCTCGCCGCGCAGCCGCCGGGACGCCCGGCTCGACGCCGAGGTGCGGGTCGGCTCCGACGCGGGCACCGGCGAGACCGTCGTGCTGCGTCTCCACGGCGAGCTGGCCAACCACGCCCAGTCGGTGGTCCTGCCGCTGCTGCTGCCGGACGCCCCGGTCGTGGTCTGGTGGCCCGAGGACGCGCCCGACGACCCGGCGAAGGACCCGCTGGGCGCGCTCGCCCAGCGCCGGATCACGGACGCGTACTCCTCGGAGCACCCGGGTGACGAACTCGCGGTGCGCGCCCGGTCGTACACCCCGGGCGACACCGATCTGGCCTGGACCCGCATCACGCCGTGGCGCTCGATGCTGGCGGCCGCGCTCGACCAGCAGCAGGTCGAGGTGGTCTCGGCGACGGTCGAGGGCGAGTCGGAGAACCCGAGCTGTGAGCTGCTCGCCATGTGGCTCGCGGACCGGCTCCAGGTTCCGGTGGCGCGCACCCTGTCCGACGGCCCCGGTCTGACGGCCGTGCGGATGGAGACCAAGAACGGCGTCATCGTCCTGGACCGGCCGGACGGTTCGCTGGCCACGCTCTCGATGCAGGGCCAGCCGGACCGTGCGGTGGCGCTCAAGCGCCGGGACACGGCCGAGCTGCTCGCCGAGGAGCTGCGGCGCCTGGACCCGGACAACACCTATGCGGCGACGGTGAAGTTCGGGGTGGAGAAGCTCGCCGGACCGGAGCAGAAGCCGTCCGAGCCCGCTCCCGCCGCCGCCCCGGCCGCCGCGAAGAAGACCGCGGCCAAGAAGGCGGCGGCGAAGTGAGTGCCCCTCAGCTTGTCGTGCACCGCGACAAGGAGCTGATGGCACAGGCCGCAGCAGCCCGGCTGATCACGAGGATCGTGGACGCCCAGGCCGCGCGCGGCTACGCCTCGGTGGTCCTCACCGGCGGGCGCAACGGCAACGGCCTGCTGGCCGCCCTCGCCGACGCGCCCGCCCGGGACGCGATCGACTGGTCGCGGCTCGACCTGTGGTGGGGCGACGAGCGGTTCCTGCCGGAGGGCGATCCGGAGCGCAATGTCACGCAGGCCCGCGAGGCCCTGCTGGACTCGGTGCCGCTGACCCCGTCACGGGTGCACGCGATGCCGGCCTCGGACGGCCCCTGCGGCAGTGACGCCGACGCGGCGGCGGCCTCGTACGCCGCTGAACTGGCCGCGGCGGCCGGCCCCGAGGACCACGGTCCGGTGCCGACGTTCGACGTCCTGATGCTGGGTGTCGGCCCGGACACGCATGTCGCGTCGCTCTTCCCGGAGCTGCCCGCGGTACGGGAGACCGAGCGCACCGTCGTCGGTGTGCACGGCGCCCCCAAGCCGCCGCCCACCCGGGTCTCGCTCACGCTGCCCGCGATCCGGGCGGCGCGCGAGGTGTGGCTGCTCGCCGCGGGTGAGGACAAGGCGGAGGCCGCGGAGATCGCGCTCTCGGGTGCCGGGGAGATCCAGGCCCCGGCGGCCGGTGCGTACGGACGCAGCCGCACCCTGTGGCTGCTGGACGCGGCGGCGGCCTCGCGGCTGCCGCGCGCGCTGTATCCGCCCGCCTCTTCCTGAGCAGTCGTCAGTACCGTTGTACGCAGGCCCGGTTCGTTCCTCGGAGCGAACCGGGCCTGCGGCGTGCTGGGCACGGCCCGAGTGCGTGCCGCAACCGCGGTGACGGGTGCGGCGTACTTCAGGGACCGTGCTCGGTCCGGCACCGCACCGCACCGCACCGCACCGCACCGAGAGCCTCGGGCGGGCTCTGTTCGCCCGACCCGGTGCCCGGCCGGGCACCGCGCGGTCATCCGGCGGGCGGAGTGCGCTCCAGGAAGGGTTCCAGCAGGCCCGGAACGGCCTGGGAGGCGAAGTCGAGTCCCTCGCTCGCATCGGCGTCGTACGCCGTGTACGCGCCCGCTCCGGCGGCCGTCGTCGCGGTGAGGCTCAGCACCCCGGCCCGTCGCTGGAAGTACGTCTGCCTGACCGTCCAGCCGATGACACCGGCCCGCTCCAGCGCGGCGGTCGAGCGCCGCACCGTGCCGGACCGGACCACCAGGTAGTCGCCGCTGACGGCGTGTCCCAGGCCGCGGTACGCGTCCCGGGCGAGGAGCAGTGCGGCGGGCAGCCCGACGGCCGCGCAGGCGAGCGCGACCCAGAGCAGGACGGGTGCCAGCAGCACCCCCAGGACGACGAGGACGGCGACGGGTGCGCCGACGGCCCAGCACGCCCGGCGCGACCGCCGGCCCCGGGCCGCGCGGGGGTGTCCGGTCAGCGCGGTGCCCGTCGGCGACGCGACCTCGCCCAGGACGTCGGCGGCCACCGCGTCGGCGACGCGGCGCGGCGCGGCGGGCAGCAGGGTGTTGTGGTCGCCGCGCTGCTCCTCGTCGTCCTTGGCGAGCCCGGTGGTGATCGCGTCGACCCTGGCGGCGCCGAACAGCCGGATGCCGAGCGGTTCGACGAGGTCGACACCGCGCAGCCGCCGCTCCTCGATGGAGACGGAGCGGGAGGTCAGCAGTCCGCGCCGGACGCGCAGGGTGCCGCCGGGTTCGCGCTCCAGCCGGTAGCCCCACCACATCTCGACCCACAGGCCGAGCGCGCCGACGATCCCGGCGGCGACCGCGGCGGCGACGAGGATCACGATCACGGCGATCAGCGAGGTGTCCCGGAACCGGTCACCGATCCAGTCGATCACCCGTCCCTGCGCCCCGAACCAGTCGCTGACCTGCATCACCCCACCGGCCGCCGCGCCGCCGAGCGCGGGGGCGACGAACGAGACCGGTGCGTAGCGGATCCAGCGCGGGTCGAGGGCGACGAGCTCGCCCTCGCGATGGGTGCCCGGAGCTGCGGTGGCCGTACGTTCCAGCAGTTCGCGGCGGAGCCGCTCGCCCTCGGCCTTGGGGACCGGGTCCAGTTCCAGGGTGGATTCGTTGCCGGAGTGCTCGCCGGTGCCGATGCGGACGGTGACCAGACCGAGGACCCGTTGCAGCGGGTGGGCGGTGAGGTCGACGCTGCGGATGCGCTCGCGGGCCAGTGAGCGTTTCTTGACCAGGAGCAGCCCGGTGTGGAGCTCGACCCGTTCGGCGCCGACGCGGTAGCGGGTGCGGCGCCACCGCACGTGATCGCCGGCCGCGGCACTCGCGATCAGCACAGCGGCACCGGCCAGCACCCAGGCGACCGCGGGCCCGAACCCGACCCGCCCGGAGAGTCCCAGCGTGGTGGGCACGGCCGCGCCGGCCGCCACCCCGGCCGTGACGAGTGCGCTGACGAGGACCGTACGCCGGTCCAGCCGCCGCCAGCCGGCAGCGGCACCGAGGCCGTCGGCGCTGTCGTCGCCGGCCTCCGGGAAGACGGTCGTCCCGGCGCTCATGTGGCGTCCCCGGGAATGTCCTGGGTTATCCGGGTCAGCCGCTCGGCCAGCTCGGCCGCCAGCTCATGGCCCAGCCCCTCGATCCGCACCGCGCCCTTGGACGACGCGGTGGTCACGGTGACCGTGGCGAGCCGGTAGAGCTGTTCGAGCGGGCCGCGCACGGTGTCCACGGTCTGGATCCGGGACATCGGGGCGATCCGCCACTCCTGACACAGCACACCGGTTCTGACGTACACCGCTTCGTCGGTGACCTCCCAGCGGTGGGTGCGGAACCACCAGAGGGGGAAGAGGACGGCACAGCCGGCGCCGAGGACCGCGAGGACCGCGGCGGGCAGCAGCAGCCAGAACCGGGCGGGCTCGATGAGCGCGCCCAGCACGGCCAGGACGACCACCGGCGCCGCGGTCAGCAGCAGCCACCGGGCCCGCCACCAGCCGACGGCCCTCGGGTCCAGGGTGTTGTTCGGCGGCCTCAGCCGCACCGTCCGCTCCCCCGTGGTCATCGGCTCAGCGCCCCCTGCGGGCGCGGTACGCCTCGACGAGTGCGGCGGTCGAGCTGTCCAGCCCCTCGCCTCCCCGGCCTTCGGTCAGCACCGGCTCGATCCGCTTGGCGAGCACCTTGCCCAGTTCGACGCCCCACTGGTCGAAGGAGTCGATGTTCCAGACGGCGCCCTGGACGAAGACCTTGTGCTCGTACAGCGCGATCAGCTGGCCGAGGACGGACGGGGTCAGGCGGTCGGCCAGGATCGTCGTCGTCGGGTGGTTGCCCTTGAAGGTCTTGTGCGGCACCAGTTCCTCGGCGACGCCCTCGGCACGGACCTCGTCCGGTGTCTTGCCGAAGGCCAGCGCCTGGGTCTGGGCGAAGAAGTTGGCCATCAGCAGATCGTGCTGGGCGACCAGACCGGGCAGCAGGTCCGCGACCGGCTCGGCGAAGCCGATGAAGTCGGCCGGGATGACCTTGGTGCCCTGGTGGATCAGCTGGTAGTAGGCGTGCTGCCCGTTGGTGCCGGGGGTGCCCCAGACAACCGGTCCGGTCTGCCAGTCGACCGGATCGCCGTTCCGGTCCACGGACTTGCCGTTGGACTCCATGTCCAGCTGCTGCAAGTACGCGGTGAACTTGGACAGATAGTGGCTGTACGGCAGCACGGCGTGCGACTGGGCGTCGAAGAACGCTCCGTACCAGATGCCCAACAGGCCCAGCAGCAGCGGGACGTTGTCCTCGGCGGGGGCGGTGCGGAAGTGCTCGTCGACAAGGTGGAAGCCGTCGAGCATCTCGCGGAACCGGTCCGGGCCGATGGCGATCATCAGCGAGAGGCCGATGGCGGAGTCGTACGAGTAGCGGCCGCCGACCCAGTCCCAGAACTCGAACATGTTGGCGGTGTCGATGCCGAAGTCCGCGACCTTCCCGGCGTTCGTCGACAGCGCCACGAAGTGCTTGGCGACCGCTTCCTGACCGGCCCTCAGACCGGTCAGCAGCCAGTCACGGGCGGAGGTGGCGTTGGTGATGGTCTCGATCGTGGTGAAGGTCTTCGACGCGATGACGAAGAGCGTCTCGGCCGGGTCGAGATCGCGCACGGCCTCGTGGAGGTCGGCGCCGTCGACGTTCGACACGAAGCGAACGGTGAGCGAGCGGTCCGTGAAGGAGCGCAGCACCTCGTACGCCATGGCGGGTCCGAGGTCGGAGCCGCCGATGCCGATGTTGACGACGTTCTTGATGCGCTTGCCGGTGTGACCGGTCCACTCCCCCGACCTGACGCGGTCGGAGAAGGACGCCATCTTGTCGAGCACGGCGTGCACACCGGGCACCACGTTCTCGCCGTCGACCTCGATCACCGCATCGCGCGGGGCACGCAGCGCGGTGTGCAGGACGGCGCGGTCCTCGGTGGTGTTGATCTTCTCGCCGCGGAACATCGCGTCCCGCAGCTCCGCCACCCCGGTGGTCACGGCCAGTTCGCGCAGCAGCCGGAGCGTCTCGTCGGTGACCAGGTGCTTGGAGTAGTCGACATACAGATCGCCGACCCGGAGGGTGTATCCGGTACCGCGCTGCGGATTGTCCGCGAAGAGCTGTCGCAGATGCGTCGTCCCGAGCTGCTCACGGTGCTTGCCCAGAGCATTCCATTCGGGCGTCTGGTTGAGCCTGGTTCGGCTAGGTGTATTCATCCCGGATATCAGCCCACTTCTTCTCGTGCCTGCAGATGCCCCGCTGCCTCTCCAACCTAATTGATCAGAGGGGTTGACGAGACAATGGGAAGCTGCGGCACGGCAAAAGCAGTCCGGCCGGGCACCCCGTGGGTGCCCGGCCGGTGAACTTCCGGTGCGAGGCGCTAGATTTCGCCCCGGAGTTTCGCCAGGGCCTCGGCGAGGATGGCCTCACCGTCCGCGTCGCTGCGCCGCTCGCGTACGTACGCGAGGTGTGTCTTGTACGGCTCGGTGCGCGGCGGGGCCGGCGGGCTGTCCCGGTCCTGGCCGGCCGGGAAACCACAGCGCGGGCAGTCCCAAGTCTCCGGTACCTGCGCGTCACTGGCGAAGCTCGGCTGCGTCTCGTGCCCGTTCGAGCACCAGAAGGAGATGCGAAGACGCGGCGCGGACTCGCCACGCTCGGCCTCCCCCATCGGCCCCGCTCCGACCCGGCTTCCCCGGATCGCGTTGCCACTTGCCACGGTCGTAACTCCCTGCGTGATGGTGCTCGAAGATGCCCCAGTCTACGTAAGGCCCAACGCGCGTCCAGTGAAAGGAGTTACACCCTCACCGGGAATCGCGTACGACGGGTCAGTTGTCCAGCTTGATCAGCAGACCAAGCACAACAATGCACGCGAACCAGGCCAGACCGATGAACACGGTGATCCGGTCGAGGTTCCGCTCGGCGACCGAGGAGCCGCCCACGGACGACTGCATGCCGCCGCCGAACATGTCGGAGAGGCCGCCGCCCTTTCCCTTGTGCATCAGCACCAGCAGCATCAGCAGCAGGCTGAAGACGATCAGGGCGATCTCGAACGCCAAAATCACGGCTGGTCCCTACTTTCCGGAATTCCTCTGGACTGCATGTGCGAACAACGGGGGCCGGGAGGCTACACCTTCCCCGGCCCCCGCAAGGGTACGACGGATCCGCGCTACCGCATACTCACTGGTCGCGGAAGCGGACGATCTTGACGAACTCGTCGGCGTCCAGCGCCGCCCCGCCGACCAGGGCCCCGTCCACATCCGGCTTCGACATGATCTCGGCGACGTTTGCGGACTTCACGGAGCCGCCGTACTGGATGCGGACCTTGTCGGCCAGCTCCTGGGAGTACAGCTCGGCGAGGCGGCCGCGGATCGCCGCGCAGACCTCCTGGGCGTCGTCGGCGCCGCAGACCTTGCCGGTCCCGATCGCCCAGACCGGCTCGTACGCGATCACGATCGACTCGGCCTGCTCGGCCGGGATGTCCTGCAGACCGCCGTCGACCTGCGCGAGCGTGTGCCGGACGTGGTTGCCCGCGTCACGGACCTCCAGTTCCTCGCCGACGCAGAGGATCGGGGTCAGGCCGTGCTTGTAGGCCGCCTTCACCTTGCTGTTGCAGATCTCGTCGGTCTCGCCGTGGTACTGGCGGCGCTCGCTGTGGCCGACGGCGACGTAGGTGCACTTCAGCTTGGCGAGCATCGGGCCGGAGATCTCACCGGTGTACGCGCCGGAGTCGTGCGCCGAGATGTCCTGGGCGCCGTACTTGATCTTCAGCTTGTCGCCGTCGACCAGCGTCTGCACGGAGCGCAGGTCGGTGAAGGGCGGCAGGACGGCGACCTCGACGGCGTCGTAGTCCTTGTCGGCCAGGGCAAAGGCGAGCTTCTGGACGTGTGCGATGGCCTCAAGGTGGTTGAGGTTCATCTTCCAGTTGCCCGCCATCAGCGGGGTGCGAGTGGTCATGAAAGGTCAGTCCTCCAGTGCGGCGAGGCCGGGAAGCGTCTTGCCCTCAAGGTATTCGAGGCTGGCGCCGCCACCGGTCGAGATGTGTCCGAATGCGTTTTCGTCGAAGCCCAGGATGCGGACGGCGGCGGCGGAGTCACCACCGCCGACGACGCTGAAGCACGAGGAGTCGACGAGGGCCTGGGCGACGGCACGGGTGCCCTCGGCGTAGTCGGGGTGCTCGAAGACGCCCATCGGGCCGTTCCAGAAGACGGTGACGGCGTCGGCGAGCTTCGAGGCGTACAGCTTGTTGGTCTCGGGACCGTTGTCCAGCCCCATGAAACCGGCCGGGATCGCGTCCGCGGGCACGGTGCGGTGCCGCGTCGGGGCCTTGGCCTTGAGGTCCGGGAACTGCTCGGAGACCACGACGTCGACGGGGAGCACGAACTCCACGCCCTTCTCCTCGGCGCGCTTGAGGTACTCCAGCACCGCCGGGATCTGGTCCTCCTGGAGGAGGGAGCTGCCGACCTCGTGCCCCTGGGCCTTGAGGAAGGTGTACGCCATGCCGCCGCCGATGAGAATGCGGTCGGCGCGCTCCAGCAGGTGGTCGATGACGCCGAGCTTGTCCGAGACCTTGGAGCCGCCGAGCACGACGGCGTAGGGGCGCTCGACGTTCTCGGTGAGCTTCTTCAGGACGCCGACCTCGGTGGCGATCAGGTCGCCGGCGGCATGCGGCAGCCGGGCCGGGAGGTCGAAGACCGAGGCGTGCTTGCGGTGCACGGCCCCGAAGCCGTCGCCCACGTACACGTCGGCGAGCTCGGCGAGCTGGTCGGCGAACGCGCCGCGCTCGGCGTCGTCCTTGGACGTCTCACCGGGGTTGAAGCGGAGGTTCTCGATGACGGCGACCCGGCCGTCGGTGAGCGCGGAGACCGTGGCGCGGGCGGACTCGCCGACCGTGTCGGTCGCGAAGGCCACGTCGGCGCCGAGGAGCTCACCGAGGCGTGCGGCGGCGGGCGCCAGGGAGAAGGCGGGGTCCGGGGCACCCTTGGGGCGGCCCAGGTGCGAGGCGACGATGACCCGCGCCCCGGCCGCGGCGAGCTTCTCCACGGTCGGCTGGACGGCGCGGATGCGGCCGTCGTCGGTGATGGTGGTGCCGCTCAGCGGCACGTTGAGGTCGGCGCGGACGAATACGCGCTTGCCGGTGACCCCTTCGGTGAGAAGTTCGTCGATCGTCTTCATCTTGCTGGACTCCTTGGAAGGACGAGGGAGCATGCAACGGGGCTCGAACAGCGCGACGTTGCGCTGTTCGAGCCCCGTGCTCACATCGAGGTGCCTGCCGACCCGGAGGTCAGAGCTGGTTGCCGACGAAGACGGTCAGGTCGACAAGACGGTTGGAGTAACCCCACTCGTTGTCGTACCAGCCGAGGATCTTCACCGACTTGCCCTCCTGAACCATCGTCAGCGAGGAGTCGAAGGTGCAGGACGCCGGGTCGCCGACGATGTCCGAGGACACGATCGGGTCTTCGGTGTAGGAGAGGATGCCCTTGAGGTCGCCGTCGTCGGCGGCCTTCTTGAACGCGGCGTTGACCTCGTCCTTGGTGACTTCGCGCTGCAGCTCCACGACCAGGTCGGTGGCCGAGCCGGTCGGGACCGGGACGCGCATGGCGATGCCGTCCAGCTTGCCCTTCAGCTGCGGGAGCACCAGGGCGGTGGCCTTGGCCGCGCCGGTGGTGGTCGGGATGATGTTCTCGGCGGCGGCGCGGGCGCGACGCAGGTCCGAGTGCGGGAAGTCCAGGATGCGCTGGTCGTTCGTGTAGGCGTGGACCGTCGTCATGAGGCCCTTGACGATGCCGAAGTTCTCGTCCAGCACCTTGGCCATCGGCGCGACACAGTTGGTGGTGCAGGAGGCGTTGGAGATGACGTAGTGGTTGGCCGCGTCGTACTTCTCCTGGTTGACACCCATCACGATGGTGATGTCCTCGCCCTTGGCCGGAGCCGAGATGAGGACCTTCTTGGCACCACCGGCGATGTGCTTCTCGGCGTCCGCCTTCTTGGTGAAGATGCCGGTCGACTCGATGACGATGTCGACGCCCAGCTCGCCCCAGGGGATGTCGGCCGGGTTGCGCTCGGAGAGCACCTTGATCGTGTGACCATCGACGGTGATGGTGTCGGCGGTGTGGCTGACCTCTGCCTTCAGACGCCCCAGAATGGTGTCGTACTTCAGCAGGTGGGCCGTGGTCGCGGTGTCACCCAGGTCGTTGACAGCCACAATCTCGATGTCCGCACCCTGCTCCAGCAGCGCGCGGAAGTAGTTACGACCGATGCGGCCAAAGCCGTTGATGCCTACGCGGATCGTCACGAACCGATCTCCTCGTTAGGTACGCGGGGCTTTCACCCCGGCGAGTTGTATGAGATGTCCCCGACCGCCTCCGACCCTACCTCTCCGATGGTCCGGGAGTGACATCGAGCGGGGCCGGAAGAACCGCGAAGGCCCGTACTCCTCGGTAGGAGCACGGGCCTTCGAACGCCCGGCCGGACACGCAGTGACGATTACGGAGCGTCAACACCCCGGGGATTGCCTCGCGTTCTGAATTCGGCCGGTTTCACATCCTTCGCGGGTCACCCCACCAGCCCGTCGGCGAGCTCCTCGCTGAGGGTCGATTCCGTCCCCGGGATCCCCAGGTCCTGGGCCCGCTTGTCGGCCATCGCCAGGAGTCGGCGGATCCGGCCGGCGACCGCGTCCTTCGTCAGCGGCGGGTCGGCGAGCGCGCCCAGCTCCTCCAGGGAGGCCTGCTTGTGCTCCATGCGCAGCCGTCCGGCCGCCGCGAGGTGCTCGGGCACCTCCTCGCCGAGGATCTCCAGCGCGCGCCCCACCCGGGCACCCGCGGCGACCGCGGCCCGCGCGGAACGGCGCAGGTTGGCGTCGTCGAAGTTGGCGAGCCGGTTGGCCGTGGCGCGGACCTCACGGCGCATCCGCCGCTCCTCCCAGGCCAGCACCGACTCATGGGCGCCGAGCCGGGTGAGCAGCGCACCGATCGCGTCGCCGTCGCGGACGACGACCCGGTCCACCCCCCGCACCTCGCGGGCCTTCGCCGCGATGGAGAGCCTGCGGGCCGCGCCGACCAGCGCGAGTGCCGCCTCCGGCCCCGGGCAGGTCACCTCCAGTGAGGAGGAGCGGCCCGGCTCGGTGAGCGAGCCATGGGCCAGGAAGGCCCCGCGCCAGGCGGCCTCGGCGTCGCAGGTGGCCCCCGAGACCACCTGCGGCGGCAGACCGCGGATGGGCCGGCCGCGGCCGTCCACCAGGCCGGTCTGACGGGCCAGCTGATCGCCTCCCGCCACCACCCGGACGACATAGCGGGAGCCGCGCCGCAGCCCGCCGGGAGCCATCACGATCAGCTCCGAGCTGTGCCCGAAGATTTCGAGGATGTCCCGCTTCAGCCGGCGCGCCGCCATCGCGGTGTCCAGCTCTGCCTCGATCACGATCCGGCCGCTCACCAGGTGCAGCCCACCCGCGAACCGAAGGATCGCCGAGACTTCTGCCTTCCTGCAGCAGGTCCGGGTCACGGGAAGCCGAGAGATTTCGTCCTTCACCGCCGGCGTCATCGCCATGGGCCGATCCTTCCATGCATCCGAAAAATACGGTCGTACGCGGCGGCCAACAGCTCCGGATCATGGATCGGAACGCCGTCGGGTGAGGCCACCGGCGCCAGCTCGACCGCGGCGCCGAGCCGCTTGGCGGCGTCGGCGAGGGACTCACGATCGGGCACGGCGGCTTCGTCGGCCAGCACCACGTCCATGGCGAGTTTAGGGGCGTGTCGTCCCAAAACCTCCAAATGACGCTGCGGAGAGAAGCCATCAGTTTCGCCGGGTTGCGGTGCGAGGTTGAGCGAGAGGACTTTGCGGGCCTTGGTCTCGACGAGCGCGTCGAGCAGTTCCGGGACGAGCAGATGCGGGATCACGGAGGAGAACCAGGACCCCGGACCGAGCACCACCCAGTCGGCGTCCAGGACCGCGGCGACGGCCTCGGGGACGGCCGGCGGGTCGTGCGGGACGAGGTGGACGGACTGCACCTCGCCCGGGGTGAGCGCCACGGTGGCCTGGCCGCGCACCGTGTCCACGTCGTCCGGGCGGTCCGGGTCGTGGCCCCGTACGAGCGCCTGGAGCTCCAGCGGCACGGCGGACATGGGCAGCACCCTGCCGTGCGCCCCGAGGAGCTTGCCGACCAGGTCCAGGGCCTGGACATGGTCACCGAGCTGCTCCCACAGGGCCACGATCAGCAGATTGCCGACCGCGTGCTCGTGCAGATCGCCCTTGGACTGGAAGCGGTGCTGGATGACCCGGGCCCAGGTCTGGCCCCAGTCGTCGTCACCGCACAGGGCGGCGAGCGCCTTGCGCAGGTCGCCGGGCGGCAGGACGCCGAGCTCCTCGCGGAGCCGGCCGCTGGAGCCGCCGTCGTCGGCGACGGTGACCACGGCCGTGAGATCGCCGGTGATCCGGCGCAGCGCGGCGAGTGACGCGGACAGACCCATGCCGCCGCCGAGCGCGACGACCTTGGGCTGCGCGCCGCGCTTGCGGCCGGGCAACGCAGAGGCGGCTCTGCGCAGCCGCCGCAGGCGCAGATTACGGCTGGTCACTCGCGCCCCATGTCCCGGTGGACGAGGACGGTCTCGATGCCTTCGGTAGCGAGCCTGGCCGCGAGCTTCTCCGACATGGCCACGGAGCGGTGCTTGCCGCCCGTGCAACCGACGGCGATCGTCACATAGCGCTTGCCCTCGCGGCGGTACCCGGCGGCGATGAGCTGGAGCAGTTCCGTGTACTGGTTGAGGAATTCCTTGGCGCCGGGCTGGTCGAAGACGTAGGCGGAGACCTCTTCGTTGAGCCCGGTGAACGGCCGCAGCTCGGGGACCCAGTGCGGGTTGGGCAGGAAGCGGCAGTCGACCACCAGGTCGGCGTCGACCGGCAGGCCGTACTTGAAGCCGAAGGACATCACCGTGGCGCGCAGCTCCGGCTCCTCGTCGCCGGCGAACTGGGCATCCATCTTGGCGCGCAGTTCGTGCACGTTGAGGCTGGAGGTGTCGATCACCAGGTCGGCGTCGCCGCGCAGCTCGCGCAGCAGGTCGCGCTCGGCGGCGATGCCGTCGACGATCCGGCCGTCGCCCTGGAGCGGGTGCGGGCGGCGGACCGATTCGAAGCGGCGGACCAGGGCGTCGTCGGAGGACTCCAGGAAGACGATCCGCCGGGTGACGTGCTTGGCCTCCAGGTCGGCGAGGGAGTCACGGAGGTTGTCGAAGAAGCGGCGGCCGCGTACGTCGACGACGACGGCGATACGGGCCACGTTGCCCTGCGAGCGGGCGCCGAGCTCGACCATGGTGGGGATCAGGGCGGGTGGCAGGTTGTCGACGACGAACCAGCCGAGGTCCTCCAGACACTTGGCCGCGGTGCTGCGCCCGGCGCCCGACATCCCGGAGATGATCACCAGCTCGGGGATGGCCGCGTTCCCGTCGCCCGTGTCGATGGTGGTGCCCGTACTCACGTGTCCTGCTCCGTCTGTTCGGTCGGTGCTGTCGTGCTCGACGTCGTGTTCCTGCTCGATGTCGTGTTCGTGCTCGACTTCGTGTTCGTGCTCGTGCTCAGTCATGTCGTGCTGCCCCCGTCGTCCTCTTCAATGATCTCTCCTGTCGCCGTGTTCACGGCGGGCGTGGCCGGGGCGGCCGAGGCCAGGGCGACAGCCACTGATTCCGCCGTTCTGCGGCCTATCCCCGGAACCTCGCAAATCTCGTCGATTGTCGCCTGCCTCAGCTTCTTCACGGAGCCGAAATGCTTGATCAACGCCTGTTTCCGGGTCTCACCGAGGCCTGCAACCGCGTCCAGGGGGCTGGAACGGATGCGCTTGGCCCGCTTGGCGCGCTGATACGTGATCGCGAAACGGTGGGCCTCGTCACGGACGCGCTGGAGGAGGTAGAGGCCCTCGCTGGAGCGGGGCAGGACGACGGGGTCGTCGTCATCGGGCAGCCAGACCTCTTCGAGGCGCTTGGCGAGGCCGCAGACGGCGATGTCGTCGATCCCCAGCTCGTCGAGGGCCCGCTGGGCCGCGGCGACCTGCGGCTGGCCGCCGTCGACCACGACGAGCTGCGGCGGATACGCGAACCGCTTGGGCCGGCCGTCGTCCTCACGGGGCTCGGCGTCCGGATCCGGGGCGCTCTCCGGGACGGGGCCGGCGCCCGGTCCGGGGACGGTCTGCCCCGTGGGTGCGGTCCCCGGGTCGGGAGAGATGCCCTCGCCGGGGGCGACGGCCGGCAGGAGGGCCGTGTCCGTGCCCCGTGCGGCACCCGTGAGGGCGACGGCGTCGCTGCCGGCCTCCGGGGCGGTCTGCGGTGCCGGGACGGGACCAGTGGGAGCGGGGGTCTCCTCCCACTCCCCCGTCCGCTCCTTCTCCTGGAGATACCGCTTGAAACGGCGGCCGATCACCTCGTGCATCGACCGGACGTCGTCCTGGCCCTCGAAGCCCTTGATCTGGAAGCGGCGGTACTCGGCCTTGCGGGCCAGCCCGTCCTCGAAGACGACCATGGACGCGACCACGTCGTCGCCCTGGAGGTGGGAGATGTCGAAGCACTCGATGCGCAGCGGGGCGGTGTCGAGGCCGAGCGCCTCGGCGATCTCCTCCAGGGCGCGGGAGCGGGTCGTCAGGTCCGAGGCACGCTTGGTCTTGTGCAGCCCCAGGGCCTGCTGGGCGTTGCGCTGGACCGTCGCCATCAGGTCCTTCTTGTCACCGCGCTGCGGGATGCGCAGGCTGACCTGGGAGCCCCGGCGGTGGGCGAGCCACTGGGAGATGGAGTCGGGGTCCTCGGGGAGGGCCGGGACGAGCACCTCCTTGGGGACGGAGTCGCCCGTCTCCTCGCCGTACAGCTGTTGCAGGGCGTGCTCGACCAGGCCCGAGGTGTCGACGTTCTCGACCTTGTCGGTGACCCAGCCGCGCTGGCCGCGCACCCGGCCACCGCGGACGTGGAAGATCTGGACGGCGGCTTCGAGTTCGTCCTCGGCGACCGCGATCAGGTCGGCGTCGGTGGCGTCGGCGAGGACAACGGCGCTCTTCTCCATGGCCCGCTTGAGGGCCTCCACGTCGTCGCGGAGCCGGGCCGCCCGCTCGTACTCCATCTCCTCGGCCGCCGCCATCATGTCCTTCTCCAGGCGGCGGATGTACGTACCGGTGCGGCCGGCCATGAAGTCGCAGAAGTCGTCCGCCAGTTCGCGGTGCTCCTCGGGGGTGACCCGGCCCACGCAGGGGGCCGAGCACTTGCCGATGTAGCCGAGGAGGCACGGGCGGCCGGTCCTGGTGGCGTTCTTGAAGACGCCTGCGGAACACGTACGCACCGGGAAGACCCGGAGCATCAGGTCGACCGTCTCGCGGATCGCCCAGGCATGCCCGTAGGGGCCGAAGTAGCGCACGCCCTTCTTCTTGGCTCCGCGCATGACCTGGACCCGCGGGAATTCCTCGTTGAGCGTGACCGCGAGATACGGATAGCTCTTGTCGTCGCGGTACTTGACGTTGAACCGGGGGTCGAACTCCTTGATCCAGGAGTACTCCAGCTGGAGCGCCTCGACCTCCGTGGAGACGACCGTCCACTCCACCGAGGCGGCCGTGGTGACCATCGTGCGCGTACGCGGGTGGAGCGCGGCCAGGTCCTGGAAGTAGTTGGCCAGACGCTGGCGCAGGTTCTTGGCCTTGCCGACGTAGATCACCCGGCGGTGTTCGTCACGGAATTTGTAGACCCCCGGGGAGTCGGGGATCTGTCCCGGCTTGGGGCGGTAGCTGGAGGGGTCTGCCATGTGTCCCACCCTACTTGCGGGCAGTGACAGCGCGGCCCGTCGGCGGTGGACCCGTGCTCCGGGGCGCGGACCGGGGGAGCGCGCCCCGGAGCACGGGTCAGGGGGTGCGGTCGCCGGTCACGGGGCCGTCCGGTGGCGGCGGCGGTTGCGCAGGGCCGTGATGCCGCCGAGGGCGAGCACGGCGAGGGCGCCCGCTCCGGCGGCGGCCGACGTGGCGGTCAGGGCCGTGTCGGAGGCCGCGCCCGCGGCAGCCACCCGGTGGTCCTCTCCGGCGCCCTCCCGGGGGCCGGAGGCGGTGGCGGACGGTCCGTAACCACCCGCCTTGCCGGAGCGGGCGTATCCGGAGCCGGGGAGCTTGTCACCGTAGGCCCGCTGTACCCGGGTGCGGTAGGCGGCCAGGGTGGTGCCGCGGGCGCCGACCGCGCGGACCGCGTCCTCGTCCAGAGGGAGCACCCTGGCCCCCTGCTGGACGTACCAGGCGTCCGTCTGCGGCTCGTGGAACACCGTCCCACCGGGGAGCTTGCGCGCGCCCGCGGCGGCGTACCGCGTCTCGTCGTCGCCGCTGGCGATGTTCACCACCTGCCAGGCGCCGTCCTTCCCTTCCTTCGGAAGGGTCCACAGCGAAGCCTTCTGGCCGTCCGAGGAGACGGCCGTGGTGGCGAGGTAGTCCAGCCGGGCGACGGGCGCTCCCGGTTTCCCGGCGACGAAGTCCGGGGCGAGGCTGCGCACCGGGACGGCGGGCCCCTCGATGCGCGGTGCGGCTGCCGACCGGGTGATCGCGCCCTCGCGGGCGAAGAAGCGGGACAGGGTGTCCAGGGTCGCGGGGGCGGTGGCCGCCCGGCGAGCGGCGCTCAGGGCGGCCGGATCGGCAGCGGGGCCGGTGGCGGCGGCGGCCTGCGGAGCCGTGACGGTGAGCAGGGCGGCGCCGGCCAGAACGCCGGTGGCGGCTACGGCGGCGGCCGCGGACCGGGCGGCGCGTGTGGTCCTGAAGATCATTTCGTCACGCTCCGATCCGGTAGAGCGAATGGGTCCAGGAGAACTCGTTGTTGCTCACGTACCAGGCGTGCGAGGCCCAGTTGTAGCGGTTGCTGGAGGGCCAGGGATCGCCCCAGTAGACCCAGCTGTTCGCGTCGTCGTACCCGTACAGGACATGCATGTGACCACCGCCCGACGACCACTGGATGCGGGTCTCGACGGGGCGTCCCGCGGCGATCTCGGCCTGGACGGTGGGGTAGCGCAGCCACCCGGTGACGTACGAACCGGGGTTGATCCCGGCCCAGTCGAGACCGTTCTGGACATTGCCCAGCGATGCCTGCGAGTTGGGGCACTCATAGCCCTGGGCACGTCCGAAGGCGGCGTTGCAGAACTGGTTCTGCGAGTAGTCGCGGCCGAACCAGGTGGCGATGGTGTTGCCGGACGCCGCCCAGCACCAGTTGGTCTTCTGCTGTGCCTGCATGGTGATGTTCAGACGCTGGGTGGCGGCGATGCCGCTGCCGACGGTGGTGGTGCGCTGCGCCGCCGAGGTGGTCGTGGTGGGGGTCTGTGCCGCCGAGGCGGTCGCCGTCGGTACGGCGAGCAGGACGGCCGCGAGGACGGCCGTGATCGGAAGTCGTCCCGGTCGGATTCTTCGGTTGCGCATGGCGTTCCTCCCAATGCAGGGGGTGTGTGATCGGAGGAGCGCGTCCGGACGCTGTTCGAGGAGCATCAACCGTTGTCGGGGACGGGTCAACACGCTTCAATGCGGGGGAACATCGCGGTGTGAACGGCGTGGCGGATACGTGAACGGATCTCCCCCGGCCACCTGCGGCACCGCCCCGCACCGACGCGGTCTCCCCGCCCCGCGTCGTGAACGTTCACCTGGAGGACCTCATGCAGCACACCGAGGCCGAACTGGCGCAGGTGCTGCACACCGGCCCGTTCCATCTGGCGCTGCGCACCGCGCTCGCGGTGCGCGGGCTGCCGCTCCAGCGGGTGCAGCACCATCTCGCACACCGTGGGGTCAAGGTCGGGGTGACCAGCCTGAGTTACTGGCAGCAGGGGGCCAGGCGCCCGCAGCGTGCCGAGTCGCTGCGGGCCGTGAAGGCGCTGGAGGAGGTGCTGGAACTGCCGGGGAACTCGCTGCTGCGGCTGCTGGGGAGCGGGCGCGTGGACGCCGACCGGCCGGCCGCGCGTTCGTACCGTTCCCTGATGGAGGCGTCCGGCGCGGTGGAGCGGCTGCTCGCCACGATGGGATCACCGCTGGACGGCGGGCTGCACACGGTGGGGCATCACGAGCGGGTGTGGATCGGGCCCGGCCGGGAGCTGCGGCGGCGGGGGTCGCAGCATGTGGTGCGCGCGCACCGGGACGACATCGACCGCTATCTCGCCGTCCACCGGGGCGATCCGGGCTGCGATCCGACGCGGGTGGAGGTGTCGGCCCGGGAGAACTGCCGGACGGGGCGGGTCCGATGGGACCGGGAGACGGGGGTGCTCGTCGCGGAGCTGCTCTTCGACACCCGGCTGAGGGCGGGTGACACGTACCTCTTCGGCTACGGCTTCGACGACGCCACGGGAGGGCCGTGCGGCGAGTACGTTCGCGGCTTCAGCTTCGGCGGCGGACAGTACGTGCTGCAGGTGGGATTCGACGAGGCCGCACTGCCGGTGCGGTGCCGGAGCTTCGCCCAGGTGTCGGCGGGCGCGCCGCGCGGCGCCCGTACGGATCTCACTCTCACCGGCCGGCACCGGACCGTTCACCTGGTGGAGCAGGGGGTACGGCCCGGCCTGGTCGGCATCGACTGGGACTGGGAGTGAGTCCGTTCTCGGCGGGGATCAGGCCTCGGGGCCCGCGATGAGCTTTCCGCCCTCCAGCCGGACCGGGACCGCGGGCAGCGGGGCGGTCGCCGGGCCGTGCAGCGCCTCGCCGGTCGTCGTGTCGAAGTGGCTGCCGTGGCAGGGGCACTCCCCCACGTTGCCCTCGATCTTGTTCAGCAGGCAGCCCGCGTGGGTGCACTGGGCGCTGAACGCCTTGTACTGGCCCTTGGCCGGGCAGCTGACGATGACCCGCTGGTCCCGGTAGAGCTTGGATCCACCGACCGGGACCTCTTCCGGCGTGCCGAGTTCGACGGGCGCGGTCGGCGTCGGCGTCTCGGCGTGGCCGAGCTTCGACTGGGTCGAGCAGGCGGCCACTCCCAGCCCGGCGACGCCGGCGAGCGCGGCGCCCTTCAGCACGGTACGGCGGGCGGCGGGCTGGCCGGGCATGCGGTCTCCACTGGTCAGAGGGTGCAGGGTGCAGAGGGTTACCGCGGGCGACTGAGGCACCGCGAATACCGGAGGTACCGCGGGTATCAGAGCCATCGGTGACAGAACCGACGATACCGGCGGAGCCCAGGGACCCGTCGGCCGGGCCACCCCGGACCGGTCGTCCCTGGTCAGGAGGGTGCAAGGGCCCGGATCGGAGTGTGCGGGGGGGCGCCCCGGCCGGGGCGCCCCCGTGTCGACGAAAGCGGCGGCCCCGGATTCCGGGGCCGCCGCCCGTACGCGGTCCTCAGGCCTTGCGCGTGCGCGTCGTCTTCTTCGCCGCAGGCTTCTTCGCGGCTGCCGTCTTGGCGGTCCTGGCCGTGGCGGACTTGGCGGCCTGACCCGCGCTCGTCCTGGCCGTGGCCGTCTTTCTGGCCGGGGCCGACTTCGCGGCGACGGCCTTCTTCGCCACCACGTTCCGCACCGGCTTGCGCGCCGCGGGCACCGCGGCTTCGCTCACCCGGTCCGGGTCCAGAATGCCCTGGAGGAACTTGCCGGTGTGGCTGGCCGGAACCACGGCGACCTGCTCCGGCGTTCCCTCGGCGACGACCAGTCCGCCGCCGTTGCCTCCTTCGGGGCCCATGTCGATGACCCAGTCCGCGGTCTTGATCACATCGAGGTTGTGCTCGATGACGATCACCGAGTTGCCCTTGTCGACCAGCCCGGAGAGCACCTTGATGAGCTTGCTGATGTCCTCGAAGTGCAGCCCTGTCGTCGGCTCGTCCAGTACGTAGACCGTGCGGCCGGTGGAGCGCTTCTGCAGCTCGCTCGCGAGCTTGACCCGCTGCGCCTCACCACCGGAGAGCGTCGGCGCGGACTGGCCGAGCCTGACGTATCCGAGGCCGACCTCGTGGAGCGTACGGAGGTGACGGGCGATCGTCGGGACGGCCTCGAAGAACTCCAGGCCCTCCTCGATCGGCATGTCCAGCACCTCGGCGATGGACTTGCCCTTGTAGTGGACCTCCAGCGTCTCGCGGTTGTAACGCGCTCCGTGGCAGACCTCGCACGGGACGTACACGTCCGGCAGGAAGTTCATCTCGATCTTGATCGTGCCGTCGCCGGAGCAGTTCTCGCAGCGGCCGCCCTTGACGTTGAAGGAGAAGCGGCCCGGCAGATAGCCGCGCACCTTCGCCTCCATCGTCTCCGCGAACAGCTTGCGGACGTGGTCGAAGACACCGGTGTACGTGGCCGGGTTGGACCGGGGCGTACGGCCGATGGGCGACTGGTCGACGTGGACCACCTTGTCGACCTGGTCGTCCCCGTCGACCCGGGTGTGCCGCCCGGGGACCGACTTCGCGCCGTTCAGCTCGCGGGCCAGGTGGGTGTAGAGGATGTCGTTGACCAGCGTCGACTTACCCGAACCCGAGACGCCCGTGACGGCCGTGAGCACGCCGAGCGGGAAGGAGACGTCGATGTCCTGGAGGTTGTTCTCGCGGGCGCCGTGCACCGTGAGCCTGCGCGTCGGGTCGACGGGGCGCCGGATGTCGGGCATCGTGATCGACTTCTTGCCGGTCAGGTACTGACCGGTGATCGAATCGTCGTTGCCCAGCAATTCCTTGAGCGATCCGGAGTGGACCACCTTCCCGCCGTGCTCACCCGCGCCGGGGCCGATGTCGACGACCCAGTCGGCGACCTTGATGGTGTCCTCGTCGTGCTCGACCACGATGAGCGTGTTGCCCATGTCACGGAGCCGGACCAGGGTCTCGATCAGCCGGTGGTTGTCCCGCTGGTGCAGGCCGATGGACGGTTCGTCCAGCACGTACAGCACACCGACCAGGCCGGAGCCGATCTGGGTGGCCAGCCGGATGCGCTGTGCCTCGCCGCCGGACAGGGTGCCTGCCGCGCGGTTCAGCGAGAGGTAGTCGAGGCCGACGTCGACCAGGAACCTCAGCCGCTCGTTGACCTCCTTCAGCACCCGCTCGGCGATCTTCTTGTCGCGGGCGTTCAGCTTCATCCGGCCGAGGAATTCGGCGCACTCGCTGATCGACATCGCGGAGACCTCGGCGATGGACTTCTCCATCACCGTCACCGCGAGGACGATGGGCTTGAGCCTGGTGCCCTCACAGGTCGGGCAGGGCACCTCACGCATGTAGCCCTCGAAGCGCTCCCGGCTGGAGTCGCTCTCGGCCTCGGAGTGCCGCCGCTTGACGAACTGGACCGCGCCCTCGAAGGCGGGGGTGGTGTAGGCGCGCTCGCGCCCGTAACGGTTGCGGTAGCGGACCTCGGTCTGGATCTTGTGACCGAAGAGCAGGGCCTTCTTGGCACGCTGCGGCAGCCCGGCCCACGGGATGTCCGTACGGAATCCGAGCGCCTCGGCGAGCGCGCCGATCAGCCGGCCGAAGTACTCCCTGGTATGGCCGTGCGACCAGGGGTGGATCGCGCCCTCGTCGAGCGACCTCTCCTCGTCGGGGACGATCAGCTCCGGGTCGACCTCCATCCGCGTGCCGATGCCCGTGCAGTCGGGGCAGGCACCGAAGGGTGAGTTGAAGGAGAAGGAGCGCGGCTCCAGCTCCTCGAAGGAGAGGTCGTCGTACGGGCAGTAGAGATGCTCGGAGTACATCCGCTCACGCTCGGGGTCGTCCTCGGGGAGGTCGACGAAGTCGAGCACGACCATGCCGCCGGAGAGCCCGAGCGCGGTCTCGACCGAGTCGGTCAGCCGGCGCTTGGCGCTGTCCTTCACCGTGAGACGGTCGATGACCACCTCGATGGTGTGCTTCTCCTGCTTCTTCAGCCTGGGCGGCTCGGAGAGCTGGATGGTCTCGCCGTCGACCCTGGCCCGGCTGTAGCCCTTGGTCTGCAGATCGGCGAAGAGATCGACGAACTCGCCCTTGCGCTCGCGCACCAGTGGCGAGAGCACCTGGAAACGGCTGCCCTCGGGCAGCCCGAGCACCTTGTCGACGATGGCCTGCGGCGACTGGCGCGAGATGGGCCGCCCACACTCGGGACAGTGCGGCTTGCCGATCCGGGCGAAGAGCAGCCGGAGGTAGTCGTAGACCTCGGTGATGGTGCCGACCGTCGAGCGCGGGTTGCGCGAGGTCGACTTCTGGTCGATGGAGACGGCGGGCGAGAGGCCCTCGATGAAGTCGACGTCCGGCTTGTCCATCTGGCCGAGGAACTGGCGGGCGTACGAGGAGAGGGACTCCACGTAGCGCCGCTGGCCCTCGGCGAAGATCGTGTCGAACGCGAGAGACGACTTGCCCGACCCGGAAAGCCCGGTGAAGACGATGAGGGAGTCGCGGGGGAGGTCGAGCGAGACGTTCTTGAGGTTGTGCTCGCGAGCGCCACGGACGATGAGACGGTCGGCCACGCCGGTCCGCACCTTTCTAGAGAGAAATGGGGGAACTGAGCCCCTGTCCCAGGGTATGGGGGGCGCCACAGCGATGTACGAAGCTTTCGACTCCGAGCGTATAGCACGCACATTCGATTTACGGACGCCTGTGGACTCCTTCACCCGAATGAGTGGCAAGGCTAGGCTCAGCCTCATGATTGATCACGCGCACGACCTGGAAGCCCTACGTGAAGCGACTGATCGACTGCTCAGCGCCACAGGGAAATTGGACGACGCCTCGCTCGCCCAGCCCTCGCGTCTGCCGGGCTGGAGCCGGGGCCATGTCGTTGCGCATCTCTCTCGTAACGCCGACGCGCTCGTAAATGTTCTCCAGGGCCGGCCCATGTACGCAGACAGCGAAACCCGCGACCGCGACATCGAGCGCGACGCGACCCGGCCGACAGCCGGACAGCTGGCCGACCTGGCCGAGAGCGCGGCCCGCTTCGTGGCCGCCGCTTCGGCCCCGGCCGACTGGTCCCGCACGGTCACGATGCGCAATGGTGTGACCGACTCGGCCTCCCGAGTCCCCTTCCGCCGCCGCATCGAGGTCGAGCTGCACCATGTCGACCTGGGAATCGGCTACGAGCTGGAGGATCTCTCCGACGAGTTCGTCACCCGGGAGATCGACTTCCTCGCCGAGCGGTTCGGCGGTCACGCCGCTGTCGTGTCCACGGCCGTGGCCGACGACAAGGGCCGGGTGTGGACGACGGGCGGCGGCGCGGAGGGCGGTCCCGTCGCGGTCCGCGGTACGGCCCCCGAGCTGCTCGGCTGGCTCTGCGGGCGTCGCGACGGGTCGGCGCTGACCGTCGAAGGCGGCCCCCTCCCCGCACTGCCCCCGCTATAGGCTGAAACACATGACGTACAGCGGAGCGGTCAAGGTCGGCGGTCGTGCGGATGTACACGAGTTGACGGATCTGATGATCTCGAAGGTCGCCGTCGGCCCGATGGACAACAACGCCTATCTGCTGCGTTGCCGGGCCACCGGCGAGCAGCTCCTGATCGACGCGGCCAACGAGGCCGGGACCCTGCTGCGGCTGATCGGTGACGACGGCATCGCCTCCGTCGTCACCACCCACCGGCACGGCGACCACTGGCAGGCGCTCGGCGAGGTGGTGGCCGCCACCGGCGCGCGTACGTACGCCGGGCGGTACGACGCGCAGGGCATTCCGGTCCCGACCGATGTCCTGGTCGACGACGACGACACGATTCAGGTGGGCCGGGTCCGCCTGACCGCCCGTCACCTCGCCGGCCACACCCCGGGCTCCATCGCGCTGGTCTACGACGACCCGCACGGCGCCCCGCACCTGTTCACCGGGGACTGCCTCTTCCCGGGCGGAGTCGGCAACACCCACCAGGATCCCGAGGCCTTCGCGAGCCTGCTCCACGATGTGGAGACCAAGCTCTTCGACCAGCTGCCCGACGAGACCTGGGTCTATCCGGGCCATGGTCACGACACCACGCTCGGCGACGAGCGTCCGCAGCTGCCGCTGTGGCGCGCCCGCGGCTGGTGACGGCAGTCGTACCGCGGCCACCGGGCCCGCGCGGGAGTTGAGCGCCGCCGATGGGGCCGCCGCCCCCGGAGCGGGGTCTCTCCACCTACGAGCACCGGCCGGGACGGGCGACGCGTGGTCGCCCGTCCCGGCCGGTGCCGGTTCCCGTCCGGACGGACGGCCGCCGGGCCGTCCGCCCCGGTCAGGCGTCGATGCTGGAATCCTGGTCCGCGGGCCTGTCCGTTTCCGCGGCGGCCTCGGCCCGCTCCTGCTTCTTGTTGGCGACGAGGCTGGTGATCGTGGTGATCACCAGCACGCCGCAGATGACGCCGAGCGAGACCGGGATGGAGATCTCGGGAACGTGCACTCCGGACTCGTGCAGTGCGTGCAGCACCAGCTTCACGCCGATGAAGCCGAGGATGACCGAGAGGCCGTAGCTGAGATGGACCAGCTTCTTCAGCAGACCGCCGATCAGGAAGTACAGCTGCCGCAGCCCCATCAGGGCGAAGGCGTTGGCGGTGAAGACGATGTACGGGTCCTGGGTCAGGCCGAAGATCGCGGGGATGGAGTCCAGCGCGAACAGCACATCGGTCGTACCGATGGCGAGCATGACGACCATCAGCGGTGTCAGGACGCGCTTGCCGTTGTTACGGATGAAGAGCTTGGTGCCGTGGTACCGGTCGGCGACGCCGAAGCGGCGCTCGATCGTCTTGAGAAGGCGGTTCTCCTCGAACTCCTCCTCTTCCTCGTCGGCCCGCGCCTCCTGGATGAGCTTCCAGGCGGTGTAGATCAGGAACGCGCCGAAGATGTAGAAGACCCACGAGAAGTTGGCGATGACGGCCGCGCCGGCGGCGATGAAGACCGCTCGCAGCACCAGCGCGATCAGCACACCGACGAGCAGCACCCGTTGCTGGAGGTGGGAGGGGACCGAGAACTTCGCCATGATCAGGACGAAGACGAAGAGGTTGTCGACGCTGAGCGATTTCTCGGTGATGAAGCCGGCGAAGAACTCGCCCGAGGCCTGGCTCTCGCCGAAGACCAGCAGACCGAGTCCGAAGAGTGCGGCCAGCGCGATCCAGACGATCGTCCAGATTCCGGCTTCCTTGGTCGTCACGTCATGGGGCTTGCGCCCGATGAAGAAGTCGACGGCGATAAGGGCTGACAGACCGAGAATGGTCAGCACCCAAAGGGTCCATGAAACGTCCACTGCGCCTCCGGCAGTTCGCTACGGCTACTGATCAGCGTCGTCGCTGCCGGAGGTCTCTTCCACCCGGGCGCACGGGCTGCGCGCCACGGGCCGGCGCCCCGGGACCGGTCACAGTCCGTATTGACGGGCACGCCGCGTATGGGAGTACTCCCCTCCGCTCAAAGAACAGTACAGGTAACACCAAGGAAAGGTAAAGAGAAGGGTAAAGATCTCCCAAAATGGCAGGTCAGGAGCGATGAGGTGCAGGCGGCACGGCACCTGTTCAGGGGCGCCGGGGGCGGCGGGCCGCGGCCACCCTGGCGAGGACCTGTTCGAGGACCCGGCTGCCGGGCGGCGTCCTCAGCGGCTCGTACGTCCAGGCGTGGCCCACCCAGGGATCGGCCAGGTGGTCGTCGGCGACCGGCGTGATCCGGAGCAGCGAGCGCCACAGAGGGTCGAGCACCGGCCCGTACGCACTGGCGTCCGCCCGGTCCGCGACCATCAGGAGATGGACGCCGACCGAGGGCCCCTCGTCGGCCAGGTAGCGCAGCTGGGTGACGGACCGGTCGTCGAATCCGTGCGGGAAGTCGTTGACGATCAGCAGCTGTTGGCCCAGGTCCAGGTCCGGCGGCAGCGAATCGGCGGCACCGGCCCGGATCGCCATCTGCACCAGGTCGACGCGCCGGGTGAGCTGGGCGAGGACCGAGGCCACTCCCCCGGCTCCGGTGGCGGGCGGCCCGGCTAGGGCCCCCGATCCGACCAGGGGCGCGAGGGCTCCGGCCGCCGAGCCCGCGGGGTCGATGACATGGACGGAGAACTCGTCGGCCGGGTACACGGCCAGCAGCCGGACCGCGTGCGCGACCGCGTTCTCCATGGCCAGGTGGCGCAGTCGGGCGCTGTCCAGGAGGGACGCGGCCTCGGACGCCGTACGACTGCTGTCGACCCAGAGCCCGCGCTCCAGGGGGAGCCGGACCAGCAACGGGATGCGCAGCTCGGTGTTCTCGGGCAGATGGAGGTCGCCGATGCGCAGCGCCATGGGGATCTCCATCGGGACGCGGTAGGCGTGCCAGACGGGGTTGTCCCAACCGGCGAACGCGGCGGGGAGGGCGGGTTCGACCACGGCGGACTCGGCGGCGAGCTGGGCGAGGTCCCGGTCGAGGACCTCGCGGGCCCGCGCCGTCAGCTCGTCGCGCTTGGCGCGGGCCTGCTCGCGGGCCCGGTCGCCGGCGCCGCCGATCCGGTTGCGCGGATCGGACAGGGTCCGGTCGAGCTCCTGGTCCATGCGGGACTCGGCGAAGTCGACGGCGCTGCGGTACGCGGCGGTGGTGCGGGCCAGGTCTTCGAACATGCCCCAGATCTGGTTGTAGAGGCGCTCCTCCATGGACCAGCCGGTCGCGTCTCCGGCGACGGGTCGGGCGGGGCGGCCCGGCTCGGCGGGCGGCGCGGTGGGCGGGGGCGGCGGGGGCGCGGAGGTCTGGCGGCGCGGATGCGTGTAGTCGATGGGGCCGCCCGTCGCGGCCGTGGGCGGCGGGGTGGTGGGCTCGGTGAGCGGCTCGGGGGGCTGCGCGGCCGTCGGCGCTGGGACGGGAGGCCTGTGGCCGTCCGAGGGCGGTACGGGGCCCGTACCGTGGCCGGCCCTGCCTCCGTCCGGGGTGCGCGGCGGGGGCGGAGCGACCGAGCGGGCCATCCCCCGGGCGACCGCGTCCTGGATCGAGCGGGCCAGCTCGGCCGCCTGGGCCAGGCCCTGATCGGCGAGCATGGCGGCGAGGCCGCCCGCGTAGCCCTGACCGACGGCGCGGACCTTCCAGGCGCCCTGGCGGCGATAGAGCTCCAGTGCGGTGACCGCGGATTCGGTGTCCAGGCCGGTGAGGGTGAAGGTGGCGATCTCGGTGCCTTCGAGGCCCGTGACGGCGACGAACGGCGCGGCGACCGCGCCGAACCGGGTCGGGCCGCCGATGCCCGTGGGCAGGGCCAGCAGCACGGTGACCCGGTGCACCGAAGTGGACAGGGCATCGAGGTCCACGGCGAGCCGGTGGTCGGCGGCGGCCTGCCCGGACACTTCGAGTCCGGGCAATTGGGGCGACCCCGGGTGCGCGATCCACTCGGTGCCGTGCACGGTGCCGTTCTCGTCGCCGAGCGTGGCACCGGCCACGACGGGTGTGCCGGCCGATACCCGGACCTCCAGACGGGTCTGGGGCAAGGTGTGGTTCTGCCCCCGGACCAGCTCGGCCGTCATTGCCCTGTCCCCTCGTTGAGTCGCCGCCGCGTGGTGCGGTGCGGCGCGGTGCCATGTGATGCAGCTCCCGGCGGCCGATGCCTCCGGGAGCTGCGCGAACCGATGTCGACCGGTTGGTCCGGCCGTGCCTACAGATGCGGCAGGATCGCCGGCATCAGGTCTTGGAAGGTGCGGCCGTTGGCCGGGTTGCCGAGGGCGGTCATCTGCCAGCCGTTCCCCGAGCGGTGCACCTTCGCCATGATCTGGGCGGTGTACTGCCCGCCGCCGTCCAGCGTGTAGCGGGCGAGCTCCTGGCCGTTGGTCTCGTCGACGATGCGGCAGAAGGCGTTCTGCACCTCCTGGAACGTCTGGCCGGTGAAGGAGTTCACCGTGAAGACGATCTGGTCGATGTGGACCGGAACCCGCTGCAGATCGACGAGGATCGCCTCGTCGTCCCCGCCCGAACCGGCACCGCCGACCAGGTTGTCGCCGGTGTGCTTGACCGAGCCGTCGTCACTGACGAGGTGACGGAAGAAGACCACGTCGACCGGCTGCTTGTCGGCGAACAGCACCGCCGACGCGTCGAGGTCGATCTCGCGCGTACGCGAACCGAACAGACCACGGCGTGGCGCCGCCTGCCAGCCGAGCCCCATCCGTACCGCGGTCAGGGTCCCCCCGTCGCTCTTCTGCAGGCTGATGGCCTGACCCTTGGTCATATTGACCGTCACGCGCTGTCCCCTCTCCGCTTGCCCCGCGACCGTCCGTGCGCGGTTTTCCAGTACCCTACGCAGTCGCGCCGTGGACGCGGCCGCTTGAGGCGTTTTTGTGTCGGTCCTGCAACACACAGGACGCGGCAAGGTCAGGCGAGGCCCGCCTCGCGCATCTGGCGCAGCTCCTTCTTCAACTCGCCGACCTCGTCGCGCAGTCGGGCCGCCACCTCGAACTGCAGATCCGCGGCGGCCGCCCGCATCCGGTCGGTCATCTCCTCGATGATCCCGGCGAGTTCGGTGGCGGGCCGGTCGGTGACCACGGCGCCGGCGCCCCCGGCCTTCTTGGTTCCGGCCGTCTTCGCGCCCAGCGCGGGAACGGGGGCCTTGGCCCCCTTCCCCTGGCGGTAGCCGGTGCCGAGCAGCTGCTCGGTGTCGACCTCCTCGCGGGCGATCGTCGCGACGATGTCGTTGATCTTCTTGCGCAGCGGCTGCGGGTCGAGACCGCGCTCGGTGTTGTAGGCGATCTGCTTCTCGCGACGGCGGTTGGTCTCGTCGATGGCCTGTGCCATCGCCGGGGTGATCTTGTCCGCGTACATATGGACCTGCCCCGACACGTTTCGGGCGGCGCGCCCGATGGTCTGGATCAGGGACGTCCCGGAGCGCAGGAAGCCCTGCTTGTCCGCGTCGAGGATGGCGACGAGCGACACCTCGGGCAGGTCGAGGCCCTCGCGCAGGAGGTTGATGCCGACCAGTACGTCGTACTCGCCGGAACGCAGCTCCCGCAACAGCTCGATGCGGCGCAGGGTGTCGACGTCGCTGTGCAGATAGCGGACCTGGATGCCGAGCTCCAGGAAGTAGTCGGTGAGGTCCTCGGCCATCTTCTTGGTGAGGGTGGTGACCAGGACCCGCTCGTCCTTCTCCGCGCGCTTGCGGATCTCGTGCACCAGATCGTCGATCTGGCCCTCGGTGGGCTTGACCACCACCTCCGGGTCGACGAGGCCGGTGGGACGGATGATCTGCTCCACGAAGCCGTCGCCCCTGGACAGCTCGTACTTTCCCGGCGTGGCGGAGAGATAGACGGTCTGGTCGATCCGGCCGAGGAACTCCTCCCACTTCAGCGGGCGGTTGTCGAGCGCGGAGGGGAGCCGGAAGCCGTGGTCGACGAGGGTGCGCTTACGGGAGGCGTCGCCCTCGTACATCGCGCCGATCTGCGGCACGGTGACGTGCGACTCGTCGAGAACGAGGAGGAAGTCCTCGGGGAAGTAGTCGAGGAGGGTGTTGGGGGCGGTGCCGGGTGAGCGGCCGTCGAAGTGCATCGAGTAGTTCTCGACACCGGAGCAGGTGCCGATCTGCCGGAGCATCTCGATGTCGTACGTGGTGCGCATCCGCAGCCGCTGGGCCTCCAGCATCTTGCCCTGCTTCTCCAGCTCGGCGAGTCGCTGTTCCAGCTCCCGCTCGATGCCGTTGACCGCCTTCTCCATGCGCTCGGGGCCCGCGACGTAGTGGCTGGCAGGGAAGACGTGGAGGGACTGGTCCTCGCTGATGACCTCGCCGGTGAGCGGGTGGAGGGTGGAGAGCGCCTCGATCTCGTCGCCGAACATCTCGATGCGGACGGCGAGCTCCTCGTAGACCGGGAAGATCTCGATGGTGTCGCCGCGCACCCGGAAGGTGCCGCGCGTGAACGCGAGGTCGTTGCGGGTGTACTGGATCTCGACGAAGCGGCGCAGCAGTTGGTCGCGGTCGATCTCGTCGCCGACCTTGAGCTGGACCATCCGGTCCACGTACTCCTGCGGCGTACCCAGGCCGTAGATGCAGGAGACAGAGGCGACCACGATGACATCCCGCCGGGTGAGCAGCGAATTCGTCGCGGAGTGACGCAGCCGCTCGACCTCCTCGTTGATCGAGGAGTCCTTCTCGATGTAGGTGTCCGACTGCGGGACGTACGCCTCGGGCTGGTAGTAGTCGTAGTACGAGACGAAGTACTCGACGGCGTTGTTGGGCAGCAGCTCGCGGAACTCGTTCGCCAGCTGGGCCGCGAGCGTTTTGTTCGGCGCCATGACGAGGGTGGGGCGCTGCAGCTTCTCGATCATCCAGGCGGTGGTCGCCGACTTGCCGGTGCCGGTCGCACCGAGCAGGACGACGTCCTTCTCGTCCGCGCGGATGCGTCGCTCCAGCTCGGCGATGGCCGCGGGCTGGTCGCCGCTGGGCTGGTAGGGACTGACGACCTCGAAAGGCGTCACCGAACGTTCGATCTTCGAAACGGGCCGCATGCAACCACCGTACGACCCCCCACTGACAACCGGGCCGGGTCAGCCGTCGTGCCGGGGCGGGGTCATCGTTCTCCCGGCGGCGCGGGATCGCGCGGCCGGGAATGGAACGACGCCGGATCGGCGTGTGTACCGAACCGCGGGACGTGCCGTTGGGCCGGGATCCCGAGGGGGCTTCCGGCCCCGTTCGCGGCCCCGGGGTCGTCCCCGTCCGGGGTGCCCATCACCATCAGTGGGTCGAACATCACGACCACCGCGGCCAGGAACAGGAAGCAGCCGGGGCCGATCAGCAGGGGGACGAGGGAGGCGCCCTGCCCCTCGGCCGAAGCGGTGCCGGCGAGGGCTTCGGGGTGCAGATGGACGCTGAGCGCTGCCATGCCCGTGTAGTGCATGCCGCTCACCGCGACGCCCATCACGACGGCGGCGCCGAGGCTGGACAGGAAGCCGTGGATGGAGACGGCCGCCCAGAGCGCGGTCGTGGCGGCCACCACGGCGATGACGACGGAGAGGGCCACGGTGACCGTGTCGTACTCGAACTGTCCATCGAGGCGCATTCCGGCCATGCCCAGGTAGTGCATGGTGGCCACCCCCAGCCCGGTGATCGTGCCACCCGTCACCAGAGCCATGCGGGTGGCGCCCCGGTACCCGACGATGAAGATGCCGATGGCGACCATGCCGATCGCGACCGCGAGGCTGGCGAAGGTGATCGGCTTGTCATAGCCGATGGTCACTCCTTCGACGGAGAAGCCCATCATCGCGACGAAGTGCATCGTCCATATGCCGGAGCCGATGGAGGTCGCGCCGAGGGCCAGCCAGCCGGCCCTGAAGGAGCGTCCGGTGCGCACCGAACGGGTCGTGCAGCGCAACCCGAGGGCCGCGCCCAGGCAGGCCATGAGGAAGGCCGCGACGGGCGTCACCGCTCCATAGCTGAAACCGTCGATCGTGCCCTGCATGCTCGTACGCCCTTCGCGGAGGCCCGGGTTCGGGGTGACCCTAAGGCGCGAGGCCCGGCAGACAAACAGATGAGCCGCATTTTATCGACAAGGAAATCGGCCCGTGACCCGGTCTCAGCAGCGGCGTTCACGTTGTGGCCATCCTTCGCCTGTCCTTTGTCGGATGGTGGCTGCCACTCTCGGCCCGTCCGTAACTCTGACGCAAGGAGTACACGTGTACGCACGCACCGCCACCGCCGCCGTCGCAGCCGCCGCCCTCATGGGTGCCGGAGCGTTGCTCATGTCGACCACCGACACGCAGACGACGGGCCGGGCCACAGCCGGGCACACGGGCACGGGCATCCAGACCGTCAGCGCCCGGACCACGGACATGAAGCGGGCCTCGCCGGTCGTCCTCGCCCACCGGGGTGCCTCGGCCTACGCGCCGGAGAACACCCTCGCCGCCGTCGACAAGGCCGACGCCCTGGGCTTCGACTGGGTGGAGAACGACGTCCAGTTCACCAAGGACGGCGTGCTGGTGGTCGTGCACGACACCGATCTGAAGCGGACCACCGATGTCGAGGAGGTCTTCCCGGACCGCGCGTCATGGGCGGTCAAGGACTTCACGGCCGCCGAGATCGCCCGACTGGACGCGGGCAGCTGGTTCGGTGCGCAGTTCGCCGGAACCCGGGTGCCCACCCTCAAGCAGTACCTGGACCGGATCGAGCGCAATCACCAGAAGCTGCTGCTGGAGATCAAGAGCCCGGAGCTCTACCCGGGCATCGAGAAGGAGACCCTGCGGGTACTGCGGCAGAAGAGGTGGCTCGACCGCGACCACGTGAAGAACAGACTCGTCGTCCAGAGCTTCGGCGCGGACAGCGTGAAGAAGGTGCACCAGCAGCGTCCGGACGTCACGACCGGCTTCCTCGGCACTCCCGCGGTGGCCGATCTGCCTTCGTACATGGCGTTCACCGACCAGATCAACGCCTCGTACACGTCGATCTCCGCCGACTACGTGAAGGCGGTGCACGCACTGAAGGGCACACACGGCAAGAAACTCCGGGTCAACACCTGGACGGTCGACGACGCGGCGAACGCGACCAGGGTGGCGGGCTTCGGCGTCGACGGAATCATCACCAA
Organism: Streptomyces sp. NPDC104309; assembly: GCF_055584025.1. Classification (NCBI taxonomy): domain Bacteria; kingdom Bacillati; phylum Actinomycetota; class Actinomycetes; order Kitasatosporales; family Streptomycetaceae; genus Streptomyces; species Streptomyces sp. NPDC104309. The sequence continues at coordinate 80,669 of NZ_JBVJMV010000022.1, read as the reverse complement.
CACCCCTGACGTGGTGCGCGGGGCCACGGGCTGACCGCGCGACCGCCCCGTCGCCACGGCGCGCTGAACAGCGCGAGGACAGCCCAGCGGGGCGTCAGTCAGTGGCTGAGCCACGGCCGCCGGAACCCGCATACCACTCTCAATGTCAGTGGCCGGTCGTACGGTGGTCCCCATGAACAGCAACGGGGTTGTCGAGTGGGCCGTCGTCGAGAGCGACATCGGCCCGCTGCTGCTCGCCGCGACCGACGCGGGCCTGGTGAGTGTGGTGTTCCATGCCCGTCCCGAGGTGCGCAGGAGGGCGGTCGAGCAGCTGCGGACACGACTCGGTGCGGAGCCGGTGGAGAGTCCCGGCTCCGCGCGGCTCGCCGAGCCGATACGCCAGCTCGCGGCGTACTTCGCGGGCACGTCGCGAAAGTTCTCGCTCGACCTGGACTGGTCGCTGACGTCCGGCTTCAACCGCCAGGTGCTCCGCGAGCTGGCAACGGGAGTGCCGTACGGTGCCGTCGTCGGATACGGCGATCTCGCCGAGCGTGTGGGGCAGCCGGGGGCGGCGCAGGCGGTCGGGGCGGCCATGGGGTCCAATCCTCTGCCGGTGGTGGTGCCGTGCCATCGCGTGGTGGAGAGCGACGGCGGACTCGGCGGGTTCGGCGGTGGTCGCGAGACCAAGCGGAAGCTGCTGGCGCTGGAGGGCGTGCTTCCCCAGCCGCTCTTCTGACCCGGCCGCTCCTCTGACCCAGCCGCTCCTCTGATCCGGTCTCTCTTCTGATCCGGATCCCGGCGACCTCCCGCTGTCCGGTCCGGGTTCCGGCAACCCGTCACTGTTCCGATCCGGGCTCCGGCGAACCGTCACTGCTGTCCTCCGTGCCGGGCTGCCGGGCCCAACCCTGGTTTCATGCCGGTGTACGGGCTTGGCACACTGCGTCAGTGACCAACACCCCAGACGCACCTGACACCCTCGCCGGCCCAGGCCGGGTCACGGCGGCCGAGCTGCCCCGGCTGCGGCGCAGAACGTCCGCGGTACTCATAGCCAGCCAGATACTCGGCGGCCTCGGCGTACCCATCGGGATCGCCCTGGCACCGGTCCTGGCCACGGAGGTGAGCGGCTCCGAGGCGCTGTCCGGCCTGGCCCCGACCGCATCGGTGACGGGTACCGCACTGCTTTCGCTGCCGCTCGCGGCACTGATGACCTCGCGCGGCCGACGCCCCGGTCTCGTCCTGGCGTATCTGATCGGTGCGCTCGGCGCGGGGCTCGTGGTCCTGGCCACCCTCGTGGAGAGCTTCCCGTTGCTGCTGCTCGGCATGGCCGGGTTCGGCGCCGGGTCCTCGGCCAATCTGCAGGCCCGGTTCGCCGCCGCGGATCTGGTCGAGCCCGACCGGCGCGGCCGGGCGATCTCCACCGTCATCTGGGCCACGACGATCGGTTCGGTTCTGGGGCCGAACATCGCGGCGCCGGTGGGACGCGTCTTCCGCGGCACCGCGATATCCGAGCAGGCCGGTCCCTTCTTCTTCGCGGCCGGGATCTTCCTGCTGGCCGCCGTGGTGGTCGGGGTACTGCTGAGGCCGGACCCGCTGCTCACCGCACGGGCGCTGGCGCCGCAGGACGACGAGTCCCCCTCGGGCCGTTCACTGCGGGCCGGCATCGCGGCTGTCCGGGCCTCCGCGGCGGCGCGGCTGGCCCTGGTCACGGTGACCGTCTCCCACACCGCGATGGTCTCGATCATGGTGATGACCCCGGTCGATCTGGGCCACCATGGCGCTGATCTCCAGCTCATCGGCCTGGTCATCAGCGGCCACATCGCGGGTATGTACGCGTTCTCCCCGGTGATGGGCTGGCTGTCCGACCGTTTCGGCCGGCTCACGGTGATCGGTCTGGCGGTCGGACTGCTCTCCTGTGCCGCACTTCTGGCCGGCACCGCAGGCCCGAGCCACGGTCAAACCGCGGCAGGCCTGTTCCTGCTCGGGCTCGGCTGGTCGGCCGGGCTGGTCGCCGGCTCGGCGCTGCTCACCGACTCCGTGCCGCAGCCCGCCCGTGCCGCCGTGCAGGGGCTGTCGGACCTGACCATGAACACGGCGGCGGGCGTCGGCGGCGCGATCGCCGGGGTGATCGCCGGGGTGATCGTCGCCGGAGCGAGCTACGGCTGGCTGAACGCGGTCGGAGCATGTCTGCTTCTTCCGATGGCCGCACTGGCGCTGCGCCGGGCGCTCACGCGATCCGCCGCACCGGCTGCGCCCGCCGGTCCCGTCACACCCGACGCGGCCACCGCACCCACCGCGCCCAACGCGCCCACCGAACCCTGAGGCCTCAGAGGCTGATGTGATACGCCTTGCGCAGCGTCTCGTGCACGGTCCACGTCGTGCGGTCGCCCTCGCGCAGCACGCAGGCGTCCCCCGGCCCGATCTCCAGCGTCGCTCCGCCCTCGACCACCACGGTCGCACGCCCGCTCACGACGACGAACAGCTCGTTGGCCTCCGTGTCGGTGACCACGCCGGGCGTGATCTGCCAGATCCCGCGCACCTGCTTGCCGTCGGGCGACTCCCAGAGCACCTTGCCGGTCACCACGGGCTCGCCCGAGACGATCTGTGCGGGGTCGAGCGGTTCCGGTTCGAGTTCGGCGTCAGGAATGTGGACGGCAAACGAGGCAGGGGCTTGATCAAATGTGGTCATGGCCGGTCACCCTAGCGACCGCTTCGAGGCCGCCCGGCACCAGGACCGGGAAACCTGCCGGAGGGCGGGCTCTCCGACAGGTGTCCCGGCCGCACGTTTGAGGTCGGCGCGCTCGCGACAGGGATGTGGACATGTCATTCGATGCGTCGCACGGCGCGCACTCCTCCTACGCCCCCGTCCTCTCCACCGAGGTCCGGGCGGCCCTCGCCACGCACCACCCCGTCGTGGCCCTGGAGTCGACGATCATCGCCCACGGTCTGCCGCGCCCCCGCAATCTGCGGGTCGCCGAAGAGCTCGAAGAGCTCGTACGGTCCGCGGGCGCGGTGCCCGCCACGATCGCCGTACTCGACGGCCGGGCCCACATCGGCCTGGGCAAGCACCAGTTGGAGCGGGTCGCCGCCGACCCGGCGATGCGGAAGCTGGGCCACCGGGACCTCGCGCCGGCCCTGGCGACGGGCGCGAGCGGGGCGACGACCGTGTCCGCGACGGCGTTCCTGGCCGCGCACGCGGGCCTGCGCGTCTTCGCGACCGGCGGTCTCGGCGGTGTGCACCGGGAATGGACGCGGACCCAGGACGAGTCCGCGGACCTCCGCCTCCTCGCGCGGACCGGCATCACCGTGGTGTGTGCGGGGGTGAAGTCGATCCTGGATGTGCCCGCCACGCTGCAGCGCCTGGAAACGCTCGGCGTCGGGGTGCTCGGTTACGGCACCGACCGCTTCCCCGGCTTCTATCTGAACAGTTCGGGCGAACCGGTCGACTGGACGGTGCGGACGCCCGAGGAGGTCGCGGAGGTGATGCGCGCCCAGGACGCGCTCAAAGGCCCCGGCTCGGCGCTGATCGTCGCCAACCCCGTATCCGTAGAGGACCAGTTGGATCCCGCACTCCATGACCGTGTGCTGACCGAGGCGCTCGCCGCGTGCCGGGAGCGCGGCGTCGTGGGCCAGGCCGTCACGCCGTTCCTGCTGGACCGGTTGATGCGGGGCACCGGGGGCGCCTCACTGGAGGCCAATCTGGCGGCCGTGCGCGGAAACGTATCGCTCGCCGCGCGGATCTCCGGGGCGTGGGCCGCCACCGCCCAGGACGCGACGGCGCACCCGGACGAGCGGGACACGGCGGCGCACCGGAACGCGCAGGATTCCGCGTCGCCCCGCCGCCCGGCGGCCGGCCGATGACCGACGGTGGCCTCCTCGTCGTCGGCGACGTGGTCACCGATGTGGTGGCCCGCCACGGAACGGCGCTGATCCACGGCACGGACACCGCGGCCCGGATCCACACCCTCCCCGGCGGGGCGGGCGCCAACGTCGCCTGCTGGGCGGCACGTTCGGGCTGTCACGACGTCCGGCTGCTGGCCCGGGTCGGCGCCGACAGCGCGGCCTGGCACCGGGACGCACTGCGCAGGGCGGCGGTCCGTTGCCTGCTGGCCGTGGACGACGACGTGCCGACCGCCACCGTCGTCGCCCTCGTCGATTCCGCCGCCGAGCGCACCTTCCTCACCGACAGCGGCGCCGTGCTCCGGCTCTCCCCCGACGACTGGTCGCCGTCGATGCTCGACGGCATCGCCCATCTGCATCTCTCCGGGTACCTGCTCTTCGCCGCGACGAGTCGGGCGACGGCCCTGCTCGCCCTGCGGGAGGCCCGGCGGCGGCGGATCACGGTGAGCGTCGACCCGGCTTCGGCCGGCTTCCTCGCCGAGCTGGGCGTCGACCGGTTCCTGACCGCGGTGGAAGGCGTGGATCTGCTGCTGCCCAACGCGGACGAGGCCCGGCTGCTGACCGGACTCCCCGAACCGGCGGACGCCGCTGCCGAGCTGAGCCTCCAGGTGCCCCGGGTGGTCGTCACACTCGGCGCCCGCGGCGCCCTGCTGGCCGCCGCGGGCACGGTGACCCGGCGCATCCCGGCCGTTCGGATGCGGGGCGCTGTCGACTCGACGGGGGCGGGCGACGCGTTCACCGGCGGATTCCTCGCGGCCCGGCTGTCGGGGGCGGACGACGCCTCGGCGGTGGCGGCGGGCTGCCGGTCGGGGGCGGAGGCGGTCGCCACCGTGGGGGGCCGCCCCGGTCCGTGACGTACCCCCGCACCACGACTCCCGGCCCCCTACTCCGCCCGCCGCCACCCGGTCCAGGCGGGGTGCAGCGGGTCGTCGGCCCGTACGACCGCGGCCGCACGGCCGCCGGGCGCCACCTCGTCCTCGTACCGCGCGAAGGCGGGCAGGGTCCACCGCTCGCCCTCCTCGGTGCGCCGCCGCAGTGCGCCCGGCGACAACCGCAGATGGACGCTCAGGTCGAACGGGTACCAGTGCCCCAGCAGCAACGGGCCGTGCACCACCAGCACACCGCCCTCGGGCAGGACTCGATACGGACTGCGCGTGGCCCGGTCCGTCACCGGATCCCAGAGATCGGGCAGCACCCGCCCGCTCCCGCCCGCCTCCAGCGGCCCGAACACCTCGCGCCACAGCGCGCCCGTGTCGAACCAGCTGTCGTAGTACGAGTCGGGGTCCTGTCTGCCGTACTCGTACCGAAGGCTCGCGGGCCGCAGGAACCCCTCGGTGGAGACGACGAGCACCGCGCGTCCCCGGACCCGCAGCGCCTGCGCGACCCGTCCGGCCAGTTCCCCGGTACGGGCTGCCGGAGCGCCGTCCACGGCGACCTTCAGCCAGGGGCTCGCGTCGGCCGGCCCCAGACCGTCGGTGTGCGCGGCGAACGCTTCGGCCAGCCGCTCCCAGGTGATCGCTTCACATCGCACGCGACCATCATCGCCCCTGCCCCGTGGGCCGGCCCCGGCCGTCCCCCTGACCGCGTTCTTCCTCGCCGGTCCCCGCCAGGTGATCCGCGGCCAGACGCATCACACGATCGGCGAGGGGGCGCAGGCCCGGTTCGCGGTCGGCGGCCGTTTCCGCGAGGCGGCCGATGTCGGCGCACCACTGTCCGGTGACGGCGTCCGGCGCGTCGATGCGCCGGAAGCCGCGCTCCAGCAGGCCCCGGGCGGTCCGCGGCTGCCCGCGCAGCACCGCCTTCGTCGCGGCGACCGCGTTGGCCAGCGCGCTCGCGGGCCGCGACCAGTCGTCATCGTGGGCCGTGAGGCCGTCCCGGTCGTGGCCGACGGGCGGGGCGAGCGATGCCGCCCCGATCTCCAGGTCCACGCGCCAGAAGAGCGGAAGCCCGCGGAAGGCGGCGAAGAGCAGCCGCCGCTCACGGGAGTTCCGCAGCTCGGGATCCGTACGCAGGGAGTCGAGGGGCCGGACCGCTTCGAGTACGTCCCCGGCGGCGGCGACACAGGCGTCGAAGCGGTCGTCCGGCACCGTCCAGAGGAGGTCGATGTCGCTGTACGCATCCGCCGTTCCACGGGCGAGCGAGCCCTTCAGCTCCGCGCGCGAGCCGGGGCAGTGGGCGGCGAGCGCGTGCAGCAGCGCCTGCGCGAACGCGTCGCGCCGCGCCGGGTCCAGATCATCCGCGCTCTTCGCGTCGCCCTGTGGGCTCGCTGCGTCCACGGCCGTGTGCTCCCCTCGTCCCCGTAATCACCGCTTCTTCGCGCCGCAGTCCACGGCGTCGGCGTCGTCGGAGAGCGCGCTGCCCTCGGGCAGCAGATAGGTCACCCAGAGCACGACGGGCTCGGTCCCCAGATTGCGTCCGATGTGGCGGTGACCGGCGCCGGACGGCTCGATGAAGGACGAGCCCGCCGGCGTCGCCTCGACCGAGCAGTCGTCCAGAGTGCGCGTCAGCGTCCCGGACTTGACGACGGCGATCAGCTGTCCGGCGTGGGTGTGCCAGCCGGTGGAGCCGCCCGGCTCGACGGTGATGGTCCGGAAGGTCACATCCGTACGGCCGTTCGGGGTCTTCACCTTCAGCTTCCCCGCCGACGTGCCCTGTGCGAGCACGGTGCCGCTCACGCCGCTGCCGGGCGTGGCGACGGCGGCCGACGGTACGAAGCCGAGCGCGGCCACGCAGCCGCTCACGACCAGGGCCTTGGCCAGTCGCCCCTGCCTCACCCGCAGGCCTCGGCTCCCCCGCTGTCCGCCGACCCTCATGCGCGACTCCTCTGCCTCAGCGTCCCCGGAAGCGTCCAGGACATTCCGAATGCCCCCACGCTACCCGGCAGTTGCCCCGCGGAACCCTCCCCGATCCGGCGGTCACCCGCCACGCAGTTCGGTGGCGAGCGGTCCGTCGCCCGACACCTCGACACGTCCGTCCTCGACGGCCCCGGCGAGCGTCAGCTCACCCCGTCCGAGCGCCAGACAGACCTCGACGTCGAGCGCGATACGGGCATCGGCGTGGGCGGCCGGACCGTCCCCGTACACCGCGGAACCGGTCCCGGCGCCACCCGCGCGCACATGGAACTCACCCTCGTCCAGCTGGACTTCGACGACTCCCGGATGGGTCAGCCCGTCCAGCGCGCGCAGCAGCAGAAGCGCGAACCAGTGCGCCCGCACCGCGTCCGTGGGCCGTCGGTCGGTGAGCGCGGGCGCGCCCCACTCGGCGAGTGCGGCGAGCACGGGCAGCAGACCGTGGCCGCGCTCGGTCAGCTCGTACACCGAGGCCGCGGCGGGCGGCGGAAGCCGTCGGCGGGTGGCCAGTCCGCTCTGCTCCATGTCCTTGAGCCGGGAGGCGAGGACGTCCGTGCTGACACCCGGCAGGTCGGCGTGGAGGTCGGTGTAGCGGCGGGGGCCCGCCAGCAGTTCACGGACGATCAGCAGGGTCCACCGGTCGCCCACGGAGTCGAGGGAGCGTGCGGTGGCGCAGAACTGGTCGTAACTCCGGCGGCGGGCCGGGCGGTTTGCGGACTGTGGCTGACGTGGCATGCGACGCAGTCTAGACATGTTGTTGGACTTTCCAAGCCCGAGCTTGGTAAAACCAAGTAACGCAATCAGGTCGGGGAGGCCACCGCATGGAATTCCGGCAGTCCAGCAAGCTCGACGAGGTCTGTTACGAGATCCGGGGCCCGGTCATCGAGCACGCCAACGCCCTGGAGGAGGCGGGCCACAGCGTCCTTCGCCTCAACACGGGCAACCCGGCACTCTTCGGCTTCGAAGCGCCGGAGGAGGTCGTCCAGGACATGATCCGGATGCTTCCGCAGGCCCACGGCTACACCGATTCGCGCGGCATCCTGTCCGCCCGCCGGGCAGTGGCGCAGCGCTACCAGGCGATGGGGCTGGCGGACGTCGGGGTCGACGACATCTTCCTCGGCAACGGCGTCTCCGAGCTGATCTCCATGGCCGTCCAGGCGCTGCTGGAGGACGGCGACGAGGTGCTCGTCCCGTCCCCCGACTATCCGTTGTGGACCGCGGTGATCACCCTCGCGGGCGGCAAGGCCGTGCACTACACCTGTGACGAGGCCTCGGACTGGAACCCCGACCTCGCCGACATGGCCTCGAAGATCACCGACCGCACCAGGGCCGTCGTGATCATCAATCCGAACAACCCGACCGGCGCGGTCTATCCGCGCGAGGTCCTCGAAGGAATCCTCGATCTGGCGCGCAGGCACGGCCTGATGGTGTTCGCCGACGAGATCTACGACCAGATCCTCTACGACGACGCCGAGCACCACAGCGTGGCGGCCCTCGCCCCCGACCTGGTCTGCCTCACTTTCAGCGGTCTGTCGAAGACGTACCGGGTGGCGGGGTTCCGCTCCGGCTGGTTGGTGATCTCCGGCCCGCAGCAGCACGCCCGCGGCTATCTGGAGGGGCTGACCACGCTCGCCTCCATGCGCCTGTGCCCCAACGCGCCCGCGCAGTACGCCATTCAGGCGGCGCTCGGCGGCCGGCAGTCGATCGGGGAACTGGTGGCGCCCGGCGGCAGGCTCTACGAGCAGCGCAACCGGGCCTGGGAGAAGCTGAACGAGATCCCCGGCGTGTCGTGCGTGAAGCCGAAGGGCGCGCTGTACGCGTTCCCGCGCATCGACCCGAAGGTGCACCGAATCGTCGACGACGAGAAGTTCGTCCTGGATCTGCTGCTGCGGGAGAAGATCCAGGTCGTACAGGGTACGGGCTTCAACTGGCCGCGTCCCGACCATTTCCGGATCCTGACGCTCCCGTACGCTGACGATCTCGACGCGGCGATCAGCCGCATCGGCCGCTTCCTGACCGGATACCGCCAGTGATCGGATGCCCCTGGTGACCTGCCCCGACTGCCGCGTTCCCGTCCACACCCAGTTCGCCTCGCCCGAGCTCGTCGGCCCGATCGTGGAGGGCGGACTCGATCCGGCCACCGACCCGGCCTGGGCGGAGTCGGGCGCGGCGACACCGGCCGAGTACGCGCGCTGGTCAGGTCATCTGTGCGGTATGACCTGCCTGCGCATGGCGCTCGGCGCCGGGGCCCCGTCCCTGTTCGCGCTGCGGGACGGGGCGCTCAGGTACGGCGCGTACACCGAGGACGCGGAGGGGGAGATCCGGGGCCTGATCTACGCCCCGTTCGCGCAGTACGCACAGGAGGCGCACGGCCTCGACGCCACGGTCCACCGCCATCTCTCGACGCAGGAGATCCTCGGCCTGCTGGACGGCGGCCGGACGGTCATGGCCTCGGTGCACTACGGCATCCGGCATCCACTGCGGCCCGCTCCGGGGCGGGGCGGGCATCTGGTGCTGCTGACGTCCCGTACGGCCGACGGCACCGGCGTCCATTTCCACAACCCCTCCGGCACGACGGCCGGGACGCGGGCCGCGGAACTCGCACTGACCGACTTCGAGCGCTTCTTCGCGGGGCGCGGGGTGTCGCTGCCTGCGGGGGCCTGAGCGGGACGCCCGTGGAAACGGGAGCGGGCCCGGGGGCGTAGCCGGCCCCCGAGCCCTGTAGATGCCACCCATGCGGCACGCCGACACTTTTAAGGACCCGTGTCAGGTTTATGTCGTCGCGTCCTGCCTTTAGACCACCGCGGATCGAAGCTCCGCGGGCCGGAGTCGAACCGGCATCTCGACGCCCATGGGCACGGGCCCGATTGATTCGGCGATCGGTGGCGAATGCTGAGCCTGGAGCAAGAGTCTGAGATTGATCGCGGTCTGCCTCTACCATTTGGGCTACCCCGGCCCGTCCGTGTGCGGGGAACGCACCGAATGCCGGGGGGAGGACTCGAACCTCCACTGGAACCGCGTCGTCACGACAAGCCTCAGTTTCAGCTTGCGCTCCTCGCGCACCCCGGCCGTAATGAACGGCCGGGGAATCCATGGTCGGTCACCCGAAGAGGTAACCGAATACCGCATCACCCACCCGCTGGTCGCCGACGTCCATGCCGTTGGCCTCCTCGCGGGCGAACTTCACGGCCTGCTGGAGCTTCTCCACCCGGTCCAGCAGTTCATTGACCCGTCGCGCGGGAAGGGCTCCGGAGAACTTCACCGTCGTCCAGTACCCGATCGGGATGTCCTCGTAGTACACCTCGACCTGCGCCGGGTGCTTGTCGGTGGCCTCCGCCTTCACATGGTTGCGGGGCACCTTCTTCGTACGGAGGGTCCTCACCGGCTCGGTCTTCCAGGAGTCCGTCGACGGGTCCTGTGTCCAGGCCTCGGAGGCGTCGAGCACCGGAAGCTTGCGGACAAAGGTGTTGAGGTCCGTCAGCTGCTTCTCCAGGAAGAGCAGGTACGACACCGGCACCTCGCTCACGAGCACCCGTCCGTCGACCTTCACGTCCGCGCGGGCCGAGCAGTTCGCCCAGTCCTTCGTGGCGGTCACATCGAAGAGCCGGGTCAGGGTCGTCGCGGTCTCCCGCAGCACGTCCTCGGCCTTGATCTGCACCAGGGTCGACTCGGGCGGCAGCTGCTCGCCCTCCTCGTCCTTGGGCTGATAGGTCCGGGAGATCCCGGCCAGCAGACCGGTCTTCTGGAGGCCGTGATGCGCCGCCGTCAGGTCCTGGTGAGCCTTGGACTTGACGCCCTTCTCCACTGCGATGATCTGATTGAGTTTCGCCACGTCGAGGAAGCTATCAACGTCAAGTCCGAAAGAACTACCGGTTTTTGCGACGCCGGCCGTTCGACCGGACCGTCCGCGGCATGGGGGAGCCCCTCCCGGGCCCGGCCGCGGCGAACGGGGCGGCACGGGTGGATGTTCAGCCGGGCAGCGCCGCGGTGAGGTCGAGCTCGATCAGCTGTCCGGAGAAGCCGAGCCGTGTGACGCCGAGCAGCGTGCTCGCGGTGGTGAACGCGGGCCCGATGACCAAGCCGGTGAGCCTGTGCCAGGCGGCTCCCAGGACCATGACGTCGTCACTGACCACGTAGATCACCGACCGGACGACCCGGGACGGTTCGGCGCCCACGGCTGCCAGAGCGGCGAGGGAGTTGGCCGCCACCTGGTCGATCTGGGCGTCGAGGTCCCCCGGACCCACCAGTGCGCCGGAGCGGTCGAGCGGGCACTGCCCGGCCAGGTACGCGGTCCGGCCCGCTTCCACCACGGTGATGTGGTGATAGCCGGGCGTGGGGTGCAGTTGGTCCGGGTTGATCCGGGTGATCCGCTCAGTCACGCGGGCAAGTCTGACAGCCCGCGCCGTGGGGCGCAGCGGGCTTTCGGCGGGCCCGTCAGTCGAGCCGTACGGGTGGTTTCCAGTGAATGCCCATGTTCTGCCGCCGCTCGTCGGGGGCCGCTTGTCACAGTGGCCCCGCACATCCGCGCGTCGATGTGTCCACGCATTCATGTGCCCGCGCGTCCGCGCGTCCAGGTACCCACGCCACGGACCGACGCGGACCGCGCACTCCGCCCTCCCAGACTCCCGCCCTCCCAGACTCCCGAAGTCCCGGACTCCCGCAGTCCCGGACTCCGAAGAAAGGTCCCCGCCGTGCCTCGTCTCCCCCGCCTCACCCGCACGAAGGGTCTTACCGGTCCCAAGCGGCCCAGCGCGCTCACCGCGGCCGTCGCCCTGGCCGTACTGGCCGCGGGCACTCCTGTCGCGTACGCCACGCTCGGCGGCGAAGCCTCCACCGCCTCGCAGCCGGCGGCGTCGGCCGTCGCCGTGCACGGGAAGGCCTACATCGAGACCCGGCTGTTCTTCGGCACCGAACGTCCCGACGGCGGGCCCCGTGTGACCGATCGCCAATTCCTGGCCTTCATCGACGAGGAGGTCACACCGCGCTTCCCGAACGGGCTGACCATCCAGGACGGCCGGGGGCAGTGGCGGGATTCCCACGGCGTGATCGAACGGGAGCGCAGTTACGAACTGACCCTGCTCTACCCGGCGTCCGAAGCACGTGTGCGCGACGCCCAGATCGAGCGGATCCGGAACGCCTACGAGAAGGCGTACGCCCAGGACTCGGTGGCCCGGATCGAGGAACGCGCGACCGCCGACTTCTGACGCCGCCCGCCGCCCGCTGCGCCACTTCCCGCTCCCGGGTTCACACGGCCGTACGAGCCCCGCGCCCGTACGGCCGATCGAGCCGGCGCACCAGTGCGTGCACCCCCGCGGCGGTCACCGGGAGGATCGCCGGCGCCGCTGCCGCCGTGCCGGCACCGCCACTCCCGATACCGGCCGCCTTCAGCCGCCGGACCGCCCAGACCGAGTACGGCACGACGACGGTCGGCGCTGTGACGCCCCCCGGCGTGCAGCCGCCGTACGCCGGCGGCTGCGCCATGTGCGCGACGCCGTGCAGCCCGAATCCGACCAGCACGGTCCGGAAGAACGGGCTGCGGCCACCGGTACGCGCCCCGTCCGCCGACGCCGCCCTGCTCGCCGACGGGCCTACGGAACCGGTCGCCCGTGCCATGACCTCGGGCACCGGCCTGCCCGACGACGAACTCGCGGCACTCACACGCGATTTCTTCGCCGACCGGTTCTCCCGCGAGCAGCCGGTGTTCGCCCGTGCCACCGCCCGGGGTGAACTCTCCGAGAACGTCGACCCGATGCTGCTGCTGGACCTGATCGCGGGGGCGGTCTGGATGCGGGCGCTGCTCCGCCGCGAACCGGTGTCGCCGCACTTCGCCCGAGAGGTCGTCGATGCCGTGCTCCCCCGCTGAGGGCAGCCGCCGGGGCGGTCGGGGACGGTGCCGCGGCTGAGGACGGGCCGGGGACCTGCCTGGGTCAGCCTCCGCTCAGTTCCATGAGCGCGCCCACCGGATCGGTGTCCGGGGTGGCGCGGGGCCACCAGTCGTTCTCGCCCGGCTCGGATTCGTAGCCGTACCAACGGCCGTCGTGTCCGAAGCGGAGCTGCAGAGTGCCACCGGGGTGGGTGAGGTGGTTGCGCCAGGGGTGGAAGCGGGGGAAATCGGCGGCTGCGAGCGCGGGCCGGGCCCGGTCGAAGGGGCCGGCCGGAGGATCCCAGGGGGATTCGAGGACGGCCAGCCCTTCGGCGCCGCCCTGCCGCCAGGCCGCGACGGCTCGGGCCAGGTCGGTGGGAGTGCGGCCGGTGGCGTACGCCAGCTCGCGGTAGAGGGCGCGGGTGGTCGCGGTGAGCCCTGCGGTGGGGCGGGACGCGGCCAGCCGTACCGCGTCCTGCCAGGGGCTGAGGCCGGCGAGCGGGTCGAGGCCGCTGACGAGGAGCATGTGCGCACGGGCGGCCGCCTCCGTGGCGAGGTGGTCCAGGGCGAGCGGGTCACGGGCGCCGGGCAGACTCGGGTACGAGGGCGGCTGACCGGGATGCGGCAGGACCGGGAGCGGAGCGGGGAGCGGCGGGAGGTAGCGGTCGGCGAGGGCCTCGCGAGCCGGCACGGAGGGAGTGACGGGGGCCGAGGGACGTTCCCGGGCGGAGTGTGCGGCGTTGCGACGGCCCAGGTCTTCGAGGAGTTCGCGCTCGCCACGCCCGCGCAGCAGCAGAAGGACGAACGGGTCGGCGTCCAGGAGCCTGGCCATCTGGTAGCAGAGGGCCGCCACGTGTTTGCAGGGCCAGCCGTGGTCGGGGCAGGAGCATCCGGGGTCGAGGTCGCCCGCGGCGGGCAGCAGTCCGACACCGGCCTCGACCGCCGTGTCGACGAGCGAGTGCGGCATCTCCTTGCCGAGCAGTGCGGCAAGGTGACCGGGACGGGCGGCGACCGCGTCCAGCAACGTGTCCCAGTCGGCGTCGGTGAGCGGCCGCAGACGCAGTTCGGCGCGGTAGGGGCGGGGGCGGCTGCCGTGGACGTAGGCGACGACCCGTCCGGGGGTGACCGTGATCGCGGCGACCTTGCCGCTGTCGGCGTACGTACGACCGCGGGAGAGCCGTCCCTCGTCCATCGACAGAGACTCCAGGGCGGCCACCCAGGCGCGGCCCCACCAGCTGTCCGCGAAGGGTTCGTCGCCGTCGGAGGTACGGGGCGGCACGGCTTCGAAGGTACGCCGCAGATCGTCGGGGCCCGGGCGTGACCGGGCGACCGGCCGGGGCTGGGAGCGGTCGTGCGCGAGGGACTGGGGGCGGGGGCTCATGACGGCCTCCGGAGCGAGACGAGATCGGCCAGGTCACGGTCGCTGAGCTCGGTCAGCGCGGTCTCCCCGGTGCCCAGGACCGCGTCGGCCAGGACCCGCTTGGCCCGCAGCAGCTCGTCGATCCGGTCCTCGACCGTGCCTTCCGCGATCAGCCGGTGCACCTGCACGGGTTGCGTCTGGCCGATGCGGTACGCCCGGTCCGTGGCCTGTTCCTCGACGGCCGGGTTCCACCAGCGGTCGTAGTGGATGACGTGGGCGGCCCTGGTGAGATTCAGTCCGGTGCCCGCCGCTTTGAGGGAGAGCAGGAAGACCGGGACCTCGCCGGACTGGAAGCGGTCCACCATCCGCTCGCGTTCGGCCACCGGCGTGCCGCCGTGCAGGAGTTGGGAGGGGATGGCACGCGAGGCGAGGTGGGCGGAGAGCAGCCGGGCCATCGTCACGTACTGGGTGAAGATGAGGACGGAGCCGTCCTCGGCAAGGATCGTGTCCAGCAGCTCGTCGAGCAGGGCGAGCTTTCCCGAACGGCCGGCGAGTCGGGTCGGCTCCTCCTTCAGGTACTGCGCGGGGTGGTTGCAGATCTGCTTCAACGAGGCCAGCAGCTTCATGATCAGACCGCGCCGGGCGATGCCTTCCGAGGCTTCGATGAACGCCATCGTCTCGCGGACCGCCGCCTCGTAGAGCGTGGCCTGCTCGCGCGTGAGGAAGACGGGGTGGTCGGTCTCCGTCTTGGGCGGCAGCTCGGGGGCGATGCCCGGGTCGGACTTCTTGCGGCGCAGGAGGAAGGGCCGGACCAGCCGGGAGAGCCGTTCGACCGCTTCGTCGTTGGCGAGGCCGGCAGCCGTCCCGGTGCTCTCGACAATGCGGGCGTGGCGGGCCCGGAACGCCTTGAGCGGGCCCAGCAGTCCGGGAGTGGTCCAGTCGAGCAGGGCCCACAGCTCGGAGAGGTTGTTCTCCACGGGGGTGCCCGTGAGGGCGATTCTGGCCGGGGCCGGGATGGTGCGCAGCGCCTTCGCCGTGGAGGAGTGCGGGTTCTTCAGGTGCTGGGCCTCGTCGGCGACGATCAGCCCCCAGGTGTGGTCGGCGAGTTGCGCCGCGCTCGAACGCATCGTGCCGTACGTGGTGAGGACGAAGCCGCCGTCGGGTTCGGCGAGGGTGCGGTCGGTGCCGTGGAAGCGGCGTACCGGGACACCGGGGGCGAAGCGGCTGATCTCCCGGTGCCAGTTGCCCAGGAGGGAGGCGGGGCAGATCACCAGGGTGGGCGCGGGGTGGGCGCGGTGCAGGTGGAGGGCGATGAGGGTGATCGTCTTGCCCAGGCCCATGTCGTCGGCGAGGCATCCGCCGAGGCCGAGCGAGGTCATCCGGTCCAGCCAGGCGAGGCCGCGCAGCTGGTAGTCGCGGAGCGTGGCGTCGAGTCCGGACGGCGGGGCGATGGTGGTGTCGTCGGCGGTGATGCGGGCGCGGAGCGCGGCCAGCGCCCCGACGGGCACCGCGTCGACCTGCTCGCCGTCGACCTCGGCGCTGCCGGTCAGCGCGACGGCGAGGGCGTCCACCGGATCGAGCAGGCCCAGCTCCCGCTTGCGCGCCTTGCGTACGAGCGCGGGGTCGACGACGACCCACTGGTCCCGCAGTCGTACCACCGGTCGGTGGGCCTCCGCGAGCACGTCCATCTCCGCCTCGGTGAGCCGCTCGTCGCCCAGTGACAGCTGCCAGTTGAAGGAGAAGAGCTGCTCGGCGTCGAAGAACGAGGTGCCGTCGGCGGCCGAGCCGGGGGCGGGCCGCACGACGGCCGCGGCGGTGAGGGAACGGGCCAGCTCCCTGGGCCAGTGGACGTTGACCCCGGCCGCCGCCAGCCGGGCTCCGGCATCGCTCAGCAGCTCGTACAGCTCGTCCTCTTCGAGTGCGAGCACATCGGGCACCGGCTGGTCGAGCAATCGCTCCAGCGGTGCCCAGACACGGGCGGCGCGGCGCAGTGCGAGCACGGCGTCGATCCTGGAGCGCGGGCCGAACGGCTCCCCCGCCCCGCCGTTCCACAGTGCGGCGGCGTCGATTACATGGGTCGGGTCGGCCAGGCTGTGCACCTGGGTGATGGCCGCGGCGGCGTGCCGAGCGGCGCCGCGATGGGCCTGCGCCGCCGCCCCGTCGGCGTCGATGTCGCCGGTGTCGTCGGACTCGACGCGCTCGTCGGGGCTGCCGTACGTATCGACCGTGTCGAAGAGTTCGTACGCCGAGAGGTCGAGGCGCAGCGAGATCCGTACTCCCGCGTCGAGCCCGGCCGCGACCTCGACGGCCCAGTCACGGGCTTGTGGCAGATGCTGGGCCGCGCGGGCCGCGAAGGGTGCCCCCATCGCGTACGCCGCCGCGGGCGTACGGGGCAGGGTGTCGGCGATCGCGTCGAGGAACGCCCCGAGCAGCCACTCCGGCTCGGGGACCTGGAGCGGTGTGCGGTCCGGCAGCGGGACCGCGTACCCCTCGGCGGGCAGGGCGGCGGCGATCGCCCGGAGGTGGGCGATGTCCTCGGCGTCGCGCGGTCCGGCCCGCCAGGCATCGTGGTCCTCGCCCGTCAGGCCGGGGAGCAGCCTGCCGCGTGCCACCAGATTGAGCGCCTGGAGCGCGGCGGCGCCCCAGCAGCGGGTGGCCGGGTGGGCGGACCGCTGATGCCGGGCGCGGGCCAGCAGTGGCAGGGCCTGGGTCACGGCCATCAGGACGGCGGGCACCGTACGCCGACGGACGCCGTTCTCGCGCCCGTGTCCGCGGACGACGGTGATCTCCTCCACGACCACGTCGGGTACGGACTTCTCGGGTTTCTCGGGATCCGCGGCGCGCCCGGAGAAGTCACCCGGCTCCGGGAGCGGGCCGCCGTCGGGATCCCAGAAGGCGACGCGTCCGTCCCTCGGCAGCGGCGCGGGCAGGAAGACGGCCGCGCAGCTCAGGAGGCGGACAGCCGACGCGTCCAGCTGCTGTGCCGTAGTCATCGGTCCCCTGACCTCCCGCCCTGATCCTGCTGATCGTCTCGATCCTCATGACTCCTGCGAGTCTAGGCGGGGGGTCTGACAACCAGTGGCGCACCTGCGTTCCAGCACGTCAGAGGCAGTACGAGCGAGCCATGGCGGCCCGGGGAACGGACCGTGCGGGACGGTGAACGGACAGGGCGGGACGGTGAACGGACAGGGCCGGCGCGGGCAACGGATCGTACGGCTCGGGGAACGGACCTGCCCGACGGGGAGCCTCAGCCCCCTTCGAGGGCTCAGTACGTTTCGAGGGCTCGGTGTCCTTCGAGAGTCAGTGCCTGGCGAGGGGCTTGGAGCGGGAGGGCGGCGCGGGCGTGGGGGCCGGGGACACGCCGGGCATGGACGTCGGCGAGGGCGTCGGAGCCACCGACGGCGGCGGCTGAGGCCGACGGGGTTGAGGCCGCGGACGCGGCTGCGCCTGGGCCGGACGCTGCGGCTGCGGCTGCGCGGGCTGCTGCGGCGGCTGCACGGCCTGCTGCGGCTGCGTCGTCAGTTGCTGTGCGGGCTGCTGCGCCCTCTCCAGGAAGCGCAGCAACTCCACCGGGAACGGAAGCACCAGCGTGGAGTTCTTCTCGGCGGCGACCGCCACCACCGTCTGCAGCAGGCGCAGCTGGAGCGCGGCCGGCTGGGAGGACATCTGCTTCGCCGCCTCGGCGAGTTTCTTCGACGCCTGGAGCTCGGCGTCCGCGTTGATGACACGGGCCCGCCGCTCGCGATCGGCCTCCGCCTGCCGGGCCATGGAGCGTTTCATCGTCTCCGGCAGTGAGACGTCCTTGATCTCCACCCGGTCGATCTGCACGCCCCACCCGACCGCCGGGCTGTCGATCATCAGCTCAAGGCCCTGATTCAGCTTCTCGCGGTTGGACAGCAGATCGTCCAGATCGCTCTTGCCGATGATCGACCGCAGTGAGGTCTGCGCCATCTGCGACACCGCGAACCGGTAGTCCTCCACCTGGATCACCGCACTCGCCGCGTCGACCACCTTGAAGTAGATGACCGCGTCCACCCGCACCGTCACGTTGTCCCGCGTGATCCCGTCCTGCGCGGGCACCGGCATCGTCACGATCTGCATATTGACCTTGCGCAGCCGCTCGACACCGGGGAGCACCATGGTGAAGCCGGGCCCTCGCACGCCCTCACGGAGCCTGCCGAGCCTCAGCACGACGCCCCGCTCGTACTGCTTGACGATCTTGGCCGCGGCCGCCAGGTACAGCGCACCTGCCGAGGCCCCCGCCACTGCCGCGATTACAAGCTCCTGGACCATGACGGCCCCCTGAAAGCCGGAAACACCTGAAATACAGGAATCAATCAGTCGCTATTACCACGGTATGCCCAATATCAACCGATATGAACATTGTCCGGAGCCGCCGGCCCGGCTGTCGCCCACCCGGCCGCGCACCGGATGCCGGGGCTCCCGGGAGCAGGCAGGGTGACCAGCGTCAGCACGTTCTCCGTGGCGTACGCGGCGCGTGGTCTGCGGCGGGCTGACGGATGAGCCGGACGAGACAGACGAGGACCTGCCCATGCCCGTGATCGACCACCGGCGCCGCCGCCTCGGCATCGCAGCCGGGACAGCGCTCCTGACCCTCACCGTCGCAGGCTGTTCCGGCCTCGGCCGGACCGCGGTCGGACCGGTCACCTACACCACCGAGCGGGACACCGTGATCATGGTGAACAGCCCCTCGGTGAAAGGCTGCCACCGGCTCGCTCCCTCGGGCGCCAAGGAAGTGGCCAACGGCACCCTGATCGACATCATCCTGTACCGCACGCCCAACTGCACCGGGCCGGGTTCGACCTACCTCGCGACCACCTTCACCGACGTCAACGGGACCAGCGCCCTCCCCTGGCGCAGTTTCAGCACGGTCCACTGACCGACGTCGCACGGAGCCCGGACGCGGACCGCGCACGGAGCCCGAAGCCCGGCCGCGCGAAAAAGGCCACCGGCCGCCCGCACCTGCCCGCAGGAATCGGCCACCATGCGCTGAACGAGCGCCGTTGCCCCCGACGCCGACGGTGCCATCAACTCCGCTTCCGCCGAGCCCTCTTCGGCCGTAGCGTGCACACCGTCGCCCACCGCCGTATCCGGGCGGAGCCGTGCCGTGCCGCTATGCGCGTCTCCGGACGAACGCGAGCAGTTCCGCCGTACGGTCGCGACGTTCCCTGGCGATCAGCACGAGCAGCACGATGAGCAGGGCCGGCATGATCGCGTTCACCCGGTCGAGCAGTGTCAGCTGGACGATGGAGGCGCCGGCCATCAGTCCGCAGAAGGCGATGGCCGCCACTCCGGCCAGGATCGGGATCAACAGGGCGATGGCTCCCGCCATCTCCAGCCCTCCGATGGTGTACATCGCCGCCTGGTTCCAGCCCATCCGGTCGAAGGACTCGATCGCCGTCTCATGGGCGATCAGCTTGGCGAACGCGCTGAAGCCGAAGAACAGGGCGAGTACGACCCGTGCGACGGTCAGTGCCACGGCGCCGCGACCCCGGCCCCCGGCCAGGGTGTCAGCAGGGGTGCCAAGGGTGGCAGCAGGGTTGTTGTGGGCCACTGTGGACTCGGTCATGCGGGTCTCCTCGGGAAGCTTCGCAGTGTGTCGCTGACGAAGAGGTAGACCGGTCCGCGCTCCGGAACTCATCGCTTCCCGGCCCTCGGGTGTCCGTCGCTCCGGGGCCGCTTCGGCACGGTGGCGCCCCCGCCCCGTCATCCGCGAGACAGCGGCCGACAGCCGCCGACTCCACCCTCAGGATGCTGACAGGTCGACGAACGGACGGTCCGTCAACACCATTCGTACCGACGGACCGCGCCCGTCCGTTCGGCCCGTCCGCCGCGTCGGCGGACCGTCGGCGCGCGGCGCACGGGTCGCTCGTCAGTACGCCGGGTAGCGGTCGGCCGGCCACGCGACCGCGTGCTCGAACTCCAGGCACAGATCGTCGGCCACCTCGGTGATCACCGCTCGCCCTTCGGTCGCCACCAGCCAGGACGACGGAAGGTGCACATCGCCGTGACGGGCTCCGAGCAGATTGCCGCAGATCGCGCCCGTGGAGTCGCTGTCACCCGAGTGGTTGACCGAGAGCAGCAGCGACCGGGCCACCTGGTCGGCGGTCGGCAGGACCAGGGCGCAGTACACGGCGATCGCGAGGGCCTCCTCCGCGACCCAGCCCGCACCCAGCGTCTCCACCTTCTCGGCGGTGGGTTCGCCCTCGGCGGCCAGGTCGACGGCCGCGCGCAGAGCCGCCGTCGTCTCCTCGTGCTCCGGGTGGCGGCCCAACAGCTCCATGGCCCGCAGCACCGCGCCCGCCATCGAGTCCCCCTCCAGGAGATGGGCGACGATCGCGGCGAACGCCCCGGCCGCGTACGCACCGGTCGGGTGACCGTGGGTGATCTGCGCGCACCAGTGGGCGAGCCGGAAGCCCACCTGGGCATCCTCCCCCACCAGCCCGAAGGGGGCGGACCGCATCACCGTGCCGCAGCCCTTGGACCCGGTGTTCACGGGACCCGGCACACCGAGCCTCCCCGTGGGTTCGGGCACGTGGCCGGTCGCGAGCCCGGTCAGACAGGCGTTCCCGGGGGCCCGGCGCGCGTAGAGCCAGGCCTCCTGCCTCAGCCAGCCGGTCCGCACCGGATTGTCGCCGCCGCGGGCCGGCGGAGCCGGGTGGTTCTGGGTGTCGAGCCAGCGCAGATAGGCGTTCCGCACGATGTCGGTCTCGGCGCCGCCGATCCCCTTCGACATCGCCCGGGAATGGGCCCTGATCAGCCCCTCGGCCGTGAACAGGGTCATCTGCGTATCGTCCGTGACACGTCCGACGACCCCCTCGTCGTCCGCGAGAAGCCCCTGCACACCGTGTTCACCGTGCGCGCGGCGGATACCGGCGAGCGAAAGGAACTCCACCGGGTTTCCCAGGGCGTCCCCGATCGCCCCGCCCAGCAGACAGCCACGGACCCTCGCCCTACGGCCGATGCGGTCCCCCCACGATGTGCTGTACACGCACGATCCCCTCAATCCGAAATCCGACATCGCCATGTACGAGTCGACATGTACGAGTCGACATGTACGAAAAGGCCGTCGCGGGTCCATCCTGGTAGGAGAGGCGATCGCCATGCGTACCGGCAATGAACCGTTGACTGCCCGCAGTCCTCTGCGACTGCGACTCTGTCTGAGTCTATGGGGGCTGGTCTGGGCCGTCTTCGGCCTGGCGGCCTTCACACTGACCGGCCGGCCGGGATGGGCCGCCGCCTGCGGGCTGCTGCTCCTGCTCGTCCTGGTGGACATCGCGGTGATCGTCCACCACATCCACCAGGGACCGCACTACCAGCCGGGCCGCGACATCCCGCCGTACGAACCCGATCACGGCGGGCGCGGCCGGTACGGGCACTGAGGGGCGCCGGGCACAGACGCGTGCCCGGCGGACGCGGGGTCCTTCGGGGGAAGGGGTCAGTCCTCCGTACGAAAGCGGGCCGCCCTCAGATACTCGGGGTTCGGATCGAGTGCGGCGGCCAGCCGGAAATGGCGGGCGGCCCGGTCGGAGCGGCCGGAGCGCTCGAAGGTACGGGCGAGCGCGAAGTGCGCGAAGGCGTTGTCCGGTTCGCGCTCCAGGACGAGTTCGAATTCGAGCTCGGCAGGGCGCAGTTGGGCGGCGGCGAAGAAAGCTCGGGCCCGCAGCAGACGGGCCGCGGTGTTCTCCGGATGGGCCGCGATCACCGAGTCCAGGAGCTTGACCGCGCCCCGGGGGTCGCGGGCCGCCAGCAGGTGTTCGGCCGCGCGGAAGTCGATGACGTCTGTTTCCGGGGTCCTCTCGGGCACGATCGCATCCTTCCCTTCAGTATCGGATCCCGAACGTCCGACCGGCTTCCACTATTCCGCTGGAGAGCGATCGGGTACGGAGCGGACCGACACGGAGATCAGCCGGCCGCGGCCCGCTGCGCCAGTTCCGACCAGACCTTGCGGACCTGCGGCTCCAGCGCTTCCAGTGATCCGTCGTTGTCGACGATCAGATCGGCCACGGCTCGCCGCTGCTCCCGGGTGGCCTGCGCGGCCATCCGGGCGCGGGCCTCGGACTCGGTCATGCCGCGCAGCCGGACGAGCCGGTCGAGCCGGGTCTGCGAACTGGCGTCCACGACGACGACCAGGTCGTAGAGCGGCGCGAGGCCGTTCTCGGTGAGGAGGGGGACGTCGTGGACGACGACCGAGTCCGGGCCCGCGGCCCGTTCCAGTTCGGCGGAGCGGGCGCCGACCAGCGGGTGGACGATCGCGTTGAGGGTGGCGAGCCGGTCGGCGTCGGAGAAGACGATCGAGCCGAGCTTCGGCCGGTCCAGGGTGCCGTCGGCGGTCAGGATGCCGTCGCCGAACGCGTCGACGACGGCCGCGAGTCCGGGCGTTCCCGGCTCGACGACCTCCCGGGCGATCCGGTCCGCGTCGATCAGCACCGCTCCGTATCCGACGAGCAGCCGCGACACCTCACTCTTGCCGGCGCCGATCCCACCGGTCAGGCCCACTTTCAGCATGCCGGGAAGCCTAGTACGAAGGGCGATCTGGCGGACCGGGGCGGCCGGTCAGGCGTCTCCCTCAAGCTCCATGGGGAACCGACGGCCGGTCAGGCGTCTCCCTCGCGTTCCGCGAGGAACCGCTCGAATTCGCGGCCGATCTCGTCGGCGGACGGCAGGTCGACCGGCTCGGCGACCAGATTGCCCCGGGTCTCGGAACCCGCGACCGCGTCGTACTGGTGCTCAAGGCCTTCGACGAGCGAGACGAGCTCCTCGTCCCCCTGGTCGATCTGCCGGTCGATCTCGCTCTGGGTCCGGTGGGCCTCCGTGCGCAGCGCGTGGGCGACGGTCGGCAGGACCAGGCCGGTAGCCGCAGTGATCGACTCCAGGGCGGTGAGCGCCGCGTCCGGATAGGCGGAGCGGGCGACGTAGTGCGGCACATGGGCGGCGACGCCCAGGACGTCGTGTCCGGCCTCCATCAGCCGGTACTCCACCAGGGCCTCGGCCGAGCCCGGCACCTGCGCCTCGTCGAACGGGCTGCGGTGGCCGGGCATGAGGTCCGTGCGGTTGCCGTGCGGGGTCACGCCGACGGGACGGGTGTGCGGGACACCCATCGGGATGCCGTGGAAGTTCACCGCCAGGCGGACACCGAGGCGCTCGACGATCTGCTCGACGGCGGCGGCGAAGCGCTCCCACTCCACATCGGGCTCGGGCCCGGAAAGCAGCAGGAAGGGCGCGCCGGTGGCGTCCTGGACGACCCGGACGTCGAGCGTCGGGGTCTCGTAGGCCGCCCAGCGGTCGCGCCGGAAGGTCAGCAGCGGGCGCCGCGCGCGGTAGTCGACGAGCCGGTCGTGGTCGAAGCGGGCCACGACCTGGTGCGGCAGCGTTTCGAGCAGTCCGTCGACGATCTGCTCGCCGGTCTCACCCGCGTCGATGTATCCGTCGAAGTGGTAGAGCATGACCAGGCCGGCCGACTCCTGGGCGAGCGCCATGTCGACGACGGCCAGCCCCTTCGGCTCCCATTCGTACAAACTCTGCGGATCAGGCACTGTTACCGCTCCTCCTCGTGTTCCTAGAGCAGAACGTCCAGCAGGGCACGGGCATTCCCGGACCGTGCCCCCTCACCCGGTGGTTCATGCCAGAACCCATGCGAGAACGCGGACGTAAAGCGCCGTCACCGCCTTCCGCGCGGACATGAACGCGCCGCGCTGCCAGGCATCCGTGCGGCCGAGGCGATCACCCGCGAAGCAGACGTGCCCGGCGGCCCGGTCGAGGGAGCGAAGGCAGGGGCGTCGAGGCCGTCGGAGAGCGAATGCCAGGCCGTTCCCAGGCGCGGGGGCTGGCGCCAGTGGTGGGAGAGGGACGAGACGAGTTCCGCACGGCACTTGTCGCCGTGGATCTCCACGCCCTGCGCTACCACGCGCGCCTCCCGCTCGCCCGGGGTGAGCGCGGCGCACACGTCGGCCTCGGCGGTGCGGTAGCGCACCGGAGCCCTCATCCCTCTTTGAAGATATAGGCGTTGACGTTCACGTCGGTGAACACCTCGACGGGGAAGCAGCGTTCGCGACAGCAGTCGAGAGTGACCACCCACTGCGGAATCCGGGCAGCCTTCCCCTTCAGCGCGATGTCGCTCCTGCCGGGGCACGAAAGGTTGCCGGGATCCCGGCAAGGGCGCGCTACGAGCCGTCAGTTACCCGCGTATCCCGCTGGTTTCCCTCCCTCTCACCCCGCCCGATGCCCCACGAACAATGGTCCATACCTTGACACGACCACACCCCATCCCTACCGTCACTGGGCAGCACGTTCAGACACTCGCCCCATATTCATGTACGGGAACGTCTTGAACTCCTTCGACGGAAGGCACCCCCATGCACATCCGTACGCTGCTCCCCGCCCTGCTGGCCACCTCGCTCGCCACCGGCGGTCTCGCCCTCGCCTCCACCACCGAAGCGAACGCGGCGGCGGTCATCGAGGTGAGCACCGCCGCCCAGCTCAAGTCCGCCCTCACCGCCGCGTCCCCCGGCGACACGATCCGGCTCGCCGATGGCACGTACACCGGCAACTTCAAGGCGACCGTCCCCGGCACCGCCTCCGCCCGGATCACCCTCACCGGCTCCGCCAGGGCCGTCCTCACCGCCGGCGGCGGCTATGGGCTGTACCTCAACGGCGCCTCCTACTGGACCGTCCAGGGCATCACGGTCACCGGCGGCCAGAAGGGCATCATGTCCGACACCGCCACCGGAGTCGTGATCGACTCGGTGACCGTGCACGACCTGGACATGGAGGGCGTCCACTTCCGCAAGTCCAGCAAGAACGGTGTCATCAAGAACTCACGGATCTACGACACCGGGCACGACGGCCGCGGCATGGGCGAGGGCGTCTATGTCGGCACGGCGGGCGATCTCTCCGACAGGAGCGACCAGGTCCAGATCCTGAACAACACGATCGGGCCGGGGGTCGGCGGCGAGAACGTCGACATCAAGGAGGGCACCACCGGGGCGAAGATCATCGGTAACACCTTCGACGGCAGCGGGCTGACCGGCGCCAACTACGACGATTCCTGGGTCGACGTGAAGGGCAACAACGTCCTGGTCGACGGCAACAAGGGGACCCGTACGACCAACAACGGCTACGAGACCCACACCCAGCAGAGCGGCTGGGGCTGCGGCGCCGTCTTCCGCAACAACACCTCGGATCTGTCCGGCTCCAAGGGCGACAGGCGGATCGCGTTCAACGTCACCAACTACAGCACGAGCTGCCCGACCACCGTCTACAGCAGCAACACGGTGACCGGCGGCAAGGGGCTGACCAACATCACCGTGACGCCGTAACGGCCCGCGTGGACGGCCGCGGACACAAGTGAGGCCCGTTCCCCGAAGGGAACGGGCCTTACTTTCAGCTACGGCGATCAGTCACCGGCCGGAGGGGCAGAGCGTCAGCTCTGGCCGCCCGCCAGCTTCTCGCGCAGGGCAGCCAGGGCCTCGTCCGACGCCAGGGCGCCGGAGTTGTCCGCGGACTCCGAGGAGTACGAGCCGCCACCGCTGCCGCCGGAGGCAGCCGGGGCGCCACCGGCCGGGGCGGCAGCGCCCTCGGCAGCAGCGGCCTCGTCGGCCTCGCGGGACTTGATGACCTGGGCCTGGTGCTGCTCGAAGCGCTGCTGCGCCTCGGCGTACTGCGTCTCCCACGCCTCGCGCTGGGTCTCGTAGCCCTCGAGCCAGTCGTTGGTCTCGGGGTCGAAGCCCTCGGGGTAGATGTAGTTGCCCTGGTCGTCGTAGGACGCGGCCATGCCGTACAGGGTCGGGTCGAACTCGACCGACGCCGGGTCGGCACCGAAGGACTCGTTGGCCTGCTTCAGCGAGAGGCTGATGCGGCGACGCTCCAGGTCGATGTCGATGACCTTGACGAAGATCTCGTCGTTGACCTGGACGACCTGCTCCGGGATCTCCACGTGGCGCTCGGCCAGCTCGGAGATGTGGACCAGACCCTCGATGCCCTCGTCGACGCGCACGAACGCACCGAAGGGAACGAGCTTGGTGACCTTACCGGGAACGACCTGCCCGATCTGGTGCGTACGGGCGAACTGCTGCCACGGGTCTTCCTGCGTCGCCTTGAGCGACAGCGAGACGCGCTCGCGGTCCATGTCGACGTCGAGAACCTCGACGGTGACTTCCTGGCCGACCTCGACAACCTCGGAGGGGTGGTCGATGTGCTTCCAGGACAGCTCGGAGACGTGCACGAGACCGTCGACGCCGCCGAGGTCCACGAACGCACCGAAGTTGACGATCGAGGAAACGACGCCGGAGCGGACCTGGCCCTTCTGCAGGGTCGTGAGGAACGTCTGGCGGACCTCGCTCTGGGTCTGCTCCAGCCAGGCACGGCGGGACAGGACCACGTTGTTGCGGTTCTTGTCCAGCTCGATGATCTTGGCTTCGAGCTCCTTGCCCACGTAGGGCTGGAGGTCGCGCACGCGGCGCATCTCGACGAGGGAGGCCGGCAGGAAGCCACGGAGGCCGATGTCGAGGATGAGACCACCCTTGACGACCTCGATGACGGTACCGGTGACGATGCCGTCTTCTTCCTTGATCTTCTCGATCGTGCCCCAGGCACGCTCGTACTGAGCGCGCTTCTTGGACAGGATGAGGCGGCCTTCCTTGTCCTCCTTCTGGAGAACCAGGGCCTCGATCTCGTCGCCGACCTTGACGACCTCATTGGGGTCGACGTCGTGCTTGATCGAAAGCTCGCGGGAAGGGATGACGCCTTCGGTCTTGTAACCGATGTCGAGCAGGACCTCGTCCCGGTCGACCTTCACGATGACGCCGTCGACGATGTCGCCGTCGTTGAAGTACTTGATCGTCTCGTCGATCGCGGCGAGGAAGGCTTCCTCGTTACCGATGTCGTTGACCGCTACCTGCGGGGTGGTGGCGGTGGTCTCGGTGCTGCTCGTCATGTGGGAAAGGGCTCCGGTACGGACGGTGAGTCGTAGGTACTGCTACGCCGGGAGCCCGTATCGCCTCCGCTGAAGCCGGACAGCCCGGGAAGCACCCGACCCGCCGAACGGGAGGCGCCTCGTGAACCGAGGGGACATACAACAGACGCGAGCGCGGCCTGCTAGGTCTGAGGCGCGCAGGCTCGCAGCGCAACTTGTAGCATACGGGGGCAGCCGGGCGCGGTCAATGCGCGAAGGCGCACACCCGGGGCACAACAGCCCATATCCGGCACAATTCGTGTTCCCCGAGGCCACATCGGCCCCAGGAGATAATCCGTGGGAACGGAGCCGTACGGACAGCTGCCCCTGGGTACACACCGCGTGCGGCGGGGTGAAGGCAAACTACAACGACGGGCACGATGAGCCAAGAGATCTACGCGGCCGAACCCGAAGCGACTCGCCGCGACGCCTCGGAAGCCGAGAGCAGCCGGGCCAGTCGCGGCTGGTGGGACCGGAACGCCGACGAGTACCAGAGCGACCACGGCGCCTTCCTCGGCGACGACCGTTTCGTCTGGGGGCCGGAGGGGCTCGACGAGGCCGAGGCCGGTCTGCTCGGCCCCGCCGAGTCGCTGAGGGGCCTGGACGTCCTGGAGATCGGCGCGGGCGCGGCGCAGTGCTCGCGCTGGCTGGCCGCCCGGGGAGCCCGTCCGGTGGCCCTCGACCTCTCGCACCGGCAGTTGCAGCACGCGCTGCGGATCGGCGGCGGGGTCCCCCTGGTGGAGGCGGACGCGGGCGTGCTGCCCTTCCGCGACGGCTCCTTCGACCTGGCGTGTTCCGCGTACGGCGCGGTGCCGTTCGTCGCCGACCCGGTACAGGTGTTCCGCGAGGTGCACCGGGTGCTGCGCCCCGGGGGCCGCTGGGTCTTCTCGGTGACGCATCCGATCCGCTGGGCGTTCCCGGACGAGCCGGGGCCCGAGGGGCTCTCGGTCGCGGCCTCGTACTTCGACCGCACCCCCTACGTAGAGCAGGACGAACGGGGCGACGCCGTGTACGTCGAGCACCACCGGACGCTGGGCGACCGGGTGCGGGACGTGGTGGCCGGCGGTTTCCGTCTGGTCGACCTGGTCGAACCGGAGTGGCCCGCCTGGAACCACCAGGAGTGGGGCGGCTGGTCCCCGCTGCGCGGGAACCTGATCCCGGGCACGGCGATCTTCGTCTGCGAACGGGACCGACGACGCGACTGACGCGGCTTCCGCTACCGGGAGCGGTCTCGGGTGCGGGCGCTGGAGCGCGCCGTACGAGACTGGGGGCGTGATCCGTACCGACGCCCTGGACCAGTTGCCCGTACGCACCGCTGTGCCCGCCCTGGAGCGGGCGCTCGACGACCGCGGTGTCGCGGTGCTGTGCGCGCCGCCCGGCACCGGCAAGACGACCCTCGTACCGCTGGTCCTGGCCGGTCTGACCGGTGGCGGGCCGGTGCGCCGGGTGGTGGTCGCCGAGCCGCGGCGGATCGCGGCGCGGGCGGCGGCGCGGCGGATGGCCTGGCTGATCGGGGAGCGGGCCGGCGGGCGGGTGGGGTTCACGGTCCGCGGGGAGCGGGTGGTGGGGCGCGACACCGTGGTGGAGGTGGTGACCACCGGGGTGCTGCTTCAGCGGCTGCAGCGCGATCAGGAGCTGGCCGGGGTCGACGCGGTGATCATCGACGAGTGCCATGAGCGGCATCTGGACGCGGACACGGTCGCCGCGTTCCTTCTTGATGTGCGGGAGGCGATCCGGCCCGACCTGCGGCTGGTGGCCGCGTCGGCGACGACGGACGCGGCGGGCTGGGCGCGGCTGCTGGGCGATGCCCCCGTGGTGGAGGCACGGGGTGTCTCGCATCCGGTGGAGGTGGTCTGGGCGCCCCCCGCCTCGCCGGTGAGGCCGCCGCACGGGATGAGGGTCGATCCGGCGCTGCTGACGCATGTCGCGGCGACGGTGCGCCGGGCACTGGCCGAACGGGACGGCGATGTGCTGTGCTTCCTGCCCGGTGTCGGCGAGATCGGGCGGGTGGCGGGGCAGCTGGCGGGAGTGACGGCCGAGGTGCTCCAGGTGCACGGCCGGGCTCCGGCCGCGGTGCAGGACGCGGTGCTGGCCGGGTCGTCCGGGAGCCGGCGGGTGGTACTGGCGACCTCGGTGGCGGAGTCGTCCCTGACGGTGCCCGGGGTGCGGATCGTGGTCGACTCGGGGCTGGCCAGGGAGCCGCGTACCGATCACGCGCGGGGGCTGAGCGCGCTGACGACGGTGCGGGCGTCGCAGGCGGCGGGGAGGCAGCGGGCGGGCCGGGCCGGGCGTGAGGCGCCGGGGGCGGTGTACCGGTGCTGGGCACAGGCGGAGGACGGGCGGCTCGCGCGGTTCCCGTCCCCGGAGATCAAGGTCGCGGATCTGGCGGCGTTCGCGTTGCAGGCGGCGTGCTGGGGCGATCCGGACGCGTCGGGGCTGGCGCTGCTCGATCCGCCGCCCGCGGGTGCGATGGGCGCGGCGCGCGAGGTGCTGCGGGCCGTCGGCGCGGTGGACGCGGACGGCCGGGTCACCGACCGGGGCGTACGAATGTCCCGGCTGGGCCTGCATCCGCGGCTGGCGCGGGCGTTGCTGGACGGCGCCACCGAGGTGGGCGGGCGGCGGGCGGCCGAGGTGGTGGCGCTGCTGAGCGAGGAGCCGCCGCGGGAGTACGGGGACGATCTGGCGGGCGCGCTGCGCACCGCCCGGCGGGGCGGCGACGGGTATGCGGCGCGCTGGCGGCAGGAGGTCCGGCGGCTCTCCTCCTCGGTCCAGGACGCGGGCGGGGGTTCGGGCCCGGACGACGGAGCCGTCGGTCTGGTGGCCGCCCTGGCGTTCCCGGAGCGGGTGGCGCGGGCGCGCGGCGAGGGGGCGTTCCTGATGGTGTCGGGGACGGGTGCGCAGGCGCGGGACGGGTCGGCGCTGCGCAGTGCGCTGTGGCTGGCGGTCGCGGTCGCGGACCGGCCCGCGCACTCGGCGTCCGCGCGGGTGCGGCTCGCCGCCGTCATCGACGAGGACACGGCGCGGACGGCCGCCGGGCATCTGCGGTTCGCGGGCGAGGAGGTCCGCTGGGCCGGCGGCGATGTGGTGGCCCGCAGGGTGGAGCGGCTGGGTGCCGTCGAGCTGTCGGTGCGCCCGCTGAAGGAGCCGGCGCCCGAGTTGGTGCGCGAGGCGCTGATCGAGGGGCTGCGGCGCGAAGGGCTCGGGCTGCTGCGCTGGACGCGTGACAGCGAGCAGTTGCGGGAACGGCTCGCGTTCGTTCACCGGGAGTCGGGGGCGCCCTGGCCCGATGTGACGGACGGTGCGCTGCTCGACCGTGCCGGTCAGTGGCTGGAGCCCGAGCTGTCGCGGGCCCGACGGCGTTCCGACCTGGCGCGGATCGACGCCGGGCAGGCGCTGCGGCGGCTGCTGCCGTGGGCGACCGGTGAGGCGGCCCGGCTGGACGAGCTGGCGCCGGAGCGGATCGAGGTGCCGAGCGGCTCCCGTATCAGGGTGGAGTATGGCGGGGCGCAGCCCGTACTCGCGGTGAAGCTCCAGGAGCTGTTCGGCCTGCAGGAGACTCCGAGGGTGGCCGGGGTGCCCGTACTGGTCCATCTGCTGTCCCCCGCCGGCCGCCCCGCGGCGGTCACCGCGGATCTGGCGTCGTTCTGGCGGGACGGCTACCGGGCCGTGCGGGCGGAGCTGCGGGGCCGCTATCCGAGACATCCGTGGCCGGAGGACCCCACGACGGTGGAGGCGACCCGGTCCACGAAGAGGGCCCGGCGATAGGCGGCGCGGGACCCGCTCCCGCCTGCCGCCGGGCGCTCCGGGGCCCGGCTCAGGCGGGAGTGGGTTCCGGGTCCGGGGCGGGTGCCGTTGTCGCGTCCGGCAGCTCGCCGTCCGGGCGCCGGGAGCGTGCCTCCAGCCACAGGGCGAGCGCGAGCAGTCCGACCCCGAGGACCAGGAAGCCCCAGGGCAGGTACGAGGTGAGCAGCAGGACCAGCAGGCGCTGGGACGTGACCAGGGCGACGATCGAATCGACGTAGTCCTCGCGCATCTTCACATGCCCGGCGAACACGGTGACGGTGTCCTGGGGCATGCCCATCGCCTTGGCGTTCCGCAGCTCCTCCTTGTGGATCTCCTCGCCGTTGACGGGCGCTCCGGTGACCGGGTCCACCCAGAACATCCGCTTGGTGGTGTACCAGCGGGTCATGCCCGTCTTCGCGATCTGTTCCGGGGTGACGCCCTTGATGGGCATCTTCTTCGGCATCGGGACCTTGGTCCACGGGATGGTCTGCTCGAAGTAGTAGACGTCCATGCCGTGGAAGGTGCGGGTGCCCTTGTAATGGATGGGCGAGCTGGTGCGGGCCTGGGCGTCGAAGTACTCGTAGTCGCGTTTCTGGGTGAGGAAGGGCCACTTGAACTCGATGCCCTCGCGCCTGACCGGGTCGCCGTCGACCGATTCCCCGGTGGCGTGGACGGGGGCCTGGCTGTGCGCGTCGAAGATGTAGCGCTCGGGGATCTCGGAGACCATCTTGCCGTCCGGACCGACCACATAACTGAGGGCGTCCCAGACGACGACGTCGCGTCCGGCGCTGCGCTCGATCTTCTCGGACTCCTCCACATTGCCCTTGAGGGTCTGCACGATGGTGACCTTGGGGACCCGCTTGACCTTCATGTTGTCGTTGTAGTCGAGGAGGGTGGCGGGTTTCGCCTCCAGCACCGTCTCCTGGTACTGACTGGGCGGGATCTTCGCCAGCCTCGGGAAGGCGTACCAGCGCAGCAGGGGCGACATGGCGGCGAAGAAGACGGCGAAGGCCAGGAGTACGAGGCTGGCTCGGCGGCGCATGGTGGTGCCCTCCCTCAGCTTCTGTTGCTTCTTCCGGTGGCTAGTTCTTGGGGCCCGGGACGGTGGTCAGCAGAGGTTTGGGCGAGGTTTCTCCGGGCGGGGCGCCGATGGCGCTGATGGTGAGGACGAGCGCGAGGGCTGCGGCCAGTCCGATGGCGGCGGCGACGAAGGCACGCATGCCGGTCCTCCCGGAGAGCGCGTATCTGATGGGTCGTCAGGGTTGGGGCACCGTAGCAACGCGGGCGCGAGATGAGAACACGTAGGACAGCCCCTCTGCCGGGTGGTGGCGGAGGGGCTGTCCTGGCATGCGGCCGGGCGGGTCAGGCGGCGGGCGGCTCCGGGGCCTGAGACGCCGTCGGGGCCTCGATCTTGAGCTCGATGACGACCGTGGCGCCGCCCTCGGTGGTGAGGCGCAGCTTGTACGTGCCCTCGGTGTCGTCGGCGTAGATCTTCGGGAGCTTCAGGATGCCGTCGGCGTCGGTCGTGAGGTCCGTGAGGGTACGGACGGTCTTGCCGTCCGCGTCCTTGAAGTACGGGCCCTTGTCGTTCTCGTCCGGCTGCTCGGCGTCGGTGATCACGGTGGCGGTGACGGCGACCCCGGGTGCGATCGCGTCCTTGTAGGTGGCCTTGACCTCGACAGTGTCGGCGAACGCGGTGCCGGGCGCGGCGGTCAGTGCCTTGTCGTCGGTCCTGGCGATCGCGTCGGCCCGTCGGGCGGTGACGGTCGCGGAGTAGGTGACGGCCGGAAGTGAGCGGCCGGTGGCGACGGCCCGCACCGTGAACTTCCCCGTCGTCTCGCCCGCCTTCAGCACCGGGGCGGTGACCGTGCCGTCGGCTCCGGTGAGGAGGGTGACGGCGGTCTTCCCGCCGGTGAAGGTGGCGTCCGTGTCACCGGCGACGGTGAAGGTCACGGAGACCCTGGCGAGCGGGCCGCCGAGGCTGTTCCTGGCCCGCACCTTGATCCGCTCGGCGAACGCGTCGCCCGCGGTGGCGGTCAGCGGGCCGGTGCCGGCGTTCTCCACACCCGCGAGGGTCTGCGACGGCGTGGGGGTGGGCTTCGGGGGCGGGGTGGTCGTGCCGCCGCCCGGCTTCGAGGGGTCCGGGCTCGGCTTCGGCTTCGGCTTCGGCTTGGTCGTTTCGGACGGCGAAGGGGACGGAGTCGGGCGGCCGGGGCCGGGGCTCGGATCCGTACCACCGCCGAGGCCGGGCGGGACCGCTCCGGTGCCGTCGGGAATCTCGTGGGTGCCGCGCTTGTAGTAGTCGAACCAGGAGCGGACCGTACGGAGATAGGCGTCCGAGTGGTTGTAGCTCAGGACCGCCCGGTCGAGATCCGCGGCGACGGACAGATCACGGGAGCCGGCGCAGAGATAGTGTCCGGCGGCGAGCGCCGCGTCGTAGATGTTGTTGGGGTTCTTGCGGCCGTCGCCGTTGCCGTCCTGGCCCCAGGTCGCCCAGGTGGACGGGATGAACTGCATCGGGCCGACGGCACGGTCGTGGGTCGAGTCCCCGTCGTACACCCCGTTGTCGGTGTCCTTGATCATGGCGAAGCCCCGGCCGTCGAGGACCGGGCCGAGGATCGGGGAGAACGTGGTGCCGTTCGCGTCGACCCTGCCGCCGCGGGCATGGCCGGACTCGACCTTGCCGATCGCGGCGAGCAGTTGCCACGGCAGCCGGCAGGCGGCGTCGCTGCCGGCGAGGTTCTGCTCGGCCTTCTTGTACGCGGCCAGGATCGAAGCCGGTATGCCCGATTCCGCGCTGCCGGTGACGGGGAGGTTCGTGCTGGTCCCCGGTTTGTCGGGGGTGTTCAGCGGGGGCAGGTCCGTGTAGTACGGCGAGTTGCCGGTGGCCGCGCCGCTGTCGGGCGAAGGTGCCGTTCCGGTGGACTGCGGGTCGCTGCTGTCGCCGACCAGCGGTGTGCCGGGGGCTCCCGAGGCGGAGAGCGCCGCCACAGCGACGGCGGCCACAGCGGTGGTGGTCGCCCCCTTGCGAAGTCGGCGACCGAATTGCGCTGCCATACCTCAGGTCCCTCCCCGTCGATGATTGTCCGCGCTCCCCAGCGCCAGGACTCAGGCGACCCTACGGCAACTTGTGCCGCCAGGACACTGCGCCTTGACCGGTTCTTACCTGTTTTTCACGTTCCGGACAGCGAGTTGTACGGCTGGGGCCGGTCGGAGGCCGGAGGCTGCTCGCGCATACTGGCCGCCATGCCGTTCACACTCAGTCATGCCGCCGCCGTGCTGCCGGGGATGCGGCGGAACGGAACGGCGCGGGGCCCGCTGCTCGCCTCGGCCCTCGTCGCGGGTTCGTTCGCCCCCGACATGACGTACTACGCGGACACCGCGATCCCGGGCGCCATGGAGTTCGGCCAGGTCACCCACTCGGTAGGGGGCGTGTGCACGGTCGATGTGCTGATCACTGCGGCGGTGGTGGCGCTGTGGCTGCTGCTGCGCGAACCGTTGGTGGCGTTGCTGCCGGAGGCCTGGCAGGGACGGGTCCATGCCTTCGTGAGGGGGCGGCGAGCTACTTGGCGCGTCCGGGACGGCGGGTGGTTCGTGCTGTCGGCGGTCCTCGGGGCCGCCACCCATGTCGTCTGGGACGCCTTCACGCATCACGACCGGTGGGGTGTGCGGCTCATCCCGGTGCTCGGCGGGAGCGTCGGCGGATTTCCCGTGTTCCAGCTGGTGCAGTACGGCAGTTCGGCGGCGGCACTGGCGGTGCTCGCGTGGTTCTCGGTTTCGGGGCTGCGGCGGGCGGGGGCGCGCCCCCGCCCGCCGTCCGTGCCGGTGCTGGGCCGTGGCGGGCGGTGGGCGGCGGGCGCGCTGCTGGGCGTCTGCGTACTGCTCGGCGTCGTGCACCGGTGCGCACGCTGGTACGCGCATTTCAAGCACATCGACACCCCGCTGGACATCATCCCGACCGCCTGCTTCGGCGCGGGGGCGGGGTTGGTGGTGGGCCTGGTGCTGTACGGGACGTGGATACGGCTGCGGCGTACGCACGCGTCCGCTCCCCCGGTCGCCGCCGGACGGGCCTGATTCCTCCGGGGCCCGGCCGGCGCCCGGCCCGTCCGGCGCACCGGCGCGTCAGTGCGCGGCGGACTCCCAGTCCGTACCGACGCCGACCGAGACGTCCAGCGGGGCACTCAACTGCACGGCCGTGGACATCTCGTGACGAAGGATCTCCTCCACCTGCGCCCGCTCGCCCTCGGCGATCTCCAGGACGATTTCGTCATGGACCTGGAGCAGCATGCGGGACTTCAGCTTCCGCTCGGTCAGCGCCCGGTCGACCTGGAGCATGGCGACCTTGACGATGTCCGCCGCCGTGCCCTGGATCGGGGCGTTGAGCGCCATCCGCTCGGCCATCTCGCGGCGCTGGCGGTTGTCACTGTTGAGGTCGGGGAGGTAGCGGCGGCGGCCGAAGACCGTCTCCGTGTAGCCGGTGGCCCTGGCCTCCTCCACCACGCGGTGCAGGTAGTCACGCACTCCGCCGAACCGCTCGAAGTAGGTGTCCATCAGCCCGCGTGCCTCGCCCGCCTCGATGTTCAGCTGCTGGGACAGGCCGAAGGCGGAGAGCCCGTACGCGAGTCCGTAGCTCATGGCCTTGATCTTGCGGCGCATCTCCGGGTCGACGGCGGACTTGTCGACGCCGAAGACCTGCGAGGCGACCGTGGTGTGCAGGTCCTCGCCGGAAGTGAACGCCTCGATCAGGCCGGCGTCCTCGGAGAGATGGGCCATCACCCGCAGCTCGATCTGGCTGTAGTCGGCCGTCATCAGCGTCTCGAAGCCCTCGCCGACGACGAAGCCCCGGCGAATGGCCCGGCCCTCGTCCGTACGGACCGGGATGTTCTGCAGGTTGGGGTCGGTGGAGGAGAGCCGGCCGGTCGCCGCCACCGTCTGGTTGAACGTGGTGTGGATACGGCCGTCGGCCGCGATCGTCTTGATCAGGCCCTCGACGGTGACCCGCAGCTTCGCCTGCTCGCGGTGGCGCAGCATGATGACCGGCAGCTCGTGCTCGGTCTGCGCGGCGAGCCAGGCCAGGGCGTCGGCGTCCGTCGTGTACCCGGTCTTCGTCTTCTTCGTCCTGGGCAGGCCCAGCTCGCCGAAAAGGACTTCCTGGAGCTGCTTGGGCGAACCGAGGTTGAACTCGCGGCCGACCGCGGCGTGCGCCTCCTTCACCGCCTGCTGCACCGCACCGGCGAACTGCTGCTCCATGCCTTCCAGATGGGCCCGGTCGGCGGCGATGCCATGCCGCTCCAGACGGGCCAGCAGAGCGGACGTCGGCAGCTCCATGCCGTGCAGCAGGTCCGTCGCGCCGACCTCTGCCAGCCGGGTGGTGAACGCGTCGCCCAGATCCAGGATCGCGCGGGCCTGCGTCATCAGGGCGTCGGCCTCGGCCCGGTCGTCGGCGCCGAAGGCCAGTTGCCCGTCGGCCGCCGCCGCGGGGGCCAGCTCCCGGCCGAGATACTCCACCGCCAACGCGTCCAGCGCGAAGGAACGACGGCCGGGCTTGACCAGGTAGGCGGCCAGCGCGGTGTCCATCGTGACGCCGTCGACCTGCCAGCCGTGCTCCGGGAAGACCCGCATGGCGCTCTTCGCGTTGTGCATGACCTTCGGCCGCCGCGCGTCGGCGATCCAGGCGGCGAACGCCTGCTCGTCGCCCTCGTCGAGCTCCGCGGGGTCGAACCAGGCCGCCGCTCCGTCGGCCGCGGCGAGCGCGATCTCGGTGACCGTGCCGGCACCCACCGCCCACGTGTCGACGGTGGCGACGCCGAGCGGCTGCCCGCCGTGCTCGGCGAGCCAGGGCGTCAGCTCGCCGGCGCCCAGCACCGCGCCGTCCAGCTCGACACCCGCGGCGGGCGCCGGGGCCTCGTCCTCGGCCGCGCCCGGGTCGACGGCCAGCAGCCGCTCGCGCAGACTCGGGTTACGGATCTCCAGGACGTCCAGCACACCCGTCACCGCAGTGCGGTCGTACGGCGCGCGCTCCAGATCCTGCGGGGTCTTCGGCAGCTCCACGTCGCGGACCATCTCGGTCAGCCTGCGGTTCATCCGCACCGCGTCCAGGTGGTCCCGGAAATTCTGGCCCGCCTTGCCCTTGACCTCCTCGGCCCGCTCCACCAGTTCGTCGAACGAACCGAACTGGTTGATCCACTTCGCGGCGGTCTTCTCGCCGACGCCGGGGATGCCGGGAAGGTTGTCCGACGGGTCACCGCGCAGCGCCGCGAAGTCCGGGTACTGCCGCGGCGTGAGCCCGTACTTCTCCTCGACCTTCGCCGGGGTGAAGCGCGTCAGCTCCGAGACGCCCTTGGTCGGGTACAGCACGGTGACGTTGTCCGTGATCAGCTGGAACGAATCCCGGTCACCGGTGACGATCAGCACCTCGAAACCGGCCGCCTCGGCCTGGGTCGCCAGCGTCGCGATGACATCGTCCGCCTCGAAACCATCGACCGCGAAACGGTCGGCGTGCATCGCGTCGAGCAGCTCGCCGATCAGCTCCACCTGCCCCTTGAACTCGTCCGGGGTCTTCGAGCGGTTCGCCTTGTACTCGGGGAACTCCTCCGAGCGCCAGGTCTTGCGGGAGACGTCGAACGCCACCGCGAAATGCGTCGGCGCCTCATCACGCAGCGTGTTCGCCAGCATCGACGCGAAGCCGTACACCGCGTTCGTCGGCTGCCCCGACCCTGTCGTGAAATTCTCCGCAGGCAGCGCAAAGAACGCCCGGTACGCCAGGGAGTGCCCGTCCATCAGGAGCAGGCGCGGTCGGTTGTCTGCGGTCTTCTTCGATGCCGTCTCAGCCACGCCCCCGATCCTGCCACGGACCACTGACAATCCCGACCGGGCATGGCACCCCGGACCCTCTGCCGGTGCACCCCGGACCCTCTGCCGGCGCCGCGTGACAAAATCGGGGACGCACACACACCGCGTCGATGCGTACGGCGCACCGCGCGGGTCCGCAGTCGGCTCTAAGGGGAGCGCACCATGGCCACGAAGCCGCCCGCAGATGACCCGGTCCAGGACGCGCCGCGGATCGAGCCGGCGCAGCACGCCGCCGCCGGACTGCCGGCCGTGGCCCACAGCCTGCTGATCGCCCAGCAGCAGATGGGCGTGCGGCGCACCGCGCAGACCCTCCTCAAGGTCAACCAGAAGAACGGCTTCGACTGCCCCGGCTGCGCCTGGCCCGAGGGCGACAAGCGGCACACGGCGGAATTCTGCGAGAACGGCGCCAAGGCCGTCGCCGAGGAGGCGACGCTGCGCCGGGTCACCCCCGACTTCTTCGCCGCGCACCCCGTCGCCGACCTCGCCTCGCGCAGCGGGTACTGGCTGGGCCAGCAGGGCCGGATCACCCAGCCGATGTACCTCCCCGAGGGCGCCGACCGGTACGAGGCGGTGACCTGGGAGCGCGCCTTCGGCATCATCGCCGGGGAACTGGGCGCGCTCGGCTCCCCCGACGAGGCCCTCTTCTACACCTCGGGGCGCACCAGCAACGAGGCCGCGTTCCTGCTCCAGCTGTTCGCCCGCGAATTCGGCACCAACAACCTCCCCGACTGCTCCAACATGTGCCACGAGTCCTCCGGCTCGGCACTGACGGAGACCATCGGCATCGGTAAGGGCAGCGTCTCGCTGGAGGATCTCCACCGGGCGGACCTGATCATCGTCGCCGGACAGAATCCCGGCACCAACCATCCCCGGATGCTCTCCGCCATGGAGAAGGCCAAGTCCGCGGGCGCGAAGATCATTTCGGTGAATCCGCTGCCCGAGGCCGGCCTGGAGCGATTCAAGAACCCGCAGACCCCGCTCGGCATGATCAGGGGCGCCGCACTCAACGACCTCTTCCTGCAGATCCGCATCGGCGGCGACCAGGCCCTCTTCCGACTCCTCAACAAACTGATCCTGGAGACCGAGGGCGCCGTCGACGAAGCCTTCGTGCGGGAGCACACCCACGGCTACGAGGAGTTCGCCGCCGCGGCCCGCGAAGCCGACTGGGAACAGACCCTCGCCGCCACCGGACTCGACCGCCGCGCCGTCGAAGAGGCGCTCGCCATGGTCCTCGCGTCCAAGCGCACCATCGTGTGCTGGGCCATGGGCCTCACCCAGCACAAGCACTCCGTGCCGACCATCCGCGAAGTCGTCAACTTCCTTCTGCTGCGCGGAAACATCGGCCGTCCCGGTGCCGGAGTCTGTCCGGTGCGCGGCCACTCCAACGTCCAGGGCGACCGCACCATGGGCATCTTCGAACGGCCCTCGCCCGAATTCCTCGACGCCCTCGACAAGGAGTTCTCGATCACGTCGCCGCGCCACCACGGCTATGACGTCGTCCGCTCCATCGAGGCCCTGCGCGACGGCGACGCCAAGGTCTTCTTCGCCATGGGCGGCAACTTCGTCGCGGCCACCCCCGACACGGAGGTCACCGAGGCCGCGATGCGCCGCGCCCGCCTCACCGTCCATGTCTCCACCAAGCTCAACCGCTCGCACGCCGTGACCGGCACCCGCGCGCTGATCCTGCCCACGCTGGGCCGTACCGACAAGGACGTCCAGGCGAGCGGCAAGCAGTTCGTCACGGTCGAGGACTCCATGAGCATGGTCCACGCCTCGCGCGGCAACCTCACCCCGGCAAGCCCCCACCTGCTCTCCGAGCCCGCCATCGTCGCCCGTCTCGCCCGCGCCGTCCTCGGCCCCGGATCCGCCACCCCGTGGGAAGAGTTCGAGAGGGACTACGCGACGATCCGCGACCGCGTCTCCCGCGTCGTCCCCGGCTTCGAGAACTTCAACGCCCGCATCGCCGCCCCCGGCGGCTTCACCCTCCCGCACGCCCCGCGCGACGAGCGCCGCTTCCCCACCGCGACCGGCAGGGCCAACTTCACCGCCGCACCCGTGGAATACCCCGAACTCCCCGAAGGCAGGCTGCTGTTGCAGACCCTGCGCTCGCACGACCAGTACAACACCACGATCTACGGCCTCGACGACCGCTACCGCGGCGTCAAGGGCGGCCGCCGCGTCGTCCTGGTCAACCCCGACGACGCCCGCACCCTCGGCCTCGCCGACGGCGCGTACACCGACCTCGTCAGCGAATGGAAGGACGGTGTGGAACGCCGCGCCCCCGGCTTCCGCATCGTGCACTACCCGACCGCCCGGGGCTGCGCCGCCGCCTACTACCCGGAGACCAATGTGCTGGTCCCGCTCGGCTCGAAGGCCGACACCAGCAACACCCCCGCCAGCAAGTCCGTGGTCGTCCGCTTCGAGAACGTCCATGGGGACTACACCCGCGGGGAGAAGGTGCAGGAGGAGAACGTGCAGGGGTAGAACGTCAGGAGGCAGGAGGTCCGGGGCGGAACATCCGAGGGCAGAACGTCCGGGGGGATCCGCACCCACAGCCCACTAAGCGTTCGCTCAGTCGTCTGATAAGAACGATGCACACAGCAATAAAGCTATGAATCACTGCAGACGATCGGAGCCGGACCCATGGGCGAGCACACCGCACCCAAGTTCCCCCAGGAGATCATCGACGAGTACGCCGCACTCGGCGTCGACCTGCCCGCCCTCTTCTCCGCCGGCCACCTCGGCGAGCGCATGGGCGTCACGATCGTCGAAGCCTCCGCGGACCGCGTCGTCGGCACCATGCCCGTCGAGGGCAACACCCAGCCGTACGGACTGCTCCACGGCGGCGCCTCCGCCGTCCTCGCCGAGACCCTCGGTTCGATCGGCTCCATGCTCCACGGCGGCGCCACCAAGATCGCCGTCGGCGTCGACCTGAACTGCACCCATCACCGAGGGGTACGCAGCGGCCTCGTCACGGGCGTCGCCACCCCCGTACACCGCGGCCGCTCCACCGCCACCTACGAGATCGTCATCACCGACGAGCACGACAAGCGGGTCTGCACCGCCCGCCTCACCTGCCTGCTCCGCGACGCACCGCAGGCCGACGCCGCCTGACCCGCCGAAACACACCGCACACCGCCACCGACACCGCTGCCCGGCCGGACCGCAATCCGGTCGGGCAGTGCCATTCCCGCCCACAACCACCTTCACAGAAGAAACAGTTGAGCAACCGAATCGGCCAACTCCCTTGACCGCGCGGATTGTTGTGTGGCCAACTCAGCACCCCAGCCGCACCGTCAGCGCGGTCCACACAGACAACACCGCGTCGACCACACCGCGCCAGATATAACACTGCGTAACAAGCGCGCCATGCGCACACACCTCCGCGCAGCACTCCGAACCCGGCCTCCGGACGCCGGGCGGCTCGTCGCGCCCTCACGGACCCTCCCCGGCCCA
Source organism: Streptomyces sp. NPDC104309 (assembly GCF_055584025.1). Lineage (NCBI taxonomy): Bacteria > Bacillati > Actinomycetota > Actinomycetes > Kitasatosporales > Streptomycetaceae > Streptomyces > Streptomyces sp. NPDC104309. Next base: position 39,657 of record NZ_JBVJMV010000022.1, on the reverse strand, counting down.
CATCGCGCGACAGCAGCAAGATCGGCTCAAGCCCCTTAGCAGAGCTGCGCGTTCTCAGAATGCGGTCACTTCGCCGACCGGCAAAAAGCCGTACATGTCCGCACAGCCACCTCAAGCCTTCCTCAAGGGCATAACAAGACAGTCACATCCTGCGGCGGACCCATCCCCGACCACCACACCTGCGCCTAGAGTCACGGCCAGTCACCGCGCCGCCGGGCGCGTCTGCAGCACGGCCCTGTACCAACCAGTACGGCCCGGCGAACGACACGGCACCTCAAGCAGAGGAGGCCGCGCCAGGGAAAGGACCTTTCGTGCGACACCGTTCGTTGCTCATCCTCACCACAGTGCTCACCACCGGAGCGCTGACACTCACCGCCTGCGGGTCGCGCGACGACAGCAAGAACAGCAGCAGCGGCGACACCCAGACCGTCGTCATCGGCGTCGACGCGCCCATCACCGGCGACCTGTCCGCCCTCGGCCTCGGCATCAAGAACTCCGCGGACCTCGCCGCCAAGACGGCCAACAAGGACAAGACCGTCCCCGGCATCAAGTTCGAGGTCAAGCCGCTCGACGACCAGGCACAGCCCTCCGTCGGCCAGCAGAACGCCCAGAAGTTCATCGACGACGACACCGTCGTCGGCGTCGTCGGCCCGCTGAACTCCGGCGTCTCCCAGTCGATGCAGAAGCCGCTCAACGACGCCGGCCTCACCCAGATCTCCCCCGCCAACACGGGCACCGAGCTCACCCAGGGCGAGAACTGGAAGACCGGCGACAAGAAGCGCCCCTACAAGACCTACTTCCGCACCGCCACCACGGACCAGATCCAGGGTGCCTTCGCCGCGAAGTACCTCTTCAACAACGCGAAGATCAAGCAGGTCTACCTCATCGACGACCAGAAGCCCTACGGCGCCGGTCTCGCGGCCTCCTTCAAGAACACCTTCACCACCCTCGGCGGCAAGATCGTCGGCTCCGACCACGTCAACCCCGACGACCGCGACTTCAACGCCGTCGTCACCAAGGTCAAGAAGTCCGGCGCCAAGGCCGTCTACTACGGCGGCGAGTACCCCGCCGGCGCACCCCTGAGCCAGCAGCTCAAGGACAGCGTCCAGATCCCCCTCATGGGCGGCGACGGCATGTACAGCGCCGACTTCATCAAGCTCAACAAGAAGGCCCAGGGCGACATCGCCACCTCCGTCGGCAAGCCCGTCGAAGAACTCGACTCCGCCAAGAAGTTCATCGCGGACTACAAGACAGCCGGATACAAGGACGCCTACGAGGCCTACGGCGGCGGCACCTACGACGCCACCTGGTCGATCATCGAGGCCGTCAAGCTCGCCGTCGCCGACAACAACGGCAAGGTCCCCGACAATCTCCGCGCCAAGGTCCTCGACGCCATGAGCAAGGTCAAGTTCGACGGCGTCACCGGCCCCGTCTCCTTCGACGAATTCGGCGACACCACCAACACCATGATGACCGCCTACCAGGTCGACGGCGGCAAGTGGACCTCCAAGCTCAGCGAGCCCTACAAGCCGTAACCAAGCTCCCGGTCACACCTCGCTGACACACCAGACCGCGCGGGAGCGCCACCAGCGCTCCCGCGCGGTGCCATATCCGAACCACTCCACGGAGGCCCTGCGGTGAACGAACTGCCGCAACAGCTGGCCAATGGACTCATCCTCGGCGCGATGTACGGTCTCATCGCGATCGGTTACACGATGGTCTACGGAATCATCCAGCTCATCAACTTCGCCCACGGCGAGATCTTCATGATCGGAGGCTTCGGGGCTCTCACCGTGTACCTCTGGATGCCGGCCGGTGTCTCCCTCCTCGCGATCATCCCGCTCATGATCATCGGCGGCGTCATATGCTCCGTCGCCGTCAGCGCCGCGGCCGAACGCTTCGCCTACCGGCCCCTGCGCAACGCACCCAGACTGGCCCCGCTGATCACCGCGATCGGACTCTCCCTCGCACTCCAGCAGGCCATCTGGAAGTGGTACCCCGACGCCAAGAAGGACCGCTCCTTCCCCCAGTTCAAGGGCGAAGCGATCGACATCTTCGGCGCCCACATCCAACGCGGTGACCTCTTCGTCCTCATCACGGCACCCATCTGCATGCTCGCCCTCGGGCTCTTCGTCTCCAAGACCCGCTCCGGCCGCGGCATGCAGGCCACCAGCCAGGACCCCGACACCGCCAAGCTCATGGGCATCAACACCGACCGCATCATCGTCATGGCCTTCGCCATCGGTGCCGCGTTCGCCGCCGTCGCCGCCGTCGCCTACGGGCTCAAGAACGGCCAGATCGGCTTCAAAATGGGCTTCATCATGGGCCTCAAGGCCTTCACCGCAGCCGTGCTCGGCGGCATCGGCAACATCTACGGCGCCATGCTCGGCGGAGTCGTACTCGGCGTCGCCGAATCCCTCGCCACCGGCTACATGAGCAACGTCCCCGGCATGGAACTCTTCGGCGGCGGCGCCTGGAAGGACGTATGGGCCTTCGTCCTCCTCATCATCGTCCTGCTGCTCCGCCCCCAGGGCCTGCTCGGCGAACGCGTCGCGGATCGGGCGTGATACGGATGACCAGCAAGCACACCACCACACCCGAATCCCCCTCCTTCCTCCCCGTCCCCGCAGCCGCGGCCCGCATCGGCACCCTCGCAGGCGCCGCCGTCGCACTCGCCGGCACCTTCCTCGCCTGGACCTGGACCAGCGAATTCCCCGGCGACCTCACCGTCACCGGCTACCCCGGCGGCCTCCAGGTCCTCACCCTCATCAGCGCCGCACTCACCCTGCTCTTCGCACTGTCCGGGTACGGCATCACGGGCCTCGGCTGGCTCACCCCCGGCGGCACCAACAGCCCCGTCCGCCTCCTGGCACTCGGCACCCTCGGCACCACCGGCTACACCATCGGCGCCATCGCCTACGACCTCGGCGGCGTCGTCAACCTGGAACCCGGCGCCTGGGTCAGCGGCATCGGCGCACTCGTCGCCGCCATCGCCGCACTCGGACTCCCCGACGACCAGCCCCACTCCACGACCGGATCAGAAGCCACCGCCTGGCAGCGCTTCCGCAACAGCCTCGGCGCCCCGGCAGCCGGCCGCGCCGAACCCCTCCCCGCCTGGGCCGAGATCCTCATCATCGCCGTCGCCTTCGGCGCACTGCTCTACGTCTTCAGCTACGGCGTCGACACCAGGTACGCCGAACTCTTCATCGGCTTCCTCATCACCGTCGGCTTCGCCTTCACCGCGCTCCACCGCGCCGGACTCGTCTCCCGCCTCACCGCGCTGACCACGAAGCACCGCAACGTCACCCTCGCCGCCGCCCTCGTCGCAGCCGTCTGCTTCCCGTTCACCCAGCAGAAGGAGGAGTACGCGCTCATCGGCGCCAACATCCTCATCTTCGCGACCGTGGCACTCGGCCTCAACGTCGTCGTCGGCCTCGCCGGACTCCTCGACCTCGGATACGTCGCCTTCCTCGGCGTCGGCGCCTACGCCGCCGCCCTGGTCTCCGGCTCCACCATGTCGGCCATCGGCGTCGAATTCCCCTTCTGGGCCGCCGTACTCACCGGCGCCGCCGCCTCGCTCGTGTTCGGCGTCCTCATCGGCGCCCCCACCCTGCGACTACGCGGCGACTACCTGGCCATCGTCACCCTCGGCTTCGGTGAAATCTTCCGCCTCACCGTGAACAACCTCAACGGCAACAGCGGACCCGACCTCACCAACGGCTCCCAGGGCATCCCGAGCATCCCCGACCTCAAATTCTTCGGATTCGACTTCGGACTCAAGCACGACATCCTCGGCTTCACCCTCGGTAGGTCCGCCAACTACTACCTGCTGATGCTCGTCTTCACCGCCGTCGTCGTCCTCGTCTTCCGCCGCTCCGGAGAATCCCGCATCGGCCGCGCCTGGGTCGCCATCCGCGAGGACGAGACCGCGGCCACCGCCATGGGCATCAACGCCTTCCGGCTCAAACTGCTCGCCTTCGCCCTCGGCGCCACCCTCGCCGGACTCGCCGGAACCGTCCAGGCACACGTCAACTACACGGTGACACCCGAGCAGTACCAGTTCGCCGGCTCCGTACCGCCGAACTCCGCGTTCCTGCTCGCCGCAGTCATCCTCGGCGGCATGGGAACCCTCAGCGGCCCCCTCGTCGGCGCCGCGCTCCTCTACCTGATCCCGGCCAAGCTGCAGTTCATGCAGGACTACCAGCTCCTCCTCTTCGGCGTCGCACTCATCCTCCTGATGCGCCTGCGCCCCGAAGGCCTGGTCGCCGACCGCAGGAAGCAACTCGAATTCCACGAGTCCGACCAGCCCGACGTACCGGAACCACGACAGTCCGAAGAGACCGGCGCCGGCATCGCCAAGGCGGGGGCGTGACCACCATGACCACCACCACGAAAACCGCCACCACCGTCCTCGACGCCAGCGGGGTCACCATGCGCTTCGGCGGTCTCACCGCCGTACGCAACGTCGACCTCACCGTCAACGCGGGCGAGATCGTCGGCCTGATCGGCCCCAACGGCGCCGGCAAGACCACCTTCTTCAACTGCCTCACCGGCCTGTACGTCCCCACCGAGGGCCAGGTCAGCTACAAGGGCACCGTACTGCCGCCCAAACCCCACCTCGTCACCCAGGCAGGCATCGCCCGCACCTTCCAGAACATCCGGCTCTTCGCCAACATGACCGTCCTGGAGAACGTCCTCGTCGGACGCCACACCAGGACCAAGGAAGGCCTCTGGTCCGCCCTCCTGCGGCTGCCCGGATTCACCAGGGCCGAGCAGGCCAGCCGCGAACGCGCCATGGAACTCCTGCAGTTCATCGGCCTCCAGGACAAGGCCGACCACCTCGCGCGCAACCTCCCCTACGGAGACCAGCGCAAGCTGGAAATCGCCCGCGCGCTGGCCAGCGATCCCGGACTCCTCCTCCTGGACGAGCCCACCGCCGGCATGAACCCCCAGGAAACCCGCGTCACCGAAGAACTCATCTTCGCCATCCGCGACCAGGGCATCGCCGTCCTCGTCATCGAGCACGACATGCGCTTCATCTTCAATCTCTGCGACCGCGTCGCCGTCCTCGTCCAGGGCGAAAAGCTCGTCGAAGGCACCTCCGACGTCGTCCAGAGCGACGAACGCGTCGTCGCCGCCTACCTCGGCACGCCCTTCGAGGGCGCCCCCGGCGCCGAAGAAGTCGCCGAGGTCGAGGCCGCCGAAGCGGACGCCGCGAAGACGGCCGACAACGACGACAATGCCGACACCAACAGCACTACCGGCACCACCGGCACCGAGGAGGAGGACACCCGATGACCGCACTGCTAGAGGTCGAGGACCTCCGCGTCGCCTACGGCAAGATCGAAGCCGTCAAGGGCATCTCCTTCACCGTCGAAGCCGGCCAGGTCGTCACCCTCATCGGCACCAACGGTGCGGGCAAGACCACCACCCTGCGCACCCTCTCCGGGCTCCTCAAGCCCGTCGGCGGCCGCATCGTCTTCGACGGCAAACCACTCGACAACATCCCCGCCCACAAGATCGTCTCCCTGGGCCTCGCCCACTCCCCCGAGGGACGCCACATCTTCCCCCGGCTGACGATCACCGAGAACCTCCAGCTCGGCGCCTACCTCCGCAACGACAAGGCGGGCATCGAGAAGGACATCCAGCGCGCCTACGACCTCTTCCCCATCCTCGGGGAACGCCGGAAGCAGGCCGCCGGAACCCTCTCCGGCGGGGAACAGCAGATGCTCGCCATGGGCAGGGCCCTCATGTGCCAGCCCAAGCTCCTGATGCTCGACGAGCCCTCCATGGGCCTCTCCCCGATCATGATGCAGAAGATCATGGAGACCATCGTCGAACTCAAGGCCCAGGGCACCACCATCCTGCTCGTCGAGCAGAACGCCCAGGCCGCGCTCTCCCTCGCGGACCAGGGTCATGTCATGGAGGTCGGCAAGATCGTCCTCTCCGGCACCGGCCCGGACCTCCTCCACGACGAGTCCGTCCGCAAGGCCTACCTCGGCGAGGACTGACACACTCGACGTACGGACGAAGGAGGCCCGCATCCCGGATCGATCCGGGATGCGGGCCTCATCCATACGGACGCGGACGTCTACTCGCCGTCCTTCGCCGCCCGCTTCTTCTCCTCGGCATCCTCGATCAACGCCTCGGCAAGCTGCTGCATGGACAGCCGACGGTCCATCGACGTCTTCTGGATCCACCGGAACGCGGCCGGCTCCGACAGACCGTAATCCGTCTGCAGAATGCTCTTCGCGCGGTCCACCAGCTTCCGCGTCTCCAGCCTCTGCGCGAGGTCGGCGACCTCGGACTCCAGCGCCTTGAGCTCCGCGAACCGCGACACCGCCATCTCGATGGCCGGCACCACGTCGCTCTTGCTGAACGGCTTCACGAGGTACGCCATCGCCCCGGCGTCACGCGCCCGCTCGACAAGATCGCGCTGCGAGAAGGCGGTGAGCATCAGGACGGGCGCGATGGACTCCTCGGCGATCTTCTCCGCGGCGGAGATCCCATCCAGGATGGGCATCTTCACATCGAGGATGACCAGGTCCGGCCGGTGCTCCCGGGCGAGCTCGACGGCCTTCTGCCCGTCACCCGCCTCGCCGACGACCGCGTAGCCCTCTTCCTCCAGCATCTCTTTGAGATCGAGACGGATCAGCGCCTCGTCCTCCGCGATGACGACGCGAGTCGTCAGCGGCGGAACGTGCGACTTGTCGTCGTCGGCGGCGGGCTGGGGCGACTCGGGGGAGGTCACGGAGGGCTCCTTGTTCAAGACAGGGGTACTGCTGCCAAGAGCCTACCTAGTTACGGTATGTTTGAGGCACGGAGGCCCTTCGGGATCCTTCGTTTCGAAGGGGCCCCGGTAGCCCAGCGGTAGAGGCCATGGATTCAAAACCCATACAGCGTCGGTTCGAATCCGACTCGGGGCACTTCTCCTTCGATTCCAAGGTTAAGACGCCTGTTTGCGATCTTCACCCTTGCCGGTGAACGCACCTTCGATTCTTGTGCACGCCAGCGAAGGTCGCACAAGACTCCACCGTATGGAACAGCACAATCCATCGATACGTGACGAAGCGCTCGCCCTCTTGCGGAGTGGCTCCACCAATCGAGCGGTTGCAGAACTCCTCAACGTCCCTCGTGGAACAATCGGCTGGTGGCTGCACCAGGACCGCAAGCACCGCGGCGTGCAATATGAGCAGCCCACCGACTGCCCCGCATGTACGGGTCGGGCCATCGATCGCGTTGCGTACGCGTATCTACTGGGGCTCTACCTCGGCGACGGCCACATCATCTCCAAGCCCAAACAGCACCACCTGTCGATCTTCTGCGGCGACACATGGCCCGGCCTGATCGAAGAAGCAGAGTCGGCGATGCGCAGGGTGATGCCCATGCCACGCATCGGACGGCGCAGCAGAAACGGCTGCGTCGAGGTCAAGTCCTACACGAAGCACTGGACATGCGTCTTCCCGCAACACGGACCCGGCAAGAAGCACGAACGCCCCGTCATTCTCGAACCCTGGCAGCAGGAGATCGTCGACGCGCGCCCCTGGGACTTCGTCCGGGGCCTGATCCATTCCGACGGGTGTCGCAACATGAACTGGACAACCCGCATCGTGGGTGGCGAGCGGAAGCGTTACGAGTACCCGAGGTACTGGTTCACCAACGTCTCGGACGACATCCGACAGCTCTACACCGACACTCTCGACAAGCTGGGCGTCGAGTGGAAGCACTGCACGCGCGCGGGCAGAAAGTACAACATCTCCGTCGCCCGACGGGCGTCCGTCGCGCTCATGGACGCCCACGTCGGGCCGAAGTACTGAGGCACTGAGGGCCGGTCTACTTCGGGCTGTCGTCCTCGCCGATGTGGTGCACCCGGACCAGGTTCGTCGAGCCCGGGACCCCCGGCGGGGAGCCGGCCGTGATGACCACGATGTCGCCCTTCTGGCAGCGGCCGATCTTCAGCAGCTCCTCGTCGACCTGGGCCACCATCGCGTCCGTCGATTCCACGTGCGGGCCGAGGAAGGTCTCGACGCCCCAGGTGAGGTTCAACTGGGAGCGGGTGGCCGGGGCCGGGGTGAAGGCCAGGAGCGGGATGGGTGAGCGGTAGCGGGAGAGACGCCTGACCGTGTCGCCGCTCTGAGTGAAGGCGACCAGGAACTTGGCGCCCAGGAAGTCGCCCATCTCGGCCGCCGCGCGGGCCACCGCGCCGCCCTGGGTGCGGGGCTTGTTGCGGTCGTTCAGGGGCGGGAGGCCCTTGGCGAGGATGTCCTCCTCTGCGGCCTCGACGATGCGGGACATCGTGCGGACCGTCTCGATGGGGTACTTGCCCACGCTGGTCTCGCCGGAGAGCATCACCGCGTCCGTGCCGTCGATGACCGCGTTGGCGACGTCCGAGGCCTCGGCGCGGGTGGGGCGGGAGTTGTCGATCATCGAGTCGAGCATCTGGGTGGCGACGATGACCGGCTTGGCGTTGCGCCTGGCGAGTTTGATCGCGCGCTTCTGGACGATCGGCACCTGTTCCAGGGGCATTTCGACGCCGAGGTCGCCGCGGGCGACCATGATGCCGTCGAAGGCGGCGACGATGCCGTCGATGTTCTCGACGGCCTGGGGTTTCTCGACCTTGGCGATGACGGGGAGGCGGCGGCCCTCCTCGTCCATGATGCGGTGGACGTCCTCGATGTCGCGGCCGCTGCGTACGAAGGACAGGGCGATGACGTCGGCGCCGGTGCGCAGGGCCCAGCGGAGGTCTTCGATGTCCTTCTCGGAGAGGGCGGGAACGGAGACGGCGACGCCGGGGAGGTTGAGGCCCTTGTGGTCGGAGACCATGCCGCCTTCGACGACGGTGGTGTGGACCCGGGGGCCGTCCACCTCGGTGACTTCGAGGGTGACGCGGCCGTCGTCGACGAGGATGCGTTCGCCGGCGGTGACGTCGGTGGCGAGGCCGTCGTAGGTGGTGCCACAGGTGTGGCGGTCGCCTTCCATGGGTTCGACGGTGATGGTGAAGGCGTCGCCGCGTTCAAGGAGTACGGGGCCTTCGCGGAAGCGTCCGAGGCGGATCTTCGGGCCTTGAAGGTCGGCGAGGACGCCGACGCTGCGTCCGGTTTCGTCGGAGGCCTTGCGTACGTGGCGGTATCGCTCCTCGTGTTCGGCGTAGGTGCCGTGGCTGAGGTTGAGGCGGGCGATGTCCATTCCCGCTTCGACCAGTGCCTTGATCTGCTCGTATGTGTCGGTGGCGGGTCCCAGGGTGCAAACGATTTTTGCTCGGCGCATGCTTCGACCCTAGACCTTACCTACGGGTAGTGATTTGGCTGCGCATGACTACCCAACGACCTTTGGATGAAGGGTTATTGACAAGTGTTGAATTGTGCGCCGGGGTGCTCGGATGAGCATGCGTCTCATAGTTGCGGGGGTGACATGGTGAAGCGGGCGTTCACCTGGGCGTAGACGGTTTGGCGTTGTGGTTCGAGGTCGAGGGCGGGGGCCGGTTCGGCAGCCGCTCCGCCGTAGGCGGCGCGTCCGCGGATGCCGCCGGGCGCGGCGGGCATGGGGGTCGCCGGGGCGGTGTTCTCCGCGCCGAGGTCGGCGAGTTCGACGAGGGCGGTGAGCCGGGCGCCGAGGGCGTCGGCGTATTCGCGGGCGCGTTGGACGGCATCGCGCACGGCTTGGCGGCGGGCGTCCGCGTGGGCGGGTGAGTCGGGGCGCAGGCCCCACCAGGGGCCGTTGACGCGGGTCATGTCGAGGTCGGCGACACGGGTGGTGAATTCGCCGAGTGCGGTGAAGTCGTTGAGGACGGCGGTGACATGGACGCGTCCGTGGTAGGCGCGGATTTTTTCGTCGCGGCCGTGCTTGGTGGGTTCGGGGGTGATGGAGAGCGCGCCGGTTTCGAGTATTTCGATGGCGGGTCCGTAGGACCGGGCGAGTTCGAGGACGTGGCCGTTGCGGCGGGTGAGGTCTTCGAGGGCGGCGCGGCGGTCTTTTCCGCGGGCGCTGACGGTGATGCCGATGTGGGCGGTCTCGGGGTCGACTTCGAGTCGGGCTTCTCCGCGGACGGCGACGCGGGGGTGTTCGGGGGTGCCGTAGGGCGGCGGGGTGTCGGTCATGCGTCCACTGTCGCATCCGGGTGCGACAGCGGGTGGTCATCAGATCGAAACCCGCAGGGGGTGTTGCCGGGTGTGGCTCCTGGGTCATTATCTACGCGCGTTGTGTACCGCGAGAACTGAGATGTGGGAGTAGAAATGCCGCTGAACCGTAGGACGTTCCTGGGCACATCGGCGGTCGCCGGTGCCGGTGTGGCGATCACCGGAGGCTCCGCCGTACCTGCTGCGGCTCACGGCCGCGATCACGCTCAAGGGCAGGGGCGTCCGCCGAAGCGGTACTCGTTCACCGTGATGGGAACGACCGATTTGCATGGAAATGTCTTCAACTGGGACTACTTCACCGACCAGGAGTTCGACGACAAGGCGCACAATGACGTCGGCCTGGCGAAGATCTCCACTCTGGTGGACCAGGTGCGCCGGGAGAAGGGCCGCCACAACACCCTGATGATCGATGCGGGTGACACGATCCAGGGCACCCAGTTGTCGTACTACTACGCCAAGATCGACCCGATCACGGCGAAGCGCGGTCCGGTGCATCCGATGGCGCAGGCGATGAACGCGATCGGGTATGACGCCGCGGCACTCGGCAATCACGAGTTCAACTACGGCATCCCGGTGCTGCGGAAGTTCGAGGAGCAGTGCGACTTCCCGTTGCTGGGTGCGAACGCGCTGGACGCGAAGACGCTGCAGCCGGCGTTCGCCCCTTATGTGATCAAGAAGATGCGTACCCCGCACGGTCCGGATGTGAAGGTCGCGATTCTGGGTCTGACCAACCCGGGCATCGCCATCTGGGACAAGGCGAACGTCAGCGGGAAGATGGTGTTCCCCGGTCTGGAGGAGCAGGCGGCGAAGTTCGTGCCGCGGCTGCGTTCCATGGGCGCGGATGTCGTGATCGTCTCGGCGCACTCGGGCACCAGCGGTACGTCGTCGTACGGTGATCAGGTCCCGTACGTCGAGAACGCGGCCGGTCTGGTGGCGGAGCAGGTGCCGGGTATCGACGCGATTCTGGTCGGGCACGCGCATCTGGAGATCCCCGAGTACTTCGTGGAGAACAAGCAGACCGGCAAGAAGGTGGTGCTCTCCGAGCCGTTGAAGTGGGGCCAGCGGCTGACGCTGTTCGACTTCGATCTGGTGTGGGAGAAGGGCCGTTGGGTGGTGGAGAAGGCGGGTTCGCAGGTGCTGAACTCCAACACCGTGGCCGAGGACCCGAAGATCACGAAGCTGCTCATGGACGAGCACAGGAAGGTCGTGGGGTACGTCAATCAGGTCATCGGCACGTCCAACGCCGCGATGACGACGGCGGAGGCGGCCTGGAAGGACGAGCCGATCATCGATCTGATCAACGTCGTCCAGGCGGAGACGGTGAAGGCGGCACTGGCCGGTGGTGCGTATGCGGCGCTTCCCGTCCTCTCGCAGGCGTCCTGTTTCTCGCGTACGGCGCAGATCCCGGCCGGGAAGGTGACGATCAAGGACGCGGCGGGCCTGTATCCGTTCGAGAACACCCTTGAGGCGCGGCTGCTGACCGGGGCGCAGATCAAGGACTATCTGGAGTTCTCGGCCCGGTACTACGTGCAGACGGCGGCCGGTGCTCCGGTGGACACGGCGAAGCTGACGAACGCGGACAACACGCCGGACTACAACTACGACGCGGTGTCGGAGCTGACGTACGACATCGACATCGCGAAGCCGAACGGTTCGCGGATCGTGAACCTGTCGTTCGAGGGTAAGCCGATCGATCCGGCGGCTCAGTTCGTGCTGGCGGTGAACAACTACCGGGCGAGTGGTGGTGGCAACTTCCCGCATGTGGCGGGTGCCAAGCAGCTGTGGGCGAATTCGGAGGAGATCCGTAACACGATCATCGCCTGGGTGCAGGCGAAGGGTTCGGTGGACGTGTCGCAGTTCGCTTCGGTGGACTGGCGTCTGACGCGTGAGGGTACGCCGGTGTTCTAGAGCATTTCGTTTGGATCAGGCCGGATCAGCGAGCCGGGGCGCGCGGGCCCGGCGTGATCCGAACGAGAGGCCCTGGGCGCTTGTCCTGTGGGTCGGCGGCCGTCCTCTCCTTCGGGAGGGGGCGGCCGCTTGCCGTCTGCGTGTGTGTGGCCGGTTTCAGTTGCCCTGGACGAGGGGGACGAGGCCGGGGTTCTGGGGTGTGGGGATGTGTGAGCTCCGGGGGGTGAGGCCGAAGGTGGTGAAGGCGGTGCGTTCGGGGAGGGGGTAGGCGTTGGTACCGGTGAGGTGGTTGAGGATGGTGGCGCTGCGCCAGGCGGCGAGTCCGAGGTCGGGGGCTCCGACGCCGTGGGTGTGGCGTTCGGCGTTCTGTACGTAGACGTTGCCGGTGACGGTGGGGTCGAGGACGAGGCGGAAGCTGTCGTCGATGCGGGGGCGTGCGGAGGCGTCGCGGCGCATGTAGGGGTCGAGTCCGGTGAGGATGCGGTCGAGGGAGCGTTCGCGGTAGCCGGTGGCGAGGACGACGGCATCGGTGGTGAGGCGGGAGCGGGTGTTCTGCTGGGTGTGTTCGAGGTGGAGTTCGACGCGGGTGTTGGCGACGCGTCCTGCGGTGCGTACGGAGACTCCGGGGGTGAGGGTGGCGTCGGGCCAGCCGCCGTGGAGGGTGCGGCGGTAGAGCTCGTCGTGGATGGCGGCGATGGTGTCGGCGTCGATGCCTTTGTGGAGCTGCCATTGGTGGGGGACGAGTTCGTCGCGTACGGATTCGGGCAGGGCGTGGAAGTAGCGGCTGTAGTCGGGGGTGAAGTGTTCCAGGCCGAGTTTGGAGTACTCCATGGGGGCGAAGGCCTGGGTGCGGGCGAGCCAGTGGAGCTTTTCGTGGCCTGTGGGGCGGGCGCGCAGGAGGTCGAGGAAGATCTCGGCGCCGGACTGTCCGGATCCGATGACGGTGATGTGTTCGGCGTCAAGGAGTCTGTCCCGGTACCGGAGGTAGTCGGCGGAGTGGATGACGGGGACGGATTCCGCTTCGGTGAGGGGTCTGAGGGGTTCGGGGACGTAGGGCTCGGTGCCGATTCCGAGGGCGATGTGGCGGGTGTGGGCGCGGCCGAGAGCTTCGGCTTCGCCGTCGTTGTCGAGTTGGGTGAAGTCGACTTCGAAGAGGCCGCGCTCGTTGTTCCAGCGGACGGCGTCGACCTGGTGGCTGAAGTGGAGCCCGGGGAGTCGGTCGGTGACCCAGCGGCAGTAGGCGTCGTATTCGGCGCGTTGGATGTGGAAGCGCTCGGCGAAGTAGAAGGGGAAGAGCCGGTCGCGGCTGCGCAGGTAGTTGAGGAAGGTCCAGGGGCTCGCGGGGTCGGCGAGGGTGACGAGGTCGGCGAGGAAGGGGACTTGGAGGCTGGCTCCGTCGATGAGGAGACCGGGGTGCCAGTGGAAGGCGGGGCGTTGTTCGTAGAAGGTGGCGGTGAGGGGGTGGGGGTTGCCGGGGATGCCGTGGGCGAGGGCGGCGAGGGAGAGGTTGAAGGGGCCGATGCCGATGCCGACGAGGTCGTGGGGGCGGCCGTTTCCGGGGGTGGGCAGGTCGGTCATCGGGGGGTGTTGCCTTCCGCGAGGTCGTGGGCGAGTCGGTCGACGAGGTCGAGAAGTGTGCGGAGGTCGTCGGGGGTGGTGTGGGGGTTGAGGAGGGTGGCTTTGAGCCAGAGGCGGTCGTCGGTGCGGGCGCGGCCGAGGACGGCGTGGCCTCGGGTGAGGAGGGTGCGGCGGATGGTGGCGACGGTGTGGTCGTCGGCGTCGGTGGGGCGGAAGAGGACGGTGCTGATGGTGGGGCGGTCGTAGAGGTCGAGGGTGGGGGTTTTGGCGATGAGGTCGGCGAGGTGGTGGGCGGCGGTGATGGTGCGGTCGATGAGGTCGGCGATTCCGGTGCGGCCGAGGGCTTGGAGGGTGACGGCGATCTTCAGGGCGTCGGGGCGGCGGGTGGTGCGCAGGGAGCGGCCGAGGAGGTCGGGGAGCCCGGCCTCGGTGTCGTCGTCGGCGTTGAGGTAGGGGGCGTGGTGGTGGAGTGTGTCGAGGTGGGTGCGGTCGGGGACGGCGAGGATGCCTGCGGATGCGGGTTGCCAGCCGAGTTTGTGCAGGTCGAGGGTGACGCTGTGGGCGCGGTCGAGGCCGTGGACCTTGCCGCGGTGGGTGGGGCTGAAGAGGAGGGGGCCGCCGTACGCGGCGTCGATGTGAAGTTCGGCGCCGTGGGTGGTGCAGAGGTCGGCGATGTCGGCGAGGGGGTCGATCCGGCCGGTGTCGGTGGTGCCCGCGGTGGCGGTGACGAGCAGGGGGCGGTGGAGTTCGGTGAGGGCTTCGTCGAGTGCGGCGAGGTCCATGACGCCGGTGGGGGCGGGGATGACGACGGGTTCGGGGAGTCCGAGGAGCCAGGCGGCGCGGGTGATGCTGTGGTGGGCGTTGGCGGCGCAGATGGTCTGTACGGGGCCGTTGCGTTCGCGGGCGAGGAGCAGGGCGAGCTGGTTGGCTTCGGTGCCGCCGGTGGTGATGAGCGCGTCGGGCGAGGGGTGGTGGGGGTAGATCTCGGCGGCGAGTGCGGCGGTGATGTCGGCTTCGAGGGCGGAGGCCGCGGGGGCCTGGTCCCAGGAGTCCATGGAGGGGTTGAGGGCGGAGGCCGCGAGGTCCGCGGCGGCGGCGAGGGCGAGGGGTGGGGTGTGGAGGTGGGCTGCGCAGAGGGGGTGCGCGGGGTCTGCGGCGCCTTCGGCGAGGGCGCCGACGAGGGTGCGCAGGGCGTCGTGGGCGCCGGTGCCGTGGTCGGGGATGGCGGGGTGGGTGGCGGTGCGCATCCTGGGGGTGACGGCGTCGGGTCCGCCGGCGGGGAGGGGGCCGTCGCGTCGGTGGGCGCCGTCCTGGAGTGCGGTGAGGACGGTGTCGATGAGGGGGCGCAGGGCGGCGGGGCCGGTGGTCGAGCCGGCGAGGGGCGGGGTGGGCATGGCGGCGGGGCCCTTCGGGTGCGCATGGGTGGACATGCCAGCTTGTCCGGGTTTTCGGGTGCGCGGCCGCGGAGCTCGGTGATCTGAACTCGAAAGGGGGATGTGGAGGGGGCGGGGGCTGTTGTCGGGGGTTCCGGTGGTATGGGTGTGGCGCCGGACATGGATGTGCCCGGCGCCTCCTGTGTGGTGGGTGTGGCGCCGGGCACGGGTGGTGCGGATCCCGGGGTCCGGGTGGTGCGGATCCCTGCGAGATCAGGGGGGTGCGGGCCCCGGGGTCGGGGTGGTGTGGATCCGGGGGGTCAGTGGCTGTCGCGTACGGCGAGGGCGCGGCGCAGGTCGTCGATCTGGTCGATGAGCTTGCGGCGCAGTGCCGGGATGAGGGTCTTGTCGTTCAGTGCCTGTTCGCCGAGGCGGAGGCTGTCGGCGTCGACGGCGTACGCGGGGAAGGCGTAGCGGCCCGCGGCATCGGCGATGGCGGGGCCGCGGTGGGCGGCGAGCCGGGTGGCCTCGGGGTAGTAGCGGGGCACGTAGTCCTGCACGAGGTCGGCCTGTTCGGGCTGCCAGAAGCCCTGGGCGGTGGCAGTGAAGAGGTAGTTGGAGAGGCTGTCGTCGTTGAACAGGGCGTGCCAGGCGGCGGCTTTGGCCTCGGGGGTGGGCAGAGCGGCCCGGCAGCGGGCGGCGCCTTCCTGTCCGGTGGCGCTGGGGTCCTCTTCGAGTGCGGCGGCGATGGCGGTCTCGTCGGTGGCGCCGAGGACGGCGAGGCGGGTGAGGATGCGCCAGCGCAGTTCGGGGTCGAGTTCGGGTCCGCCGGGTACGGTGCCGTTGCTGAGCCAGTCCTGGATGGTGTCGGGCTGGGTGGCGACGTCGATGAGGTGGCGTACGGCGATGAGGCGCAGGCCGGGGTTGTGGCCGTCCTCGGTGCGGCGGATGAGGTCGCGGCACAGGGCGGTCAGGGTGGCGAGGGCGGCGGGGCGCTTTTCGGGGCTGAGGTAGCGGTCGGCGATGTGGGTGCCGGCGAAGGCGAGTACGCCTTGGGCGAGGGCGAGGTCGGTCTCGTGCGGGAGGTGGGCACGGGCGGCGTCGAGGTAGGCGGTGGGGGCGAGTTCGCCGTCGCGGACCATGTCGCGGGCGGCGTTCCAGACGACGGCGCGGGTGAGCGCGTCGGGGATGCCGGACAGGTCGCTTACGGCGGTGTCCCAGGATGCGGCGTCGAGGCGGACCTTGGCGTAGCTGAGGTCGCCGTCGTTGAGGACGACGAGGGCGGGGCGGCGGCCGGGCAGTTCCTTGGCCGTGCCGTTCTGCGGGACGTCGATCTCGAACCGGTCGCGCAGGACGAGGCGGTCGGGGCCGGAGTGCGCGTCGGGGGCGTGGTCGTACGCGCCGACGGCGATGCGGTGGGGGCGGCTGCCGGCGTGGTCGACGGTGAGGGACCAGGTGCCGGCGGACTCCTCGACCTGGGGGGTGAGGGTGTCGACTCCGGTGGTTCGCAGCCAGGCGTCGGCCCAGGCGTGGACGTCGCGGTCGGTGGCCGACGCGAGGTTGTCGATGAAGTCGGCGAGGGTGGCGTTGGCGAACTTGTGGCGGGCGAAGTGGGTGTTGATGCCGGCCAGGAAGTCCTTCTCCCCGAGCCAGGCGACGAGTTGACGCAGTGCGGAGGCGCCCTTGGCGTAGGAGATACCGTCGAAGTTGAGCATCGCGGACGCGGTGTCGGGGACGGCGGCCGGGTCGGGGGCGACGGGGTGGGTGGAGGGGCGCTGGTCGGCGTCGTAGCCCCAGCCCTTGCGGGCGACGCCGAAGTCGACCCAGGTGTCGGTGTACCGGGTGGCTTCGGCGAGGGTCTGGTAGCCCATGTACTCGGCGAAGGACTCGTTGAGCCAGATGTCGTCCCACCAGGCGAGGGTGACGAGGTCGCCGAACCACATGTGGGCCATCTCGTGCGCGATGACCATGCCGCGGGTCTGGCGCTCGGTGTCGGTGACGGCGGAGCGGTAGACGAACTCGTCGCGGAAGGTGACGAGTCCGGGGTTCTCCATGGCGCCCGCGTTGAACTCGGGTACGAAGGCCTGGTCGTAGGAGTCGAAGGGGTAGGGCTCGTCGAACTTCTCGTGGAACCGGTCGAAGCAGGCGCGGGTGATGTCGAAGATCTCGTCGGCGTCCGCGTCGAGGTACGGGGCCAGTGAGCGGCGGCAGTGGATACCGAAGGGCAGTCCGGCGTGTTCGGTGGTCACGGAGTGCCAGGGGCCCGCCGCGACGGCGACGAGATAGGTGGAGATCGGCGGGGTGGCGGCCAGGCTCCAGCGCCCGTCGCCCCGGTGCTCGGCGATGCCGTTGCCGAGGACGGTCCAGCCTTCGGGTGCGGTGACGGTGAGCTCGAAGACGGACTTGAGGTCGGGCTGGTCGAACGCGGCGAAGACGCGCTGGACGTCCTCCATGAACAGCTGGGTGTAGACGTACGTCTCGCTGTCGGTCGGGTCGGTGAACCGGTGCATGCCTTCGCCGGTGCGGGAGTAGCGCATGGCGGCGTCGATGCGCAGCTCGTGTGCGCCGGCGGTGAGCGCGGTGAGCGGGAAGCGGTTCTCGACGAGGTCGGCGGGGTCGAGAGGCTGTCCGTCGAGGCTGATCGAGCGCAGGGTGGCCGGCTTGAGCTCCACGAACGTGTCCCCGGCGGCGGTCGCGGTGAACTGGATCACGGTGCGGGAGTCGAAGGTCTCCTCCCCACCGGTCAGATCGAGGTCGATCGTGTAGCGGTGTACGTCGAGGAACCGGGCTCGGGTCTGCGCTTCGTCGCGCGTCAGTACGGACATGTGCCCATGCTGCCGTACGGGGCGGGCCGGGCGCAGGCGGGTTCTCCCAGGGCTGATCGGCGGCGGCCGGGGTCCCGCGGAGTCCGCTCGGGACCGCGGCAGCAGACCTGGGTGCCTGCCGGATCGTCTCCGAGGCAGGCGTCGAGGTCGATGCGCCCGCGTGGCTTTGTCCTGCGGTACGGACTCGACTGATCCGCCGGGCAGTTCGGACAGTGCGGCACGTTCCGTGCCGAAGGCCGTCGAGGCACGGGGCCGGCCGCCGTGGACGAGCCGCCAGGGGGTCCGGGTGCGGGCTGCCTCGCGCGGCCGTGGCGCCTCGGCGGTCGCCAGACGGGCCGGTGCCCGGCCGTGCGCCACCCGCTCCGGAGCGCCGGTTGACGCGATCGGCTAATGGCATTAGCTTTGCGGCTACATTCATTAGCCCGGAGGGTGGACATGACCGAGTTCTTGACGATCGACGGCGGACAGCTCGCGTACGACGTGACCGGCGAGGGCCCGCTGATCGTGCTCGCCCACGGCATGGGCGACAACAGAGCGGCCTACCGCGACATGGCCGCCCGGCTCGTGGCGGCCGGATGGCGGGTCGCCTGCGTGGACCAGCGCGGTCACGGCGAGTCCAGCACCGGCTGGGCGTCCTTCACCCGCACCGACGCGGCGGCCGACCTCCTCGCCGTGATCCGGCACCTGGGCGGCCCTGCCGTGATCGTGGGCCACTCCTTCGCCGGGGGCGCCGCCACCATCGCGGCGGCCCAGGAGCCCGAACTGGTCAGCGCCGTCGTCGAGATCAGCCCGTTCACCCGCGCGCAGAAGATCAGCCCGCGCGCTCTGCTGTCCCATGCCCGCTACCGCAAAGGCATGGGCCTGCTGATGGGCGCCGGCCTGCTGCGCAGCGTCGGGCTGTGGAAGCGCTACCTCGACCACGCCTACCCGGGCGTCAAGCCCACGGGTCACGCCGACCATGTCGCCGCTCTGGAGGCCGACCTGCGCAGGCCGGGCCGGATGGCCGTCGTCAGCAGGATGGGCATGTCCGCTCCCACGGACGCCGGTGCGTGTCTCGGTGCCATCCGGTGCCCCGCTCTGGTCATCGAGGGCACGCTCGACCCCGACTGGGCCGACCCCGGGGCCGAGGGCGAGGGCATCGTGGCCGAGATGCCCGCAGGGCTCGGCCGTCTCGTGATGATCGAGGGGGCCGGTCACTACGCGCACGTCCAGTTCCCGGACGAGGTCGCCGCAGCCGTCCTGGCCTTCCTCAAGGTCGGCGCGCGTGGCTAGGGCGGCGCTCACCACGGATGCCGTCGTCGACGTCGCACTGCTGGCCATCGACGAGAAGGGCCCCGCCGCCCTGACCCTGTCGGCGGTGGCCGACCGGGCGGGCGTCGCCACCCCGTCCCTGTACAAGCACGTGCGCAACCTGGCCGAGCTGCGCGACCTCATGTCGGCACGCATCATGAACGAGATCGCGGACCAGGTCGGCGAGGCCGTGCTGGGCCGCTCAGCCGACGAGGCGATCCGCGCGCTCATGGTGGCCTGGCGGCACTACGCGCTGCGCCACCCGCACCGCTACTCGGCGCTCATCCAGACGCCCGAGCCGCACACGGCCGAGGCCGGGGGGCGACTGATCAACATCATGCTCGCCACCTTCCGCGCCTATGGAATGGCCGACTCGGCGGCGATCCACGCGGCCCGCTGCCTGCGAGCGACCGTCCACGGCTTCGCGGTTCTGGAGGCCGAGGGCGCCTTCGGCCTGCCGGAGAAACTGGACGAGAGCTACGACCTGCTGATCCACATGATGATCACGGGCCTGCGCACACCTCGCTGATCAGCCCGTGATGTCGAGGCGCGGGCGGGCGGCCGGTCCGGAGCGTCTGCGCGCCGGGCCGACGAACCCCACTCGGTTCGATGAGGGCAAGAGAATCACCGAGGACAGGAGAACGGTTCCCACGCCGGACCCGGCCGCCCCGCGGCGCTCACGACGTCTCCCCGTTCGTCGCCGACTCCTCCGCGATCCGCTCGTGATGGCGGATGACCTCCGCCACGATGAAGTTCAGCAGCTTCTCCGCGAAGGCCGGATCCAGACGCGCGCTCTCCGCCAGCTGCCTCAGCCGGGCGATCTGCCGGCTCTCGCGGGCCGGGTCGGCCGGGGGCAGCTGGTGGGCGGCCTTGAGGTGGCCGACCTGCTGGGTGCACTTGAAGCGCTCGGCGAGCATATGGACGACTGCGGCGTCAATGTTGTCGATGCTCTCGCGCAGCCGGTTCAGTTCCGCGCTCACGGACTCGTCGATGTCCCTCGTGGTCATGGTCAGCGAGCTTACGGCCTCAGAGGGCCGGGCCCGCGGGCGCGATCGTCGGTGGGTGCTCCGGGTCCGGGACCTGGTCGCTCCAGCCGCCCGGGACGCTGCGGCCCTGCTGCTCGCGGAAGCGGACCGGGGCGGCGCCGACCCGGCGGGCGAACAGACGGGAGAAGTACGCCGGATCGTCGTACCCCACGCGTCGGGCGACCGCGGCGACCGGCAGGTCCGTGGCGGCGAGGAGTTCCTTGGCACGGCCGAGCCGGATGCCGAGGAGGTAGTCCTTGGGACTGCAGCCCGCGCCTCGCCGCACCGCCGTGCGCAGCTCGGCGGGGGTCATGCCGTGCCGGGCCGCGTGCTCGGCGACGGACAGCGGCTGGAACGCGTCGCGGGCGAGGGCCTGCAGGACCGGGTCGCCGTCGTGGCTGACGTCGGCGCGGGCCCGGCGCAGGGCGACGAGGAGTTCGTGGACGGCGGCGCCGGTCTCGACCTCCAGCAGCGGATTGCCGCGCCGCGCCGCCCGCACCATCCGCCCCACCGCGGCACGCGGGCCCGCCGTGTCGGCGAGCGGGACGAGCGGGCGGTCGGGCTCGATGTAGCCGAGTTCGGTGTACGTGGCGGTGGCGGGGCCGGTGAAGTCCACGAAGCTCTCGTCCCAGCCGGTGGCGGGGTCGGCCCCGTAGTGGTGCGGGGTGCCGGGGGTCAGCCAGATCAGGCTGGGCGCGACGACGGGCACCCGGCGGCCGTCGGAGCCGCTGAACCAGCCGCTTCCGGAGTTGATGACGACGGCCACATGGTGGTCCAGAGTGCGCGGGCCGACCGGCGGCAGGGCACCGTGCTGCAGTCCCACGCCCAGACAGACGAGGCCCAGCCGGTGGTGGAGCGGGCTGGGAGTGAAGAAGCGCATCCAGGTGTGGTACATCGGCCTTCCTTCCTCCCCTTCATCCATTGGTCCGAACAATTGTGTCCAAACAGCAGTGATCTTTGTCCATGGACCGGCCGCACGCCAGGGGGCGAAGCTGGGTTGCAACATTCCTCCCGGGTCCGCCCGTTTCCGTGGTGCGCGCCGTCGTGCGGTCCGTCGGGGACGCGCGGCCCGGCGGACCGCACGCACAGGAGAGTACGAGCACGATGGCTGACTTCACCGTGGGGGACGACCACTTCCGGCTCGACGGGAAGCCCGTACGGCTGCTGTCGGGCGCCCTGCACTATTTCCGGGTCCACGAGGCACAGTGGGACCACCGGCTGTCGATGCTGCGCGCCATGGGACTCAACTGTGTCGAGACGTATGTGCCGTGGAATCTCCATGAGCCGCGGCCCGGCCGGTTCCGGGACGTGGCGGCGCTGGGCCGGTTCCTGGACGCGGCGCAGCGGGCCGGGCTGTGGGCGATCGTCCGCCCGGGACCGTACATCTGCGCCGAGTGGGAGAACGGCGGTCTGCCGGCCTGGGTGACGGGGCGCTTCGGCCGACGGGTGCGGAGCCGTGACGAGGCGTATCTGGCTGCCGTGGAGCGGTGGTTCACGGCGCTGCTGCCGCAGGTGGTGCAGCGGCAGATCGGGCGCGGCGGCCCGGTGATCATGGTCCAGGCGGAGAACGAGTACGGGAGTTACGGCACCGACCGGGTCTATCTCCGGCGGGTGGCCGGGATGCTGCGGGAGCGCGGGGTGACCGTGCCGCTGTTCACCTCCGACGGGCCGGAGGACCACATGCTCACGGGCGGCTCCGTGCCGGGGCTGCTCGCCACGGCGAACTTCGGATCGGGCGCGCGGGAGGCGTTCGAGGTGCTGCGCCGCCATCAGCCCAGGGGCCCGTTGATGTGCATGGAGTTCTGGTGCGGGTGGTTCGAGCACTGGGGTGCCGAGCCGGTCGTACGGGATCCGGCCCAGGCCGCCGACGCGCTGCGGGAGATCCTGGAGTGCGGGGCCTCGGTGAACATCTACATGGCGCACGGCGGGACGAACTTCGCCGGATGGGCGGGGGCCAATCGGTCCGGTCCGCTGCAGGACCAGGATTTTCTGCCGACGGTGACGTCGTACGACTATGACGCGCCGATCGACGAGTACGGCCGCCCCACGGAGAAGTTCTGGCTGTTCCGCGAGGTGCTCGCCGAGTACGCGGACGGGCCGCTTCCGGAGCTTCCGCCCGAGCCTGCCCCGCCGGTCGTTCCGGTGCGGGCGGAGCTGACGGACCATGCGACGCTGGCCGCCGTGCTGGAGGCACTGGGCGACGAGGAGTCGGCGCCGTCCGGCGTTCCGCCGACCTTCGAGGAGCTGGGTGTCGACCGGGGCCTGGTGCGCTACCAGGTCGCGGTGCCCGGTCCGCGCCGTCCGTACACCCTGGGCGTCGCAGGACTCCGGGACCGGGCCGTGGTGTACGTGAACGGTGTCCGGAAGGGTGTGCTGAGCGAGGAGAACGGCACGCTGGACGAGCCGGTGGCCGGGCCCGCGGAGGTCGAACTGTGGGTGGAGTCGCTGGGGCGCGTCAACTACGGGCCACGGCTCGGTGAGCCCAAGGGGATCACGGGCGGGGTACTGCACGAACGGCAGTTCCTGCACGGTGTACGGGCACGGGCGCTGCGGCTGGAGGCGTTCGAGGAGCCGGACGCGCTGGCCGGACTGGCCTTCGGGAGCGTCGACGGCACCGAGCAAGCCGGGCGTACCGGACTGTTCCGG
This sequence comes from Streptomyces sp. NPDC104309, assembly GCF_055584025.1. Lineage (NCBI taxonomy): Bacteria > Bacillati > Actinomycetota > Actinomycetes > Kitasatosporales > Streptomycetaceae > Streptomyces > Streptomyces sp. NPDC104309. Next base: position 16,876 of record NZ_JBVJMV010000022.1, on the reverse strand, counting down.
GGGACGTTCGAGGTCGCGGCGGTGGACGTCATCGGCCACGCGGGGCTCGAACTGCCGGACTGGACGCGCGGGTTCGTCTGGGTGAACGGCTTCTGCCTGGGGCGCTACTGGTCCACGGGCCCGCAGCGGACGCTGTACGTCCCGGGTCCGGTGCTGCGGGAGGGCGCCAACGAGGTGCGGGTGCTGGAGCTGGAGGGCGCCGGCGCGCCGTATGTCGAGCTGGGCCCGGGGGTGCCCGTCCGGACGGGCACCCCCGGGGAGGTCCGGGTGTGAGTCAGGCATCGGCCGCGGCGGGCGCCCGACCCGGGGCCGGGATCAGAGCGTGGCCGCCGCGGACGCGATGTTGGCGGCGAACGTCGAAACCTCGCTGTACACACCCGGGTAGCCGGGCTCGGCGCAGCCCTGGCCCCAGCTGACGATGCCCACCTGGATCCAGGCTCCGGCGTTGTCCTTACGGAACATGGGGCCGCCGGAGTCGCCCTGGCAGGTGTCCACGCCGCCCGTGTCGATCAGGCCGGCGCAGATCTCCTCACCGGGGATGAGATCGCTGCCGTACGCGGCCTGGCACTGGGCGTCGGAGACGAACGGCACGGTCGCCTTGAGGAGATAGCGCTGCTGGGCGCCGCCCTCGGAGGCCGCGCCCCAGCCCGCGATGGTGAAGGTGCCGTTGTTGTACGTGGTGTTGGTGGCGATCTTCAGGGTCGGCAGATCGATGGGCTTGGCGAGCTTGATCAGCGCCCAGTCCTTGCCCGCACCGTTGTAGCCGGGGGCCTGGAGGACCTTGGTGGACTTGACCTTGACCGCGCTGGACGACTGCAGGTCGACGACCCCGGCGGTGGCGGTGATGGACGTGTTGTTGCCCGAGCCGTCCACGCAGTGCGCGGCGGTGAGGACGATGTCCTTGGCGTAGAGAGCACCGCCACAGCCCATCGAGAGCCGGACCATGAACGGGAATTCACCCTGGGCGGCGCGGGTTCCGCCGACGACCGGGGCGGGGGCCGCAAAGGCTCCGGCGGGCTGGAGACTGACGGCCGCGAGGACCACGGCGGCTATGACGGAGCATCTCTTCACGGCACGCAGAAGCTGCTTCAACGGACTGCCTTCTTTCGTGGGGGGTTCTTGTGGGGGGTGCATGTGCCCTCGCCGGGCCCGACCACGGATGGAGACACCCGATGGTCATGTTCCCGACAATGACACGATTCGGATTATCGGGAAATGATCAGGGTCCCCACAAGATTCACCTTTCGGCCAAGATCACTTTGCCGACCGGTCCATGGCGGGCGACGCCGCCCCATGGACCGGTCGGCCTCAATTCCGTTGCGGCTACAGTGGAGACCGGCCGAGCGTCACGGACGGGGGTGGGAACGTGACGGACGACAGCCGGGGCGGCGCGAGTCCGGTGGTCCACGGATTCCCGCATCTCGACACCGTCCGGTCCGCGATCACGGCCCTGTACCGGAGGCTGTCGTACGACGGCGTGCGCGGTTACGCCACGAGCCTCGCGCCCGCCGATGTCGCCTTCTGCGACCAGGACGATCTGTATCTCGGCGCCCAGCGGGTGGCGCGGTCCATGGTCCGGCACCTGCATCTGCCGGACGCCCGGATGATCGTCGGCTTCCGGACGATGGAACACGCCGCCGGTGTCGAACTCGCCGCGGGGCCCGAGTACTTCATCGAGCTCAACGACCGCTTCCGCACCCATCGCAGGGACATCGGCGCCGCGCTCTCGCACGAGGTCACGCACGTGCTGCTGCACCGCCTCGGCCTGGAGTTCCCCACCACGCCCGACAACGAGATCCTCACCGACACCGTGACGACCTACCTGGGCGCGGGCTGGCTGCTGCTGGACGCCTTCCGCGAGGACGCCGTCTCCAGCCAGAAGCTCGGCTATCTCACCCCGGAGGAGTTCGGATACGTCCTCGCCAAGAGGGCGTTCGCCTTCGACGAGGATCCCTCCCCGTGGTTCACGAGCCCGCAGGCGTACACGGCCTACACGCAGGGCCGCGCCCAGGCCCTCCGCGACACCCGGCAGCCTCCTCTCACGGCCGCCGGGTGGGCGGGCCGTCGCCGTTACGCCAGGGACCGGCGGTACGCCCGGGACCATCCGGGCGCCGAGGCGGCCCGGGGCCCCGGCACCCCGTACGCCTTCGAGAACGGCCCGCAGGGACTGCGGGTCTCCTTCGGCTGCCCTACCTGCCACCAGCGCATCCGCGTTCCGGTACGCGGCCGGGTGCGGGCCCGGTGCGGGTTGTGCCGGACGGTCCTGGACTGCGACACCTGAACGACCACCGCGCGGGCGGCGGCGGCGCGGCACGGGGCGGACGCGACGCTCAGGAAGCGTCCGGAAGAGACCGTCGTCCGTCCCCCGTGAGGGGTGGGGCGGGCGGTCCGGCAAGGGGTCCGACGAGTGGGCAGTGGGTGCCGGTGTAGATGGTCGGCATGCACTTGTTGCAGTGGATGCACAAGGACCGCACCTCGCGGTCCTCGGCCATGCGGTTCACCAGGTCGGGTTCGCGCAGGAGCGCGCGGGCCATGGCCACGTACTCGAAGCCCTCCGCCATGGCCTGTTCGACGGTCGCCCGGCGGGTGATGCCGCCGAGCAGGATCAACGGAAGGCTCAGCGCGGCCCTGAACTGGCGGGCCGAGGGCAGCAGAAACGCCTCTTCATAGGGGTACGCGTGCAGGAATCGGCCGCCGGCCAGGCGTATTCCCAGACGCATCGGCTGGGGGAAGACAGCGGCGAACTCGGAGAGCGGTGCGTCTCCGCGGAACAGATACATCGGGTTGAGCAGGGAGCTGCCGGCGGTCAGTTCGAGGGCGTCGACCGTTCCTTCCTCCTGGAGCCGGCGGGCGACCTGGAGGCTCTCGTCGAGCCAGAAGCCGCCGGGCACTCCGTCGTCCATGTTGAGTTTGGCGGTGACGGCGATCGTGTCGCCGACCTCGTCGCGAACGGCGCGGGCGATACCGAGGGCGACCTTGGCGCGGTTGGCGAGGCTGCCCCCGTAGGCGTCGTCGCGGTGGTTGATGCGGCGGCTGAGGAATGAACTGGCCAGGTAGTTGTGGCCGAAGTGCATCTCGACCGCGTCGAATCCGGACTCGACGGCGATCCGGGCGGCGGCGGCATGGGCACGGGTGACGCGGGCGATGTCCTCGGAGGTGGCCGCCCGGGTCATCCGCATGCCGAGCGGGCTCAGGAACCGGCCGGGGGCCAGGGCCGGGAGCCGGTTGGAACGGGCGTCGGCGACCGGACCCGCGTGACCGATCTGGGCACTGACGGCCGCACCCTCACGGTGCACGGCATCAGTGAGCCTGCGCAGCCCCGGCACGGCTTCGCGGCGCATCCAGATCTGGTGGCGCTCGGTGCGGCCCTCGGGGGAGACGGCGCAGTACGCGACGGTGGTCATGCCCACGCCGCCCGCAGCGGGCCGACGGTGGTAGGCGATCAGTTCGTCGGTGACCAGGCCCTTGGGGGTCACGCCTTCGAAGGTGGCGGACTTGATGATGCGGTTGCGGAGGGTGAGGGGGCCCAGTCGGGCGGGAGCGAAGGGGTCCGGTGGGGTGAGGGCGGAGCCGGGGTGGAGTTCGGGGGTCCTGCCGGTCTCTTCACCGCTTGCGGTCATCGCACATCTCCTTGTCGGCGATGCGGGGCAGGCTGCCGCCTCCCACCTAACAAATGTTTGGCGGAAAGGTAGCCGATTCACCCATGAGTGTCTCCACCTCGCACACCGACAAGGAAATCCGCCCAGGCCATGGCGTCGAACCGCCGTGGCCACCGACCGCACACCCACGGATCGGTCCTGACCCGCGAGGCCATCGCCCCCAAGGACACCTGGAACCGCACGGTCGGGCGAGAGGGCGCAGTGGTGACCGAACGAATCCGGTCACCACGTCACCACGTGTCGTCCGTACCGCTACGCGGCCCTGCGGCCACGCCCCGCCGCGCCGCCGCGCCCGGCACCGCCGCCACGGCCGCCACCGGCGGCCGCACCTCGCGCCGAACCACCCGAAGCGCCGGAGGTGCCCGAACCGGCACCTCGCACGGAACCGCCCCTGCCCGCACCGGCACCCGCGCCCCGCGCGGAGCCGCCCGTCGCGCGGCCCTCACCGCCGCCCTGCCCGGCACCACCGCGGCGGCCACGGCCACGGCTGCCCGAGCGGAGGCCGGGACCGCCCGCCGCGGCCCCGCCCGACCGCGTGCGCTGCTTCGGCGGGGTCGGCTGCGGGACCTCGATGACGACCGCGACGCCGGAGGGCTCGCGGGCCCCGGTGATCCGGGTGAGTTCGTCGTCGCTGGACGTGATCCGGGTGGTCCGCGGGGCGATGCCCGCGTCGGCCATCAGCCGGGTCATCTCCCGCTTCTCCTCGGGCAGCACCAGAGTGACGACGCTGCCGGACTCCCCGGCACGCGCCGTGCGCCCGCCGCGGTGGAGGTAGTCCTTGTGGTCGGTCGGCGGGTCCACGTTCACGACCAGGTCGAGGTCGTCCACATGGATGCCACGCGCCGCCACGTTCGTCGCGACGAGCGCGGTGACCTGGCCGTTCTTGAACTGGTCCAGCGTCCGGTTGCGCTGCGGCTGCGAGCGCCCGCCGTGCAGGGCGGCAGCCCGTACACCGCTGGCCAGCAGCCGCTTGGCGAAGCGGTCGGCGGCACGCTTGGTGTCCACGAACATGATCACCCGGCCGTCACGGGCGGCGATCCGGGTGGCGACGGCCTTCTTGTCGGTCTCGTCGGCCACGTGCAGCACATGGTGCTCCATGGTGGTGACGGCGCCGGCGGACGGGTCGACCGAATGCACGACGGGGTCGGTCAGGAACATCTTGACCAGCCGGTCGATGTTCTTGTCGAGCGTCGCGGAGAACAGCATCCGCTGGCCGTCCGGCTCGACCTGCTTGAGCAGGGCGACGACCTGCGGCATGAAGCCCATGTCCGCCATCTGGTCGGCCTCGTCGAGGACGGTGATGGCGACCTGGTCGAGGCGGCAGTCGCCGCGCTCGATGAGGTCCTTCAGGCGGCCCGGCGTGGCGACGAGCACCTCGGCGCCCCGGCGCAGCGTGCCGGACTGCTTGCTGATCGACATGCCGCCGACGACGGTGGCCAGGCGCAGGTTCACCGCCGTCGCGTACGGCGTCAGCGCGTCGGTGACCTGCTGGGCGAGCTCGCGGGTCGGGACGAGGACCAGCGCGAGCGGGGCGCGCGGCTCGGCGCGCCGTCCGCCGGTCCGGGCCAGCAGCGCGAGGCCGAAGGCGAGGGTCTTGCCGGAGCCGGTACGGCCGCGGCCGAGGATGTCCCGGCCGGCGAGCGAGTTCGGCAGGGTGGCGCCCTGGATCGGGAACGGGTCGGTGACGCCCTGCGCGGCAAGGGTCTTCAGCAGGGCTGCGGGCATGTCCAGCTCGGCGAACGCCTCGACGGCGGGCAGTGCGGGGGTCATGGTTTCCGGCAGGGCGAATTCACCCTGCGGCGGCGTGGCCCTGCGACGGGGCGACGCCTTGCCGGATCCCTTGCCGGAACCCTTTGCGGTTGCCTTTGCCGGGGCCGAGCCGCGCCCCCTCGACGGGCGGTTGCGGGCGGGTCGGTCCTGGCGTTCGGAGCGGGTCATACGGAATTGCCCTCCTGGGGGATTCCTGAGGAGTCCTAGGGATTCCTGGGAACTGCTTGGGACTGCTTGGGACTGCTTGGGGACCTCTGCGGGACGGCGCTCTTCTCCGCCATGTCCCGGGACAGCACAAGCCGGGACCCGCACCTTCACGGTGCGGGCCCCGGCTGCGAGGTACGCGTCCTGGCAATTAGGCCGGGACGATGTTCTCCGCCTGCGGGCCCTTCTGGCCCTGCGTGACGTCGAAGGAGACCTTCTGGCCCTCCTGGAGCTCACGGAAGCCCGAGGTGGCGATGTTGGAGTAGTGGGCGAAGACGTCGGCGCCGCCGCCGTCCTGCTCGATGAAGCCGAAGCCCTTTTCCGAGTTGAACCACTTCACGGTTCCAGTAGCCATGTCATTCTCCTAAAAGAGGTGCAGTGCCGGAAATCCGCACTTTACGAATTTCAAGTCGCCGCATTGAGCCCCATCCGGAGAAAGCCGGAAAACAATAATGCGCCTGAGGAAGCATTCCCGTCAGGCGCACATAAAGTTCATGGGTACCAAAACTGCAACACGGCAACCGTAGCACGTTCTGCCGTCCCTTGGTGGGAACACGCCGCGCGCCGGTCGGCGGATTCCTGGCCGGGCCCTTGGGGTAACTGGCCCGGGGCGTACTCGAAACGCCGTCGAAGAATCGTTCTGCGAGCGGTGTCGTGGCTGCTCGGCGCCCGTACCGGGCCGCGTCGGGGCCGTGCTGGGGGCCGAGCAGGAGTGTCAGAGCCGTTCGATGATCGTCACGTTCGCCTGACCGCCGCCCTCGCACATGGTCTGGAGGCCGTAGCGGCCGCCGGTGCGCTCGAGTTCGTGCAGCAATGTCGTCATCAATTTTGTGCCGGTTGCGCCGAGCGGGTGACCCAGGGCGATGGCGCCGCCGTTGACGTTGACCTTCTCCGGGTCGGCTCCGGTTTCTTTCAGCCAGGCCAGGACGACCGGCGCGAATGCCTCGTTGATCTCGACCAGGTCGATGTCGTCGATGGTCATTCCGGTCTTTTTGAGCGCGTACGCGGTGGCGGGGATCGGTGCCGACAGCATGCGGATCGGGTCCTCGCCGCGCACCGAGAGGTGGTGGATACGGGCGCGCGGGGTGAGGCCGTGCTCGGCCACGGCGCGCTCGGAGGCGATGAGCATGGCGGCGGCCCCGTCGGAGACCTGTGAGGAGCAGGCGGCGGTGATCGTGCCGCCCTCCAGGACCGGTTTCAGCCCTGCCATCTTCTCCAGGGTGGTGTCGCGGCGCGGCCCCTCGTCGGTGGTGACGTCACCGTAGGCAACGGCCTCGCGCGCGAAGCGGCCCTCGTCGATGGCGCGGATGGCGCGCTGGTGGGAGCGCAGGGCGAACTCCTCCATGTCCCGGCGGCTGATGCCCCATTTCTCGGCGATCAGCTGGGCGCCGTGGAACTGGTTGACCGGCGCGTCGCCGTACCGGGCGCGCCAGCCCTCGCTGCCGGCGTACGGGCCGTCCGTCAGGCCGAGGGGTTCCGCGGCCTGACGGGAGGCGAAGGCGATCGGGATCTGCGTCATGTTCTGGGTTCCGCCCGCGACGACCAGGTCCTGGGTGCCGGAGAGGACGCCCTGGGCGGCGAAGTGCACGGCCTGCTGCGAGGAGCCGCACTGGCGGTCGACGGTGACGCCGGGGACCTCCTCGGGCAGTCCGGCCGCCAGCCAGCAGGTGCGGGCGATGTCTCCGGCCTGCGGCCCGACGGTGTCGAGGCAGCCGAAGACCACGTCCTCGACGGCCGCCGGGTCGATCCCCGTCCGTTCGACGAGGGCCTTGATGACGTGGGCGCCGAGGTCGGCGGGGTGGACCGCGCCGAGTCCTCCTTTGCGCCGGCCGACCGGGGTGCGTACCGCTTCGACTATGTATGCCTCGGCCATGACTGCTGCTCCTTGGGTGGGTTCAGGTGTCCAGGGCGATGCCGTCCAGGACCATCGAGAGGTACTGGCGGGCGATCTCCTCGGGGCTGTGCTGTCCGCCGGGCCGGTACCAGGACGCCGCGACCCAGACGGTGTCGCGGACGAAGCGGTAGGTGAGGCGGATGTCGAGGTCGGCGCGGAAGGACTTGTCGGTGACTCCGCGTTCCAGCGTGCCGAGCCAGGCCCTCTCGAACTTCTGCTGGGAGTCGGCGAGGTACTGGAAGCGCGGCTGGGTGGCCAGGTGCTTGGACTCCTTCTGGTAGATGGCGACGGCGGCGCGGTGCCGGTCGATCTCCCGGAAGGACTCGGTGACGAGGGCCTCGATGGTCTCCCGGGGTCCGAGTCCGGCGGCGAGCACCGCGTCGTACCCCTCCCAGAGTTCGGTGAGGAAGGTCGAGAGGATCTCGTCGATCATCGACTCTTTGGAATCGAAGTGGTAGTAGAGACTGCCCGCGAGCATCCCGGCCGCGTCCGCGATCCTGCGGACGGTGGTGGCGTTGTATCCCTGCGCGGCGAACACTTCGGCGGCGGTGTCGAGCAGTTCGCGGCGGCGCTCGGGCGAGGGGGTCACCTGGGGCTTCTTCTTGGTAGGCACCCGCCCATTCTCCGCCCGCCGGACGGCCCCGCGGACGCCGCGGCGGGCGCCCGCTCAGGCATGCCGGCTGCTGACGGAGACGACTTCGCCCGTCATGTACGAGGAGTAGCCGCTGGCGAGGAAGACGATGACGTTGGCGATCTCCCACGGCTCGGCGTAGCGGCCGAAGGCCTCCTTCGCGGTCAGTTCGTCGAGGAGTTCCGCGGAGGTGACCTTCACCAGGTGCGGGTGCATGGCGAGGCTGGGGGCGACGGCGTTGACGCGCACCCCGTACTCGGCGGCCTCGACGGCGGCGCACCGGGTGAGGGCCATGACGCCCGCCTTGGCGGCGGCGTAGTGGGCCTGGCCGCTCTGGGCGCGCCAGCCGATGACGGAGGCGTTGTTGACGACGATGCCGCCCCGGCCGGCCGCCTTGAGCGAGCGCAGGGCGGCCCGGGTGCAGCGGAAGGTGCCGTTCAGGGTGACGTCGAGGACCTTGGTCCACTGTTCGTCGGTCATCTCGGTGAGCTCGGCGGTGCCGCCGAGGCCCGCGTTGTTGACGACGATGTCGAGGCCGCCGTGGGTCTCTTCGGCGAGCGAGAAGAGCGCCTGGACCTGGGTCTCGTCGGTGACGTCGCAGGGCAGTGCGGCAACGCGGTCGGCGCCGAACTCCTCGGCGAACGCCTGCTCGGTCTCCTTCAGCCGCCGGGCGTGCGCGTCGCCGATGACGACGCGGGCGCCCTCCTCAAGGAACTTGCGGGCGGTGGCGCCGCCGATTCCGGCGCCCGCGGCAGCGGTGAGGACGGCGCTGCGGCCGGCCAGCAGCCCGTGCCCGGGTACGTACTGCGGTGCGCTCATGCCTGTGCCTCCTCGATCCCGGCTCGCGGAGCCTCGACGGTGGTCATGCCGGTACGTTAACCTACCAAACACTTGTTAGGGAAGGATGAGCCGATGCCCACTGCCCACGACACATCTGCCGACCAGTCCCCAGCCGATCCCGTGCTGTACGAGCGCCGGGGTCCGGTCGCGCACATCACGCTGAACCGCCCCCGCTACCGCAACGCGCAGAACTCGGCCATGACCTACGCCCTGGACGCGGCGTTCTACCGGGCCGCCGAGGACTCCGAGGTCAAGGTGGTCGTGCTGGCCGGCGCCGGGGAGCACTTCTCGGCGGGCCACGACATCGGCACGCCCGGCCGCGACGCGCATCTGCCCTTCGAGCGCCGGGCCGGTCTGTGGTGGGACCACTCCGACAAGTCCGGCGCGGAGAGCCGTTTCGCCCGTGAGTCGGAGGTCTATCTCGGCATGTGCAGGCGCTGGCGCGAGCTGCCGAAGCCGGTCGTCGCCTCGGTGCAGGGGGCCTGTGTGGCCGGCGGGCTGATGCTCGCCTGGATCTGCGACCTGATCGTGGCGAGCGAGGACGCCTTCTTCGCCGATCCGGTGGTCCGGATGGGCATTCCCGGCGTCGAGTACTTCGCACACCCATGGGTGATGCCGCCCCGGATCGCGAAGGAGTTCCTGTACACGGGCGACCGGATGAGCGCGCGCAGGGCGTACGAGGTCGGCATGGTGAACAAGGTGGTGGAGCGCGGCGAACTGGCCGACCGCACCCATGAGCTGGCACTGCGGATAGCGCAGATGCCGCGGCTGGGACTGGCCCTGACCAAGCGCGCGGTCAACCAGGCCGAGGACCTTCAGGGGCTGCACACCGGCCTGGACTCGGTCTTCGGACTGCACCATCTCGCCCACGCGCACAACGCGGAGACGGCGGCGGACCCGCTGGGCGGCATGGACATCGCCTCGATGAAGAAGGCGGACACGTGATGGATCTGTCGTACACGGCCGAGGAGGAGGAGTTCCGGGCCGAGGCGCGTCAGTGGCTGCGGGCCAACGTCCCCGCGGAGCCGCTGCCCTCCCTGGAGACCGCCGAGGGCTTCGCCGCGCACCGGGAGTGGGAGGCACGGCTCCACTCGGACCGCTGGTCGGTGGTCTCCTGGCCGCCCGAGTACGGCGGGCGGGGCGCCGACATCTTCCGGTGGCTGATCTTCGAGGAGGAGTACTACGCGGCGGGCGGACCCGGCCGGGTCTCGCAGAACGGCATCAACCTCCTCGCCCCGACGCTCTTCGACCACGCCACGGACGAGCAGCGGGCCCGGGTCCTGCCGTCGATGGCGAGCGGCGAGGTGATCTGGGCCCAGGCCTGGTCCGAACCGGAGTCGGGCTCGGACCTGGCGTCGCTGCGCTCGCGGGCGGTGCGCACGGAGGGCGGCTGGCTGCTCTCGGGACAGAAGACCTGGTCCTCGCGGGCCGCGTTCGCGGACCGGGCGTTCGGCATCTTCCGTACGGACCCGGAGGCCGCGAAGCCGCATCACGGGCTGTCGTATCTGATGTTCGACCTGTCGGCGCCGGGGGTGTCCGTCCGGCCGATCGGGCGGCTCGACGGCAAGCCCGCCTTCGCCGAGCTGTTCCTGGACGAGGTGTTCGTACCGGACGCGGACATCATCGGGGAACCCGGGCAGGGCTGGCGCATCGCGATGTCGACGACGGGCAACGAGCGCGGGCTGACGCTCCGCTCCCCCGGCCGCTTCCTGGCCTCCGCCGACCGGCTGGCCGAGTTGTGGCGCAGCCACGGCGACCCGTCGGACACGGCGCTGCGGGACCGGGTGGCGGACGCGGTGATCGGGGCGCGCGCGTATCAGCTCTTCACCGGCGCGAACGCGTCGCGCTTCACGGCCGGCGCGACCATCGGCGCGGAGTCCAGCCTGAACAAGGTGTTCTGGTCCGAGTACGACATCGCGTTGCACGAGACCGCGCTCGACCTGCTGGGCGCGGACGGCGAACTCGCCGACGGGGAGTGGGCCGAGGGGTATGTCTTCTCCCTCGCCGGCCCCATCTACGCCGGTACGAACGAGATCCAGCGCGACATCATCGCCGAGCGGCTGCTCGGCCTGCCGAAGGGACGGCGCTGATGCGTTTCCTCCTCGACGACGAGCAGCGGGAGTTCGCCCGTTCGCTGGACGCGATGCTGACGGCCTCGGACACCCCCGCGGTGATACGCGCCTGGGCCGCCGGGGAGCACGGGCCGGGCCGGACCGTGTGGGAGCGGCTGGCGCAGGCGGGGGTGTTCGCCCTGGCGATACCCGAGGCGTACGAAGGCGTCGGGCCGTTGCCGGTCGAACTGGCCGTCGCCTTCACCGAGTTGGGGCGGCATGCGGTACCGGGGCCGGTCGTGGAGACCGTCGCGGCCGGGGTGCTGCTGGACGGTGTGGGCGGCGCGGTCGCCAAGGAGTGGCTGCCGCGGCTGGCGTCCGGCGCGGCGTCGGCGACGCTCCGGATGGACGGGTACGGGCCCTATGCGCTGGACGCGGATGCCGTGGACGCCGTGTTCACGGTGACCGGCGACGCGTTGCGGCTCGCCCCCGGGTCCGGGGCGCTCGGCGTGTCGTCCGACCCGGCCCGCCGGCTGTGGCGCCCCGAGCCGGGTGGGGAGTTGCTGGCATCCGGCCCTCGGGTGGCAGAGGCGGCGGCGCGGGCCGCCCGATGGGCGGCGTTCGCGACGGCCGCCCAGGCGCTCGGCACCGGCGAGGCGCTGCTGCGGGCCACGGTCGGCTATGTGAAGCAGCGCACCCAGTTCGGTACGGCCATCGGCTCCTTCCAGGCGGTCAAGCACCGGCTCGCCGACACATTGATCGCGCTGGAGTTCGCCCGTCCGCTGCTGTACGGGGCGGCACTCGCGCTCGCCGAGGGGGCGCCGAACGCCGGTGCGGAGGTGGCGGCGGCCAAGGTGACGGCGGGCGAGGCGGGATACGCGGCGGCGCGGACGGCACTGCAGTTGCACGGCGCGGTGGGGTACACCCAGGAGCTGGATCTGTCGCTGTGGCTGCGCAAGGCGCGACCGCTGCGGGACGCGTGGGGGACGCCGGGGGCTTGCCGCGCGCGGGTGCTGGCAGGAAGAAGCCGGCTCGGGGCCTGAGGGGTGGGATCTGGTTCGGGTCAGCGGATGGCGCGAATCATCACGGTGAGGAGGGGGAGGCCGGGGACGGCCGGCTCTGGCCGATGTCCTCGTACCCCCACGACTCGTAGAGCACGTGGACCTTTCCGTCGCCAGCGCCCGGTTGACCATGAGCGTGACGTAAGGCTCGTCGCGTGTGGCGAGGAGGGCGTCGTGGATGCGGGCCTTGGCCCCTGATAGGCCGGCAGGTTTTCCCATCCCGCCGAGAAGGTCGGCCAGCCGCCGCATGCGCGTCTCGGTGGTGGCCTGGTCGACGAGGCAGGGGGAGTGCGCGAGCAGCACGTACGCGATCTCCCCACCACCTGGGGAGGTGCCGGGCCAGGTTCAGACGGCCAGCGATGCGGGGGGCTGCGGTCAGCATCGCGTGGTCTTGAAGCATGACCGAATGACCTTCCCGAACGGGACACGCTCCTCGACACCCCAACCGTCAGAGAGGACGTCTACCAGCATCAGCCCACGCCCCGAAGCGTCGGTTCCCGCCGGCGTCCGGGCCTGCGGTCGCTCCTCGCGGCTGTCGTGAACCTCCAGCCGTACGGCCCCGTCCTCGACGGCGATCCGCACCAGGAAACCGTGGCCGCGTCTGGTCCCGTGCAACAGCGCATTCGTCGCCAGCTCCGAAACGCACAGCCGTACGTTCTCCAGGGGAAGGGCCGTGGAGCGGGCGAAGAGGTAGAGGCCGCGTCGTCGCTTCCCTCGACGCTGGGGTGATCGACAGGAAGCACGGTCATCAAGGTGTGGGGTCGAGGCAGCCGGCTGGTGTCCGTCGGCGGGTCGTAGTGCGGAACAACGAAGAGACCACCCATCCGGCCGGGGTGGTCTCTTCGTTCCAGGGCCTGTCCGACGGGTCGCGTCACCGACCCCGCACCCGCCAGCACTGTCACCCGAATGGCGCCACATGACGTGCCACCCACATGGTTGACGATCAAGCTGACTAGTGCCCCAACCGAGGTAATCCGTGAAAGGGGAACCAAATGCGCATTCGACGAATCCTCGCCGCCGTCATCGCCACGGCAGCCCTCGCCGGACTCAGCCTCACAGGCGCCGCCACCGCCACCGCACAGAATGCCCCAACCTACGTCACCCCTTCTCAGTGCAGGGAGGGCGGCGGAGAGCCCCGGATCGACTTGCCGGGCAACCCCTGCGTGGGCGGTACATACGACGGCCAGAAGGTCGACTAAACCCCACAAGGCGCCCCGCGGCCACGCGCCGCGGGGCGCTCCCGCGCGAGCGTAGCCGGGAGAGTCGCAGGGACTGTGCCGACCCGTCGGGCATGCCAGGTCCGAGTCGGCCCGGAAGTACGCGGCGGGCGGGGGCTCCCGCCCGCCGTCGCGCCGAGCGCAGCGAGCTGCCAAGGCTTGCGCGGCCGTAGGCCGCGGCCCTCGCGGAGTACCTCGGGCACTCCGATCCGGGGCTGACGCTGAAGGCGTACGCGCACCTCATGCCAAGCAGCCGGGAGCGGGCCCGAAGGCTCTCGGGCAGGCTCTCCGCCCACAAGATCACACGGGCTGAGGCTCCAGGGAGGTCCCAGACCGTGAAAATGCCCCTGATCCGCACCGAAAGCACAGATCAGGGGCGTGATCACGAAAGCTGCGTCTTCCTGCCCCGGGTCGGGCGTGCCTGTGCGGGCCGAGCACGATGCGCTGGCTCAGTCGACAAGAGGAATCACTTCCGGCTGCTGCCGTCCACGATGACCGGGGTGCCGTTGCCGGAGCCGCAGGGCACGGCGTAGACCGGGTTCTCCTTGGCCGCTTCCCTGTACGCGTCGATGCACTGGTTCATCAGAACCTTGTCGGTCAGAGAGTCGTTGAGGATCTTGTTGGCGCGGGCGGTGCCCTCGGCCTCGATCTTGCGGCGCTTGGCCTCCTCTTCCGCCGTGCGGGTTGCCTCGGTGGCCCGCTCGGTGGCCTCCTTTTGCTGGATCTTGCGGTCGATCTGCTTCTGGAGGGCGTCCGAAGGCTTGACGTTGCGCAGGTTCACGGCGGTGATGTCGATACCGCGGGGAGCGAGTCGCTCCTTGATCAACGCGTCGATCTCCGCGTTGATCTTTTCTCGGGCCGAGGCGTATCCCTGCTCGCTGGTGTAGCGCGCGAAGACGTTCCGGACGATCTCCCGGCTGTCCGGGAAGACCAGTCGCTGCTGAATGGCGTCCTCGCTCCCTGCCAGCCGATACAGCTCCCCCGCCTTGTTCGGTACGACCGCCCACTTCACGGTCACCTCCACGTACATCACACCCCCCTGGGAAGACCGCACCTCGACGACGTCCTTGTCGGAGAGGTTGAGGTCGACCGGACGGGTCGAGAACCGCGTGACATCGGTGAACGGCGCCTTCAGATGCATCCCGGACGTCATCGGCGCACCCACCTTGCCGAACGTCACCGGCACGCCGACCTCGTAGGCGCTGACCACGTACACAGTGCTGGCGATGCCACAGAACACGCTGCCGAGCAGTGCGACGCCGGCACCCAGCCGAAGCCGGGACGAGCTTTGGGCACGGCCGACGAAGTACATCACCACGGCGGCGAGAACGAGCAGGCATGACAGTACGAGCACGGTGACTCCCCCCTGAGAGACCCTCAGCGGTGCCCCTCGGCACCGCTCGCCAGTGGAGGATAGGGCATCCGAAGTGCGAAGAGATCAGCGGGCGTTCGCAAGCGGCGCCATTGCTACAGCGTCGGCCTGCGTGCTGTTGTTCAGCACGTACGTCGTCATCCTTCCCGACCACGTCGTCGGCTCGGGTCTGGGCGACATCGACACAAGGAGGAGCCCTCGGCGAGCTAATGGTGCGCTTGTAGTGCGCGCACTGCCTACCGGTCTAGGCAACAAAGAACCCCGGGGCTCTGACCTGGGGGTTTCGGATGGAGCGGGTGACGAGAATCGAACTCGCGCTCCGAGCTTGGGAAGCTGCGGACATTCGCGGCTCGATCGGCCCATGACCTGCGCGAACAGCAGTGGCGCGACCTTGTCGGGCTAGGCTCCTTTCACCGTGATTCCCCGCTGTTCCCCGCGCAATCTGGTGCGGTTGTGGTGCGCTGGAGGACGTTTCCGCCACTGTGATGGAACCGCCTTCCGGCTCTGAGCGAGTCGGAGCCGGGCCATCCAGAGGGCGCTCGCGACGAGCAACACCGATCCTGCAATAGGTTCAGCCCTCGAATGCCCGTCGTGGTGGGCGTAGCACAACGGGCCATCGGGGCGATTCCTGAAAAGCCCCGGGCATGGCGAACCGTCATGAGATCGGGAAGGCGCTATCTCCTGATGTCGAGGAGGCTCATCCTCAGGTCAGAAAGGATCTCCATGCTTGCGTCACTCAAGCGCAGGACTGTTCTCGCCGCCGTCGGCCTCTGCGCCACCGCAGGCGTCCTGGCGAGTGCCCCCACCGCCTCGGCCTCGACCGGCAACTGGGGCTGGCCGCAGATGTCTGGCCCAGTCCACCACGGGAGGACAGCTTTCACCACGTTCGGAATGCAGTGTCTGACGGCGGCCGGGTGCACCGCCCAGCCCGGTACAACGCTCACGTTCTCGCCTTCGGCAGGTGCGAGGGTCATCAACCCCAACAACGTGACCTTCCCCTTCATCAAGAGCGACGGCACGGAGGTCGGCACCTGTGCCACCAATGTGGCTGGCTGGATCCAGTGCACTCTGTCGTCACCCGTGAGCGTCGCCTACCTCGATAGGCTGATCGCTAACGCCAACGGCCAGGGAATCTTGCTCGATGTTCCCTATGCCCTCGAACGGGGCACCGTGGTGGGCGAGTTCCGCTGGTACGACCCGAACGGGATGTCGGACACCTACCCACCCACTGAGAAGATCAACTACGTGGTGGAATGATCCGACCGCCGCTGGGCTCCGAGAGCGTAAGCAGACAGGTCCACATCTAAAGCCTGGTCTCTTCAGAACCATCTCCGGTTCGGAAGAGACCAGGCCATCTGGGCTTCCCGGGGGCACTTGATCTGATGGGTCCGTTGGGAGAGGCCTTCCCCCGGCTACGGACTCGCAGGGAGCCGCCTCCCCTGCCCACCACTCACCCCAGCTTCCATCCCGTACGCCGTCGACCCACACACCGTGGAGCGGGCGTGGTCCATGGCGTCCAGGTGGAGCGCGCCACTGTACGAACGACCTGGACGCCGTGGGCCTCGTCTGCTCCGCGTTGATGTCAGACGTGGATGTCACGGACCTAGTAGGGCTTGGTCAGGTTGGTGCGAGTGCTGGTATGTCGCGGTGGCAGGTGGGGCAGGCGCCGGTCCAGGCTGCGAGCAGTAGCTGCAGTTCGCGGACGACTTGGTAGAGGCTCAGGCCGGCGCCGTGTCTTTTGGGGCTCTGGCCAGTCGCTGCAGGGTGCAGAAGGCGTGGGCGACGGAGACGAGTGTGACGTGGTGGTGCCAGCCGGTCCAGGTCCGGCCCTCGAAGTGGGCCAGACCGAGGGCCTGTTTCATCTCCCGGTAGTCGTGCTCGATGCGCCACCGGAGCTTGGCAAGCCGGACCAGCCTGGTCAGCGGGGTGTCTGTGGGCAGGTCGGACAGCCAGAACTGGACTGGTTCCGGTTCGGTGGCGGGCCACTCGGCCAGCAGCCAGCACTCCGGCAGCTGCGGCCCCTGGACCGTCTGCCGGATCTCGCGCCCGGCAGGACGGATCCGCAAGGCCACAAACCGTGAATACATCCGTTTGAAGCCACCGCGGCCGGTGCTGGGCCGGGAGCCCTCACGCCATTGCACCGGCTTCGCTGCCTTCCGGCCCGCCGCGATGACCAG